>JACQZJ010000007.1 GCA_016213895.1 Planctomycetota bacterium | reverse complement strand
GCAGGTTGCCGCCGTAGATCCTCCGGCCCTCGTGGTCGAACACGATCACCCACGGCAAGTACATCGCCGGCCACTCCCACTCCGTGCCGAGCATCGCCACCGGGAAGCTCGGCCGCAGGTGGTGCAGCGCCCAGACCACGTTGTTCTCCTCGAGCACGGGATTGCGCGCGACCTGGAACCCGATCACGAGCACGCCCCGGTCCGCGTACTGCTCGGCCAGGCGGTTCATGTACGGGAACGCGCCCGTGGAGATGGGACAGGTGATGCACCAGTGGTAGAGCACGACCACCCGCCCCTCGAGGTCGTGACGGCTGAGCCTGGGGCCCACGAGCTGCACGCCGAAGCGCAGCTCGTCCAGGTCGCGAGAAACCCGGCCGTCCGCCGCCTCCTGCGCGGCCGCCGGCGAAGCGAGATCCGCATCCAGAGCCGCGACCAGCATGGCGGCGAGAAGCGCGCCTGTGAGCGAGCGCATGAAGTCCTCCCTTGGATCGAGGCAATGCGGCATGAGAGACACGCGAGCCGGCAGCGCTGCTCGTCATCCTATCTCCGCGGGCGGCGGCCAGGCCAGCACCGGCGCGCGCCGCGGTGCGCTAAGATGGCGCAGCTTCCGCCGGCCGCGCCGCCCCGGCGCCTGGAGTTACGCAGTGCACAGAGACCGCGCCGTGACCGCCTGGCTCCTGCTCGGGCTCGCGCTCCTTGCGGGCTGCGGATCGCGGGAGGACGCGGGCGGGGGCTCCGTCACGTCCGAGGAGGATCTGCTCGTTCACGAAGAGCACACCGCCTTCTCCCACGTCCGCATCAAGGACCGGGGACGGGTGCGCTCGCTCTGCTTCGTCAAGGACACGGGCGCGGAGGTCACGGAGACCTCGCTGGACCTCGACCACCCGGAGCGCCTGGTGGTCCCCTACACCCGGGTGATGTTCGCCTCCTTCTTCTTCCAGTTCCCGCCGAAGAAGTGCTTGATCGTCGGGCTGGGGGGAGGCGCGATGGTGCGCTTCCTGCGCCACCACTTCCCGGATTGCCGCGTGGACGCCGTCGAGATCGATCCCGCGGTGGTGCAGATCGCGGCCGAGTACTTCGGCACCACGCCGGAGGAGCGCGCGCGCATCTTCACCGAGGATGCGTTCGACTACCTGGCGCGCACCGACGAGAAGTACGACGTCATCTACATGGACGCCTTCCTCAAGCCCGGGGAAGGCAACGACTCCACGGGCGCTCCCTTGCATCTGAAGACCGTGCGCTTCCTGAAGAGCTTGCACGCCCGCCTCGAGCCAGGCGGCGTGGTGGCCTTCAACATGATGGCCGGGCCGGCGATGGCGCGCGACCTCGAGGCGATCAGCCGCGCCTTCCCCTCGGCCTACAGCCTCCAGGTGCCGAAGCGCACCAACCTCGTCGCCGTGGGAACGCTCGAGGAGAAGCACCGGCCGCGCGAGGAACTCCTGCGCCTGGGACGCCGCCTCGACCAGGAGTTCGCCTTCGGCTTCTCGCTCGCGGAAGTGGCCGAGCAGTGCGCAGCGCTCGAGGCGCTCTACCGCCCGGGCCAGCACTGAGCAGGCGCGTGCCGGCTCACGCGCCCATCTCCTCGAGCCAGCGTCCGAGGCGCGCGGTGAAGTGGCGGAACTCGAAGCCCGTGGCCTCGCGGATCGCGTCGATCGGATGCGCTCCCCCGCTCTGCAGCATCTGCAGCGTCAAGCCAGCGCGCGGGTCGGCCCAAAGGAAGTAGGCCATGACCGCGTAGGCCAGGACCGTGTCCTCGCCCGTGAGGTCGTTCAGCTCGCGGCCCATCAGCGCGGGCAGGTCCGGTGGATGGGCGCGATCGAACAGGCCGCGGCACAAGAGGAGCCAGTCGGCGCCCGGCAGGCGCAGGTCCACGTCGCGCCCCGCGCTGCGCTTCCTGGCGTAGCGCTCCTCGCCGAAGGTCGTGGTGAGGCGCGTTCCCAGGAGCGCCTCGGTGAAGTGGTGCGCGATCGCCTCCCTCCCCCACCCCTGGTCGGTGTGGCCCACGGTCTGGCTGACGAGGTCCGCGACCAGAGCGTGCACCACTCCGTCGATGCGCACCTCGCGCTGGCCGCTGTACTTCACGAACGTCTTGTCGGAGATCCAGCAGCCCGACAGCTCGAGGGCCTGAGCGCGCGTTTCCGCGGTCACACCCGCATGGCGCTCGAGCAGCGCGCGCGCCTCGTCCTTGTCTCGGGCGCCGGGATCTGCGCTTCGATCTCCTCCGCCTGCCGCAACAGGCGCTCCCGTCCCGCGCGTGCGGCCACGGTCTCCTTGAGCAGCCAGCGCCCTCCTTCCCGCGTCTCGCCGAGGTAGTCGCGCACTGCCCTGCACTCCTGGTCGAGCAGGAGGAGCAGCGCCAGGGTATCGTGGCGCGCGGCCGAGTCCGCGCTCTCCTCATGCTCCTCCACCAGGGCGAGGAAATCGTCCAGCAGAGGCTCGAGGACCTTGTCCCGGTGTCGCGGATACTCCTCCTCGAGCGCCCGCGGCGACCCGTTCAGCGGCGCGCGGTAGCTGCCGGAGCGCGTCCAGCTGCCGTCGCGCGCGCGCCGGTACTTCAAGGCCTCGCGTGCCAGGGCGTTCTCCGGGTCGGCCTCGAGGATCAGCTCGTAGGTGCGGTCGCGCTGGCCGGCGAGCTGGTTCTTCTGGCACCAGGACGCGAGGTCGAGAAGCTCCGCCAGGGACTTCTCCAGACGCTGGCGCGCCAGGCCGGCGAGCGCCTCGTTGCCCGCGGGATCACCGAAGGCGCACGCGATCACGAAGGCCGCGCCGAGAGCTCCGATCAAAGGAACCTCTCCTGTCCTCGCTCGCCATCGAGCCTGGTGGACCGCTGCGTACAAGTCCACCCTGCCTGGCGATGGGTCATCCGAAGGTGGACACGGTCCCAGCCTACCTGGGCGGCTCTGCGCCAGGCCAGGCGGCACGCGGTCCACGAACCAGAGCTCGCTGGCGATGAGCCAGGCGCAGAGGGGCGGCTTGTCGACGTAGACGTTCCCGTCGAGCCGCTGCACCACCCAGTCGCCGCTCCTGACCATCGCCTCGGCCATGTGGGTGTAGCGCGAGCAGCCGTGGTCGAGCGGCTCGAAGCGCAGGAAGAGCAGCGCCGCCAGCAGCGCCGCGGCGCCCGCGGCGGCCGGTAGGCCGGGACCAACCGGGGCCCTCGTGCCAGTGGGTCAACGCTCGTGGCACGGGCCTTCGCATCCCGGGTCAGTGCACGTCCACCTTCAGCCCGCTGGAAGCGGACATGTCGATGACCGGCCAGGGGTCGGCGACGAAGGCCTGAAGGTAGATGGTCACGGGCGGCGTTCCGGCCGGGATGAGCCCGGTCAGGGTCCAGGACCCTCCGCCGGGGCCGCTGCCGCCGAGCGGGACGAGCAGGCAGAGGGGCGTGGCCTGCACCAGGAGGAAGCACCCTCCGCCGAGCGGCGCCTGTGCCTGCCCGGGGCTGATGAGGAGCGCCGACATGCTCCCGCCCAGGCACTGCGTGAGATGCAGGGTCGTCTGCTGCCCGGCGTACGGGCAGCCGTCCATGGAAAGCGCGGGCGTGAAGCCGCCGCTGCCCATGCAGCCCGATCCGTAGGGCGCGGTGCATGCTCCGCCCACCAGGTCGAAGCCCTTGGCGAAGTCCACGCCGGCCCCGTGCGCGCCGATGAGCGTGGCCGCCCCGCTCCCCTGGTCGACGGCGTGGAGGGCGTCGTCGACCGTGTTCGCGCCGAACCAAGCGCCCGTGGCCGCGTCGATGCCCAGACCCTGGAAGCCGGGGATGGTCGTCGCCACGGCCGTGCCCACGCCGGTCGCCTTGTCGAGCCGCACCACCGCCCCGCTCGAATAGTCGATCCCCCAGAGCACGCCGGCCCCGTCCACGTCCAGGCAGGTGATGAGGCTGAAGCCCGAGGGGCCGAGCAGGGTCGTGGCGCCGTTCACCGGATCGAGGACGTAGCTCGAGCCGTTCTGGTGCGAGAGGTAGAAGAGCTGCGTCACCGGGTCCCAGGCCATGCCCTGCCAGCCGCTCTGGCCGGTCTGGAGGAGCGGCGTGAAAGTCCCGGCGGCGACGTCGATGGTCCCGGCCTCGCCTCCGCTCAGATCGATCGTCCACAGCTCGCTCGTGTCTCCCCGCCAGGTCAGGTCGGCCGGAATATCCAGGCCGTGGTTCGCCGTGGACGCGAGCGGCGTCGCCGCGCCCGTGGCGAGGTCCACCGAGAAGAGCTGATCCAGGTTGCTGTCGACCAGGTAGGCCTGGGCCTGACCGGCGGCGGCGCGCGCCAGGGCGGCCGAAAGGCACGCGACGAGCAGGCAAGATCGGATCGACGTCATGGCGCGTGGCTCCCCGCTGGCCGTGCCGGGCATCGGGACGGCCCGCACGACCATTGTACACGGCGCGGCGGCGCCGGAACGCTATGCTCGGCCCCTTCGCGGCAGCGGCCGCCCCGCGCGCCCTTTGCCTGGGAGTCGGCCCTGTCCCGCCGCTTCGCGCCTTGCCGTCGAAAGGTCGAATGGCCATGAAACGCTCCCGGTCGCGCGCGCTCCTGCTCCTCCTGCCGCTCCTTCCCGCTCCCGCGTCCGCCTGGGCCGCGGACGTTCCCGCGCCCGAGAGCGTGCTCGGCTTCGCGGTGGGCGCAGACGCCAAGCTGGCCGACTGGGAGCTGATGCAGCGCTACTTCCGCGCCCTGGACGAAGCATCCGCGCGCGTCGCCGTGGAGGTCATCGGCCAGAGCACCGAGGGCCGGCCCATCCTGCTGGCCGCGATCTCCAGCGCCGAGAACCTGGCGCGGCGCGACGCGCTGCGCCAGGCGCTCCGCCAGCTCGCCGATCCGCGCGCGGTCTCCGCCGCGCAGGCCGAGCGCCTCATCGCCGAGACGCCCGTCGCGCTCTTCGTGGGCTGCGCCCAGCACGCCACCGAGATCGGCGCGACGCAGATGGCGCTGCGCCTCGCGCACCGCCTGGCCACGGAAGAGACCCCCGAGATGGAGCGCATCCGCCGCGAGGTCGTGCTGCTGCTCGTGCCTTCCATGAACCCCGACGGCCACCAGATGGTGTGCGACTGGTACGCCGCGCAGCTCGGCACCCCGTTCGAAGGCGGCCGCATGCCCTGGCTCTATCACAAGTACGTGGGACACGACAACAACCGCGACTGGGCCATGATCACCCAGGCGGAGAGCCGCCACATCTCGCGCGTGCTCTACCAGGAGTGGCTGCCGCAGATCGTCATCGACGTGCACCAGATGGGATCGAACGGCGCGCGCATGTTCATCCCGCCGTACTACGACCCGATCAACCCCAACATCGACCCGCTCATCGACCACGAGCTCACCCTGCTGTGCGCGCAGATGCGCCTCGACCTGTCGGCGGCCGGACTCAAGGGCGTGATCTCGAACGCCCTGTTCGACGAGTGGCTGCTCGGCTACTTCACCTCGGTCCCGAGCCGACACAACATGGTCTCCCTGTTGATCGAGCTGGCCAGCGTGAACGTCGCCTCGCCGGTCTTCCTCAGGCAGCGGGAGCTGCGCGGCTCCTCGGGCAGCGAGAACGCGCGCCGCGCCAACTTCCCCGAGCCCTGGGAGGGCGGCTGGTGGCGGCTCGAGGACATCGTCGACTACGAGGAGACGGCGCTCCTCTCGGCGCTCTCTCTCGCCGCGCGCAGCCGCGACCTGTTCCTCAGGAACTTCCACAGCCTGGCCGCGAAGCAGGTCGAGGCCGGGCGAAGCGAGCCGCCCTTCGCCTTCCTCGTCCCCGCCCGCCAGGAGGACCGGGCCACGGCGTGGAAGATGCTCGCCGCGCTCATGCGCGGCGGCGTGGAGGTGCACGAGGCCGCGCAGGTCTTCTCGGCGGACGGCGTCGAGTATCCGGCCGGGACGCGCGTCGTGCTCATGGCCCAGCCCTATCGCGCGCACGCCAAGGACCTGCTCGAGCAGCAGGTCTATCCCGACCTGAGGAGCGGCCCGGACGGCGCGCTCGAGCGCCCCTACGACGTCACCGGCTGGACCCTGCCGCTGCTCATGGGCGTCGACTGCGTGGAGGTGGTCCATCCCTTCACGGCCGAGCTCAGGCCGCTGGCGCGCGGCGAGGAGCCGCCGCCGGGCGAGATCGCCGACCTCACCCCCGAATCTCGCCACCTGCTGATCGAACGTACGCAAAACGACGCCTTCCGCCTGGTGAATCGCGTGCTCGCGCGAGGAGGATTGGTGCGCGTGCTCGACGACGAGGGGGCTGGGGCGAAGCGCACTTTCCCCGCCGGGACCTTCCTGCTGCCGCTCGAGGGCGAGGGCGACCCGCTGCTCGAGGAGGTGCGCGGCCTCGGCCTCAGCGCCTGCGCGCTCGCCGAGGATCCATGGCCGGGCTACGAGCTCCAGAAGCCGGCGCGGCTCGGCCTCTACCAGCCCTGGACCGCGAGCATGGACGAGGGCTGGACGCGCTGGGTGCTGGAGCAGTCCGAGTTCCCCTACCGCTCGCTGCATGACGCCGAGATCCGCGCCGGCGGCTTGCGCGAGCGCTACGACGTGATCGTGCTCCCCGACCTCGAGGGCGCCTCGATCATCCGCGGCGTGAGTCCGGGCGGCCTGCCGAAGCCCTACACCGGCGGCATCGGCGAGGAAGGGGTCTTCGCCCTGCGCGACTTCGCTCGCGACGGGGGCACCCTCGTCGCGCTCGACTCCTCCTGCCCGTTCCTCATCGAGGCGCTCGAATTGCCGCTGCGCCGCGTCCCGCCAGGCGAGAAGGACGGGAAGAGGTTCCTCTGCCCCGGCTCGATCCTGCGCTGCAACTTCGACACGGAGGATCCCCTGGCCTACGGCATGCAACAGGCCGCGCCGGTCATGTTCACGGACAGCACGGTCATGGAGGAGAAAACGCCCAAGCGCAAGAAGGACGAGGAGCAAGAGGACGAGCAACCCGCGCGACCGGAGTTCGTCGGGCGCTATCCGCGCATGAACCCGCTCATGAGCGGCTGGATCGAGAACGACGAGGTCATCCGCGGCAAGGGCGCCCTGGTGGAGGCCGAGTTCGGCAGCGGCAGGGCCGTGTTGATCGGCTTCCGCTGCCAGTTCCGCGCCCAGGCGCACGGGACGTTCAGAATCCTGTTCAACGCCATCCTCTCCGCCGCCCAGGAGCCCGAGCCGCCCGCGGGGAAGTAGCGGGCCCTCAGGGCTGCGCCGGTCCGGCCGTGGCCGCCGGCTGGCCCTGCCGCTGGACGTGCGGGCCCTGGTACGATGTCTTGGCTCGCTGCCTCTTCCGCTCCGGGTTCACGCTTCCCATCTTCCAAGGAGGACACATGAGGACAGCACGACTCCTTCTCGCCGGCTTCCTGGCCGCCGGTTTCCCGCTCCTCGCCGCCCAGGAGGGCGAGCAGCCGTCCGCCGAGGCGCTGGTGAAGACCTTCCAGGAGAAGATGGGCGAGTTGAAGAAGCCCGGCGGCCGCGTGTCTCGTGCGGAGGTGCAGCAGGCCGCGGCAGCCGTGCTCGAGGGAGTGCAGATCGCCGACCTTTCGCTCGCCGACATCGAGCTGCTCGCCAGGGAGCGCATCATTCAGTTCGGCGGGGCGAGCGCGCCCGCGGTCGAGCGCCTCGCCGACTTCGCCGCGGCCGAGACCGCTGACGGCGCCGCGGCCGCGTGCCTGCGCCTCAGCCTCTCCGAGGTCTCCTCGCCGGATGAGCTGGTGGAGCCGCTGCGCGCCGCTCTCACGCATCCGGGACTGAAGGAAGCCCTGGGCGCGGGACGGACCGCGAACCTGTTCGGCGTGCTGGGCGACGCTCCGCCCGAGGCGCTTGCGGCGTGCTTCGACCAGATCGTCGCCCTCGAGGCCCTGCTCCAGGACGACCTGCCGCCCGAGGCCGCCGCGGACCTGCCGGGGCTCGTCATGGCCCTGCTTGAGCTCCAGGAGGAGCGCTACGCGCCCGGCCGCGAGAAGCTGCGCGAGCGCGTGCTCGCCGTGGTGTCTGCGGCCGCCGGCCGAGCCAGCGACGAGCGCCTCGCCTCGCACCTGCGCCGCCAGGCCCAGATCCTGAACGGCGCCTACGCCCGCGGCCAGCTCGTCGGCCACGAGGCGCCGCCGCTGCACTTCGCCTGGACCAGCTCGAAGGACACCCTGACCACTCTGGCGGACCTCAAGGGCAAGGTCGTGGTCCTCGACTTCTGGGCCACCTGGTGCGGGCCCTGCGTCGCCAGCTTCCCCAAGATCTGGGAGCTGGCCGATCACTACTCCGGCAGCGCGGTGGCGATCGTCGGCGTCACCAGCCTGCAGGGCAAGCACTACGGGCCCGGCGGGCAGGTGGACTGCGAGGGCGATCCCGAGAAGGAATACGCGCTCATGGAGGAGTACATCAGCCAGAAGGACATCAACTGGACCATCGCCTTCAGCGAGGAGGAGGTCTTCAATCCCGAGTACGGCGTGAACGGGATCCCGCACGTGGTGATCCTCGACGTCGCCGGCAAGGTGCGCTTCCGCGGACTCCACCCGGCCGATCCCTTCGAGGAGAAGACCGAGAAGATCGACCAGCTGCTCAAGGAAGCCGGCCTGCCCTGCCCGGGCGCGGAGTGACGCCGCCGGCGCGCGCCGGAACGCTGCAAGCCGGAAAGGAGAAGCACCATGTCCGCCTCGCGTCTCGCGCTCGTCCTCCTGCTGGCCGCGGCGCCGCTCCTTGGCGCCGCGGAGGACCGCATCCGCTGGGTGAGCGGCACGCTCGCCGACGCGCTGCGCGCCGCCGCGGAGAAGGAGCGCCCGGTCCTGGTCTACTGCTGGGAGGAGCAGCAGCAGGCCTGCGTGTCGCTCTACGACAACACCATCAAGACCGAAGCGGTCATGAGCGCCGTCGAGGACTGGGTGTGCTTCAGCGCAAAGAAGGGCACCCCGGCCGGGGACGAGGCGCTGAGCCGGTTCGAGGTGCGGAGCCTCCCCACGATCCTCTTCCTCAACGCGCAGGGCGAGCTGCAGGACTTGATGGGCGGCGTGATCCCTCCCGGCCAGTTCGTCCTCGAGCTGGAGCGCGTGCGCCGCGGCGAGGGCACGCTGCGCGAGCTGATCGAGCACGCCGCGGACGCCAATGACCCAGGGCAGCTCGAGGCGCGCTTCCACCTGTTCTTCCGCTACCGCGGCCTGGGGGAGCTGGAGAAGGCCGAAGCGGAGCTGGCCGCTCTGTGCGCGGCCGATCCCAAGGCCAAGACCCTGCCCGGGTCGCGCGCCCACTTCATCCTCGTGGCGCGGGAGGCGGCGCGCGCCGCCAAGGACGACACGCACGAGATCGAGTGGAACGGCCAGCGCGTCGTCCTCAGCGGCAACGTCAAGACCTGGCCGCTCAAGGCATTCCAGGACTGGACCAAGAAGGTCCAGCATGCGGAGGGGAAGTTCGAGGCCTATGACCAGCTCGGCGACCTGGAGCTGGCGCAGGAACGCCGCGACGCGGCCGTCTCGGCCTGGCAGCAGGCGGAGAAGGACGTGCCGGACCGGCGCGCCTTCGACTGGTGCGCGGCGCCGGCGCGCGCGCTCATGGACCATCCGGGCAAGCCCTCCGCGGGCGACAGGAAGTTCGCCCTCAAGCTGGCTCAACACGGCGTCAAGCTGGCCGAGGACATCGACCCGGCGAGCGAAGACTTCCGCTTCCTCTTCCGCGACCAGTCCAAGGAGAGCGTGATCGCCAAGCAGCTCGAGGTGCTGGGCTACGCGCTCAAGTTCAACGGCCAGCACGGCAAGGCCGTGGAGACGCTCGAGCGCTGCGTGGCGCTCGACCCCGCGAACCGGCAGTACCAGTCGAGCCTCGAGCTGATCAAGAGCGGCCGCTGGCCGCCGCCTCCTCCAGACGAGAAGTGAGCGCCCGGCGCGGCCGCGTTCCCGGCCGGCCGCGCGGCTCGTCAGGGAGAAGCTCCCCAGCGGCGCGCGTCCGGGCCGCTGCCGATCACCGGGAAGGCGCTGATACGCAGCCGCGCCGCGCCCATGGGGATGAGGATGATCTCCTCCTCGGGCTCGTCCGAAAGGACCGGGCTCGGCCAGAGCGTCCCGACCAGGCCGGTCTCGTCGAGACGCCATTCCGGGATGCGCCGGCCGCGCGCGCGCACGGAGAGCGGCGTTCCCTCCTGGGTGAAGGGCATGTCATTGGCCGGCCAATCCCCGCGGGCGATCTCGAAGCTCCCTTCCGGACGCGCGGCGTCGAGCACCAAGCCGTAGTTCCAGGGAGTGGCCGGGAGGATCTCGAAGGCAGGCCACGCGTCCGTGCCGCCGCGGCGGATCGTGTTCTCGCCAATCTTCAAAGAGCAGGTGAGCGGCCCGACATCCACGGAGACCGAGGCGTTGTTCTTCTCCCAGCGCCGCAGGCGCACTTCCAGCGGCAGCGTGAGGCTCACCTTGTCCCCGTCTTGCCAGGAGCGCTCGATCTTGAGCCAGCGCCCCGCGGCGCCCTGCACCTCGACGCGGCGGCCCGCGACCACGAGACGCGCGCTCTCCGCCCAGCCGGGAACGCGTAGGTAGAGCGGGAAGGCCGTCTCACGTTCCGTGCTCAGCGTGAAGTCCATCTCGCCGGAGAAGGGGTAGCGCGTCGTGAGCTCGATGGTCACCTCGCTGCCCCCGGCGACCATGGCCGTCACGCAGCTCGCGGCGTAGAGCGCGGCGGCCAGGCCGCCGTCCTGCGTGGCGAACCACAGGTGCTCGGCGAAGTAGGGCCAGCCGTGCCCGAAGTTGTGCTGGCAGCAGCGGTGGATGTGCGGGTTCAGGTGCAGCATGGGGCCGTCGTTCTCGAAGCCCGGGCTCTTGGAGGCGGCGTCCGAAAGAGCGAGGTTGGGCGCGGTCAGGTAGCGCAGCGCCCTGAAGTCGGCGGTGAGCGCCGCCGGCAGCGAGTTGAAGGCCACGTCCTCGCAGCGATCGGCCCAGAGCGCGTCGCCGGTGATGCCGGCCAGCCGCTCGGTCGAGAGCATCATCTCGACCATGCCGCAGGTTTCGATGGCCTGGCGCGGGTCGGCGCAGCCCGGCCGGCAGTTCTCGTCCCCGGCGAACATCCCTCCCGGCGCCTGACCGTAGGTCTCGCGGATGGTCGCGAAGTTGCGATACGACGCCGCGAGGTGCTCGGGGTCCCTCGACTGCAGCCAGTACGTGGTCGGCTCGCCGAAGCCCTGCGACATGTTCACGTTGTGACCGTCCACGACCCCGCTCGACCAGTCGGCGGTGTGGCGATGCACCTTGTCCGCCAGCTCGAGCAGCCACGGCTCCGCGGTGCGGTCGTGGAGCCAGTAGACGCTGGAGAGGAGGTCGCCGCCGCGCATCTTCGGCCAGTAGCCCTTGAGGAACTCCTCCTCGGGCAGGGCCGCGAGATAGCGGAAGTACCTGTTCATGAGCGCAATGACCCGCTCGTCGCCGCTGAAGTCGTGCCAGTCCTGCAGGCAGAAGAGCATGATCATGTTCGGCCAGAGGTCTTCGCGTCCCACGAGCGGCGTGGCCGCTCCGGTGCGGCCCCGATCCGGTCCGAACCAGCCGTCCTCCTTCTGGCTGGCGAGCGCGGCCTCGATCCACACGCGCGTCTCGGCGATCATCTGCTCGTCCCGCAGCAAGTACGCGACGTTCGAGTACCCCTTCAGCCAGTAGGGCGGCTCTTCCCAGCCGTGGTCCCCCTCGCCCGCCGGGCTGAGCCATGCGTTCCCTTCCTTGGCGAGGAAGCGGCTGATCTCGCCGAGGTGTCCGTGAAAGCCCGCGGCCTGCAGCTCGAGCTGCTTCTTGAGCCAGCCGCGCGGCTGGATCGAGCGGATGGGCAGCTTGACGAGCGGCTGGGGCGCGCGGGGTTCGCGGTGCGCGAGGTACTGGCAGCTCGCTCCGCCCGCCGCGGGCCGGTCCACGACCTCGACGCGCGGTCCCAGGGCGCAGGCGGCGAGCGGCACGAGCGCGGTGACGAACAGCGGCACGGTCAGGCGTCTTGTCATCGAGTTCCTCCACGAGAAGCGGTCACGAGTGCCCGAGACGCTACCGCCTCGCGCGGAGCGCGAGAAGGCAGCGGTCGCGCAGGGTAGATGATGGAAGAACCACCGCGCCGCGCACGCCCGGCGTGCGGACATTCCCCTCGAGGCGGTGAGGCGGCCCGAACGGGCCGCGGCTCCTCAGAACGTGATGCCGACGAACTCGACGCCCGCCAATAGCTCGGCGGCGTCGATGGTCTCGATCTTCGGCGGCTCCCAGACGATGACGTTGTCCTGCATCGTGCTCCGACCTTTCACCGAAATCGCCGAGCCTTGAGCCCGGCTTCGACCCGAACGTGGATGAAGTGTCCCAGGAACGCGTTGCGGCGTCAAGGTCTCTGCCGGAGCCTTGCTGCCAGCTTGCGCTCGATCCGCCAGGCAGGGCGGAAACGCGTGCCTTCCGGGTGCAGGGCGAGAAAACGAGCCCGGCGCAAGCAGGCGCGATCGGAGGGTTCTTCCAGCGCGGAGCGGCTCGTCCCCAGCAGAAGGTCGGCCAGGAGAGCACGCGCCAGCGCGAGCGCGCGGCGTGCGTCCACAACGACGTAAGACATGAATGCGTCGTCATCTACGCCAACGTCCGCCAGCAGCGCAAGATCGAACGAGACGCGCAGTGGGAAGTGGAACCCATGCACGGCCGCGTGCGCGGCGATCTGCGCCTTTGCGTCCGCCGGAGCGAGGAGGCATGGCGAGACGCCCCGGGGCGCCCGGTGAAACAGCTCCTGGATCCGCGACGGATCGGGAGCCCCGCCCGGTTCGAGCGCGCCGTGCACCTCGACCGGCACGGCGAAGTCCGGGTGTGCGAGCGGCACGGCGTGATGATGCGTCGAGTAGTCCGGGGCCTTGTCCTTGACCATCGGCGAGAAGCCGGCCGACAGGAGGTGCTCCACTGCGACGTTCCGAGCGCCCGGAGGAACGAGCAGGTCGACGTCCCCCATCGCCCGGAAGCCGGGATCGAGGCTTTTGCGCAGCAGCAGATCGGCCCCCTTGAGAGGCAGGGCCTCGATGCCGCGCGCCTCGAGCAGATCGATCACGGCGCACGCTGCCTGGACAGCGCTCCGCCCGCGCCGGCCCGCCTCGTCCGCGGCGAGCGCGAGCGCCCGCGCGGCGGGCGCCGGCATGCACCCGAGGTCGCCCCGCTGGCGCAGCACGGCGAGCGCGAGGCCAGGGAGCCCTTGCCCGAGCAGGATGCGCGCGAGCCTCCCGGGCGCAAGCGACCGCAGGGCCGGACCTGCGCAGAAGAGCTGGACGACGCGGTCGATCACGTGGCAGCCCGCCGCTCCGCCAGGCCGCGCCGCAGCAGGGAGCCCGCGAGCTCCAGGACGTCTCCCAGCACGTCCCGCCCGTACTTGCGGCCCAGTTCCTCGGCGATCTCGGCCAGGGTGCGCCGCGCGTCGAGCGCCAGGAAGATCTCACGAGCCGTGGCGTTCAGGACATGCACCTTCCTGCCGGACGGATCGCGGACGAACAGCTCCCTCTCCAGGTCCTGCGTGGTGAGGCCAGGGGTCCTGCCCAGCACCGCCTCGACCGGAAGCGAGGCGCCGAGCAAAGCCTGCACCGGGAAACCGCAGCGCTCGACCGCTTCGGCCACGCTCGCGCCCATGTCCTGCAGCGCATTGCGCAGTGCTCCCGCGGCCGGGCGCGCGGACTCGATCGCCTTGCCCACGAGGCGCGCGGCGTCGAACCAGTCATCCGGCTGCGCGTTCGCGTCGCCCTGCGTGCGCACGCGGAACGACCCCTCTCCGCCCTCGACCGCGATCACGCGATGGACCACGACCCGGCCGCGGTCGAGGAATGCCACCACGTCGCCCGGCTCGGGCCGCGCCAGGCCGCCGCGGATGCGCACGCGCGCTCCGTCACCGTAGGTGGGCTCCATGCTTCGGCCGCGCAGCGTGACCGCGCACTCGGCCCCCAGCTCTCGGAACCGCGCCAGTGTCTCCGGGACTTCGTCCGCAGCGCCGGACATCGGCCGCCTCCCTGCGCGCACCGTTAGAATGGCAGCGTAGCCCTTGCCGCGCGAGTTTGTCCAGCAATGCTCCCAAGCGAGGCCCAGACGCTGCTCCTCGACCTGTGCGGCGCTCGCATCGAGGTCTGCTCGGCGGCGCCGGCGCTGCTCGCCGGCCTGACCGAGACCTACCCGGGCGGAACGGCCGCACGCGGCGTCCCGCACTCCCGCCTCGGGATCGAGCTTGCGCAGCGCGAGATCGTTGCCTGGACCGATCCGCCCGCCTCCCTCGAGGAGATCCTCCCGGCCGAGCTCGACGAGCGCTTCCAGCGCCGCGGAGTCGAGCTCCTGGACCGCCACTCCGGCATCCGCCTGAGGTCCAGCGGGCCGCGCCTCCTGCTCGATGGGCCCGCGCCCGCCGCGGCCGAGGTGCTGCTCTTCCATCTCATGCTGCTCGCGGCGCGCCGCGCCGGCCGCGACCTCCTCGTCATCCACGGCGGCGGCGCGATCGCCGCCGGCGGCAAGGGCGCCCTGCTGCTCGTCGGGCCGAGCGGATCGGGCAAGTCCGCGCTCGCGGCCGCGCTCTGCCGGCGCGGCCTGGCGTGCGTCTCGGACGAGGTCCTGGTCATCGAAGGCGGCCGCGTGCTGCCCTATCCGCGCGCCATCGGCCTGCGCGAGCCGCCGCCCGAGCCGCACGCGGCACGGCCCGCCGCGTCCGGCGAGACCAAGCACCTGGTCGCAGCGCGCTCTCTCGGGGCCGCTCAGGCGCCGGCCAGCGCGGCGGTCGCGTGCATGGTGGTCCTCGAACCGTACGGCCCTTTCCCACGCGTCCAGCCCCTCGACTGCCGCGCGACGGCGCAGCGCGCCCTCCCCCACTGCTACACGGGTCGCAAAGACCCGGCCCGGCTCCTCCTGCGCCTGCTCGACCTCTGCGGCAAGGCCGCGTGCTTCTCGGTCAGGCCAGGGACGCCCGAGGACACGGCGGCTCGCCTGCAGAGCCTCGTGTCCTGAGCCAGCGAGGGGATTCCTCCGATTCGGGCGTAACGGCCGCCGCCGCGATCCCATGTAGACAAGGTGCGCGCAGCCGCGCCACCCCGGCTCGGACCCGGCGCGCAGCAGAAAAAGCGGAGGATGCCATGAAAACCAGGATCCGGTTCCCGTCCGGCGCCGCGCGGCGGCTCGCTCTCGGGTTGCTCGTCGCCGCGCCGGCGTCCCTCGCGCCAGCGCAGACGCCGATTCCCGCCGACTTCGGCGACGCGCCCGACGGCACGCACGGCTTCGTCTGGGCCTATCCCCTCGTTCCCGGCCACTTCCCTTCGTTCTTGCGGAGCGAGCACCTCCGGTTCCCGGAGACGGCGGGGATCTGGCATCACGACGTGTCCGCAGTGTGGATCGGCGGCCACCAGTCCGCGCTGAGCACGACCACGAAGGAGCTCGACGCCAAGGTCCTCGTCGGGGACGAGGACGACGGCGCGATCCTCCTCCTCTCCGACCTGTCCATTGGTCCGGACTACGAAACGTACGGGCTCGTGGTCGTGAAGTCCGGCCTGGCCATGCAGCAGACGTGCTTTCTGAACGTCGTGATCGACCTCAACCGCGACGGCCAGTGGCGCCAGCTCAGGAACGAGCGAGACGAATGGGTCGTAAGGAACCTCGAGGTCGTGCTCGATCCCATGCAGGCCATCGTGGTCCACACCGATCCCTTCTGGGCGCCGCACCAGGGCCCCTTCTGGGTCCGGACCACGCTGAGCGACGTGGAGATCGACCCCTCCGTGTACGGAGAGGACGGGTGGGACGGCAGCGGCCCGGACGCAGGCTTCGCCTTCGGCGAGACCGAGGACCACCTCGTGTACACCTACGACGCGAACGACGGCTGGGGCTGGCCGCCGAGCGGCGGTCCGCCGGCGCCCAGTGACGACGATCCTCCCGGCACTCCCCCGCCGCCGAACCTGCCGAACGGTCCCAACGCCCCGGGCGGACCTGGTGGGCCTGCCGGACCGAAGCCCCCGGGCGGACCGGGCGGCGGCCCCCCGCCGGGCGGGCCGGGCGGGGGTCCGCCGGCCGGAGGCGGAGGCGGTGGCGGTGGCGGCGGCGGCACGGACCCGACCGGAGCGACCTGCCGTCTTGTCGCCTTCTCCATGCCCACCACCATCGTGTGCCCCGAGGGAGAGACAAAGAAAGCAGAGCTGACCGCGGTCGTTGCCGCGGGCGTGGCCGGCATCCACCCGGAGGGCAACGTCTACTTCCAGTGCCTCAACTTCGCCAAGACAGTGGACAGCACCGAGCCCCTCGCTCATGAGGTCACCCCGCCGACAGGGGGATTCCCCGGGGACGGCGTCAACCCGGCCCACACGAACGTCTGCGGTCTGCCGGGAGAGGCCGAACAGTTCATCCGCACCATGCGCGCGACAGACCCGACGTTCGACCTGCAGAAGACGCTGACCACCAAGGGTCTGGTGCGAATCGTCTTCGCGTCCGGACTGAACATGGGCGTCCCGACCAACCCGGTGGAAGTGGTCACGCGGGATGTCGAGATCATCGAGGGAGGCTGCGACAACCCGACCAAGTTCACGATCCTGTCCATGTCCAATTCGGTGGTCCACGTGGAGGTCGTCGATTGGGATGGACTCCAGACCCTGACGCCCACCGTCCTCACCAACTGCACCTTCACGCAGTACTACACGTCTTCGTCCGGCTGCATCATGAAGTTCAAGCTGGTCAAGACAGACCTGACGAAGACGGCCTTCGGATCGGTGGACGCCCTGGACAAGTGCGGGGACAAGACGTTCGTCGACCCGGTGCTCGTGACCTTGACCGATGCTGGAGCGCGCCTGGAGCGTGTCGACTTCGGCGTGCCGGCCGCGGAGAAGTACCTGCGCGTGACGAACGCGGGAGTGACATGGATCGGCGTGCTCTTGAACGGCGTGCCGCTCCTCTACACCACGGACAGGGTGGCCGCGGCCAACCCGTACGACTTCGTTTTCGAGATCCCGCTCGACGGCTCGGCGGACTTCGACCTGAAGCCCTTCCTGCTGCCCGGGATGAACCGCGTGTGGGCCTACGCTCCGGTTGGCGCGGGACAGGAGATCTCCCTCTTCTTGTCCGACGTCCCGGCTCCGTAGCCCCAGCCAGCGGGCGCGCCTGACCTTCTCCTCCGGTCTTGCGCGCCCGCTTCCTTTGCACGAGCGAAAGCGCTGGCCGAAACCGAGCGCGCCTGCGTTGCAGGCTGCTAACCTCCTTGGCAGAGCGCTCCGCGATTCCCTTGTCGCTTCTTCTGGAGGTGACCGGTGCTTGCCGCGACCCTGCTCTGCCTCCTGGCCTCCCCTTTCGCCGCGCAGGACGCGGCCAGCGAGGGCGTCCCCGGCCAGCCCGAGCTGCTCTTCCGCGAGGACTTCGCCGGCGCGGAGCTGGCGGCGCCGTGGGCGGCGCACGCTTCCGCGGGAAACCGCATCGCCGTCCGGGACGGCCATCTCGAGATCACCGCGCGCGAGAACACGTTCGCCCACGTCGTGCGTCCGCTCGGGCAGGACCTGGTGCGCGCGTCGTGCCGCATCCAGGGCGGCACGGGCATCAGCTGGGCTGCCTCTCTCTTCCTCTACTGGTCGCCCGGGAACTGGTGCCAGATGGGCGTGATCCGCAGGACGGAGGAAGCGCTCTTCTACTGCTGCGAGATGAACGGCGGCCAGCCGGTGGAGCACGACCTCGCCTGCTGCGCCGCGGGAGAGTGGCAGCACGTGGCCATCGAGCTGGGAGAGGACTGCGTTCGCTTCCTGTCGAGCGCGGACGGCTCGACCTGGAGCCTGCGGCGGCTGGCGGAGCGCGCCGTGCCGTTCCACGGGCCGCCGGCGCTGCTCATCCTCGGCAAGGGGTACGGCCGGGGCTCTGGGGAGAGAGACCTCGACACGGACTACGGAGACCCCGGGCCCGCCAGCGTCTCTCTGATCGCCGATGTCCTGGTGCGAAGGACCGCGCCGCAGAACCTGCAAGCCAGCGCGCTCGACCGCGAGGAGATCGAGCGGCTCGGTCGCGACGAGCTGGGCGAACAGGAGCTGGCTGCCGCGGGCGATCCCACGTTCGAGTCCGTGTCCAGGTACTTCCCTCCCATGCAACACCCGCGCGAGGCGCTCGGCGTCAAGGACCACGCGCACGAGTTCCTGGTGGCGCCGGACGCGGCCATCGAGATCGCGGGAGACGGCGCGGGCTGGACGGCAATGGGCGCGTCAGGCTTCTTCACCAGCGGAACCCGCCGCCTGGGCCAGGGCGCGAGGAAGTCCCTGCTCGGCGGCCATCTGCCGCTCGTGGTCGCGCGCTTCGAGGACGAGGGCATCGCCTATGAAGAGACGCTCTTCGCCCATTCGGAGGGGATGAGCCCCGCCGCCGAGCTCTGCGCGTACTTGCGCCTCAGGTCCACTGCTCCGGTCGAACTGGGCTTCGGCCTGGAGCCGGCGCTCGCGGGCGCGCCCGGGATCCGCCGCACGGGCAGCGAGCTGTGCGTGCGCCTCGCCTACGGTCAAGGCGGCGCCGGTCCCGAGGAGGTCGAGCCGCACGTGTTCGAAAGCCGCCTCGGCGAGGCGCGGGCCGCGTGGCAGGAGATCCTCTCGTCCGGCATGGACATGAGCCTGCCGGAGCCGCGCGTGAACGACGCCTGGCGCGCCTGGCTGGCCCCCAACTTCATCGACGTGGACCGGAAGGGGACGATCCTCGAACCGCACGACGGCTCCGGCTTCTACGAGGCCGTCTTCGATTACAGCGCCGCGCTCTACTGCCACGCGCTCGACCTGTACGGCTTCCATGAGGACGCGGGCCGCTACCTCGACTCGCTCCTCGCCTTCGTCCAGCCGGACGGGCTCTTTCACGTGAACTACGGACTGCCCGGCATGGGCGCGCTGCTCTTCGCGCTCTCCGAGCACCATCGCCTGACGCAGGACACCGCTGCCCTCTGCAGGGCGGCGCCCAAGATGCTGGCGATGTGCCGCTGGCTCCTGCGGCGCCGCGCCGAATCCATGATCGGACCGCCGGCCGAGCGGGGAGCGACCTACGGCCTGATCCGTTACACCCCCTACGCCGACTACCCCGAGCCGACTTGCAACTACTACGGCGATGCCTACTCCTGCGCCGGCATAGAGGCCGCGGCCGCGGCGCTGCGCGAGATCGGCATGGCCGAGGAGGCGGACTGGCTGGCGCGCGAGGCCGCGGCCTACCGCGCGGACATTCTCGCGTCCATGGACCGGGCCGTGATCGAGCAGGACGGCCTGCACGTGCTGCCCATGGAGCCCGAGACGCGGCGCCTTCTCAAGGCCGCGGGCGGCTCGGCCGGCGGCTACTACGGGCTCGTGGCCTCGATGCTGCTCGAAAGCGGCTTCCTTCCCGCCGGAGACCCACGCGCCGCCTGGATCACCGGCTTCATGGAGAGGAGGAACGGCCTGATCCTCGGCATGTGCGAGTTCGCCGGCGGGGTGGACCACGCCTACACCTTCGGCTACTGGCTCGACTGCCTGCGCCGCGACGAGCCTCGTCGGGCGATCCTCGGCCTCTACGGCTCCCTCGCCTACGGCATGGGGCGAGACACCTTCTGCGGCGTGGAAGTGACCAGGATTCGCACGGGCGAGAACACCCCGACCACCCCCCACCTCTACTCGGGCACGCAGCAGCTCAGGCTCCTGCGCATGATGCTCCTGCGCGAGGAGGGCGACGACCTGCTCCTCGCTCCCGCCGTGCCGCGCGACTGGCTCGAACCCGGAAAGACGGTCGAGGTCAGGCGCGCGCCCACGCGCTTCGGCAGGGTGTCCTTCTCCATCGCGTGCGCGCAGGACTCGGTGACGCTCCGCCTCGACCCCGCGCTCCGTGCCCGCGCCACGGTCATCCGCTTGCGCCGCCCGCACCCGCGCCCCATCGCCGCTGTCGCGGCGCCGGGCGTCCGCTTCACCGTGCGGGACGACGCCGTCGAGCTCCGCGACCTCGCCGGCCCGGTCGAGATCGAGGTGCGCTACTGAGGCGCGCAGATCACCCTCCTCGGTGCACCGTCGACGGCGACCGGCGGCGCCCTCGTGCTGCTGGTCTTGACAATGCACTTCACCAACCCGCTCTCGACCTCCACTGCGCACGCGCGCCGCCCGAACGAGGATGAGCCGCGGAGATTCGTTCGAAATGTCCGAAGAGCCGTCGGGCGGCCGGCCTGCTCGTGTCACAGACCGGGGTATCAAGTCCACCCGTAGTTCACCCAAGCAAGTCCAGAGCGGTTCGGCCAAGCAGGGCCACCGTGGTTCGGCCAAGCAAGGCCACCTGACCCGGGTCGCGGGGGCCGCGGCCGAGGGAGGGGCGGCGGGCCCGATGAACTCTTGGGTGAGCTGACGTCGATCGGGAAGCTCTCTGGCTTCGCTGCCAGGGAGGGCTCGATGACCGCGCAGAGGACCGACATGCATCGGCTTCAGGACTTGATCCGTCATCACCGCCAGGGGACTGCGGCGCGCGCCATCGCCCGCGCGCTCGGCACGGGCCCGGGACACGCTGCGGATGTGCCTCGGCGCTCTCCAGGGCACGGGGCTGCTCGAGGGGCCGGTCGATGCTCATCCCGAGGTGGACGTGCTGCACCAGGCCTTGGTCGAGAGCATCCCGGCCAGGGTCGCGCCGCAACAGGCGTCGTCGGTCGATGCCTGGTTGCCGCGCATCGCGGAGCTGCGCCGGCGCGGTGCCGGACCCACGGCGATCTTCGACCGGCCGCGCCTGGAGAACGCGGAGTTCCCGGAGAGCCTCTCGGCGGTCAAGTGCGCCTGCCCGCGCTTGCGCAAGGAAGAGGGGCCGCGCGAAACGGACGTGCCCCTACGCGTCGAGACCAGGCCAGGCGAGGTCGCGGTCGATGACCTCGGGCTGCGGCCGCTGGTGGCCGACGAGCCGGTGGACCTCTCCGAGGCCATCCGCCAGCGCTACGCGCGCGGCTCGATGATCGTGACCTCGAACCGGGCGATCGCGGAATGGCCACCGCTCTTCCTGGACGCGCTGGTGGCGAGCGCCGCCATGGACCGCCTGCTGCACGACGCGCAGGTGATCGTGATGGATGGCGACTCGTACCG
>JACQZJ010000037.1:18293-34966 GCA_016213895.1 Planctomycetota bacterium | reverse complement strand
TCCCGCCCCAGAATGGTGCACCGCGCGAGGACGCGCGGTGAGAGAGGCGTCGCAGGCGGTTTCTCGGAGCCGGAGGGGAACGCGGAGGGGGGATGTGCCCGACGAACGAGCAGGGGCTCGTCGCGGCGAAGGCGATGCTGGCGGCGAGCTGGCCGGAGGCGCGCGAGGTGTGAACCGGCACGGCGTCGCGCCGCGCTCAGTCTCGAGAGGGACCTGCGAGCGCGCCGGGCGAGGCGCCGTCGAGCCGGATGGTGAGCGGGGCGCCTCCGGTGGGCACCGCCCTGAGGAGCAGCGGTGGGCTTCCCGGTCGCTCGATGCGCAGGTCCACGGCGTCCTCGGACAAGTCGTCGATGCAGAAGCGGCCGTCGCCGTCCAGCGTCACTTTCCTCGAATCGAGAAACGCGAGACGCGCGCCCGGGAGGACGTCGTCCCCAAGAACTTCCAGGAGGGCGCCGCTCGCCGGACTGCCGTCCGCGGCGAGCACGGTCCCGCTCAGGGGGCGGCGCTCCTTGAGAACGAGGTCGATGCGGAAGACCTCGCTGGGGCGCGCCACCACGATGACTGGGCTGCAGGCCCGCCCGCGCTCGCTCTCCGCCACGAGCAGGTAGCGGCCCGGCAACAGGCGCCCCAGGCGGAACAGGCCGCTGTCGCCCGCGGTCGAGGAGGAGGGCTCGCCGGGTGCGTCGCGCGGCGCCGGGTCCCGCGGGAGCACGGACCAGACCGCGCGTGCCGGGCGGCCCTCGAGCACCAGGAGGTGCAACCGCGCGCGGGCCGCGGCAACGCCGTCCGGCTCCAGCACGCGACCAACGATCGTCGCGCCTCGCGTGAGGGTCACCGTCACGTGGGCCGCCTGGCCGCGCTCCGCCCGCACCCCGTTGATCGTGCGGTCGTGGTGGGAGGGAAGCCCGCCCACGCGAAGCGTCGTCTCCAGGTCCGGCAGGATCGGCGCCAGGCGGAACCGGCCGTCACGATCGGTCACCGCCACGGGCAGGGGCAGGCGCGGATAGGTCACCCCGCGCGCGAGCCGCACGAGTTCGGATGTCTCCTGGTCGAGCACGGCCACCGGTTCGAGCGCCGCGGCCTGCAGCCCGCCGTCGCCCACGCTCACCCGGGCGCCCGGAAGCGGCGTCCCGTCGTCGTCGGCGACGGTCCCCTCGATGGCGGCCGCCAGCTCGAGGTGCAGCTCGATCCCCTTCGGGTCCGCCTGCGCACCACGGACTCTGACCCGGACGGGAAACGGCAGCCAGTGCTCGCCGCTCTGCGCGTCCACAAGGTAGGAGCCAGGCTCCAGTTGGATGAAGGAGAAGGCGCCGTCAGGTGCGCTGAGCAGCGAGCGGACCTTGGAGTAGGAAAGCGCGCCCAGGTCCGGGTCCAGGCGGGTCAGGCGGACCTCTGCCCCGCCCGCACCCTGGCCGGCGATCAGGACACTGCCTGCCACAATCCCCGGGCGGTCCGGAGCGGCCGGAGAAAGAAGCCAAGAAGCGGCGACGAGGAGCAGGGCGAGCTGGGGCATGCATAGTACGTATCGGATTCGAGGACGGGCAATTGAAGGGAGAAACGGTGATCCTGAGATCGTGCGGCCCGGCGAGCAAGCGCCGCAGCCTGCGGCGGCGCGGCGAGTCCGCGCGCGAGGTCGAGTGCCTCGCTACTCGACGGTCAGGAGGACGCCGTTCGAGTTCGAGAAGCCGAGCGCGGCTCCGGGGTCCAGAACGAACGCCTGCGCCGTGATCGGGCCGAGGGGCGAGGTGGGCGGAATCGTGATCACGGCAGAGAACGAGCCGTTGCCGGGACCGGATCCCGAGAGCAGCAGGGGACCGAACGGCCCGAATGCGGGCGAGACGTTCAACGTGCAGCCCGCACCCATGGGCAGGCTCGTCTGGGCCGCGCCCACGAACAGCCAGGCCAGCGCGCCGCCGAGGCCGCTGTCGATGCCGAAGCGAAGAGAGCCGGTGGGCGTCGCGCAGCCCGACATGGCTAAACCCGGGAGGAACCCGCCCGAGCCGGCGCAGCCCGTCCCGTAGGAGGCGGTCGTGCCGCAGGGCACCGTGAACACGTAGGCCGCGCCGGACTGCTCGGCGTGGAACGCTCCCAGCAGGACCGTGTCGCCCGACACCGACACCGAGTAGCCGAAGTAGTCGCCGCTATCCGTGTTCGAGGCCTTGAGGTAGGCGAGCTGGCTCCAGGTCGCGCCGTTCCGCCTGAAGACGTAGGCCGCGCCCGACCCGGTTGCGCTGTTGTCGCTTTGCACGCCGTTCACACCCGTGGCGGCGCTTGCCTCCAGGGGCGCTCCGATCACGACCGTGTCGCCCGACACCGCTACCGAGCTGGCGAACTGGTCCGCGGCCCCGGTGTTCGAGGCCTTCAGGTAGGCCTGCTGGCTCCAGGTCGTGCCGCTCTGCACGAACACGTAGGCCGCGCCCGAGCTGCCTGAGCTGTTGTCGCTTTGGTTGCCGTTCACGCCCGTGGCGCCGCTGTCCTCGTAGCGCGCCCCGACCACCGCCGTGTCGCCCGACACCGATACCGACCAGCCGAAGTAGTCGCCGAATTCCGTGTTGGACGCCTTGAGGTACGCCTGCTGGCTCCACGAGGCGCCGCTTCGCACGAACACGTAGGCCGCGCCGGAATCGCCGGCGCTGTTGTTGCTCTGGTTGCCGTTCACGCCCGTGGCGGCGCTGGCTTCGTAGCGTGCCCCGACCACCACCGTGTCGCCCGCTATCGCCACCGCGTAGCCGAAGTGGTCGGTGCTGCCGGTGTTGGAAGCCTTGAGGTAGGCCTGCTGGCTCCAGGTCGTGCCGCTCCGCACGAACACGTAGGCGGCCCCGGAGTCCGTGGCGCTGTTGCTGCTCTGGTTGCCGTCCACACCCGTGGCCGCGCTGTCTTCCTGGTCCGCGCCGACGACCACGGTGTCGCCCGACACCGCCACCGAGATGCCGAACCTGTCGTCGTCGTCAGTGTTCGAGGCCTTGAGGTATGCCTGTTGCGCGATGGGATCGATGCGGAGCGGGTAGCGCGCGCCGCGGTCCTCGACCAGCAGGCGCAGGCCTTCGGCCGTGCGCTCCAGGCGTGCAGGCAGCCGCCGGCTCGCGGCATCCAGCACGGTCAAGCCGGTGTAGGTGACCGCGGCCGCGCCGTCGCCGTCCACGAAGAGGACTCCGCGGCCGTTCTCCAGCACCTTTGCGCACAGATTCCCGCGCAGCGCGAGGGCAAAAGCCAGCGGGCCCGCGCCCGTGCCCGCGGGCCGTTCGCGCACGATGTACCCGTGCTCCAGCCCGCGCCCGTCGTTCACGTACCACTCCTCGAGCAGCGTGTCCCAGACGCGCGCCACGCGCTGGCCCTGTGCGCGCAGGCGCGCCGGCGCGTCCACGCCGCGCTCCTGTCCCGCGACGCCGTAGCTCTTCAGCTCCAGTCCCCACGTCCAGCCGCCGGCGTCGGGCTCGACCTTGAACCCGCGCTCGTCGAACCGGGTCGTCCACTGCTGGCCCGGGTTCCTGTCCCGGAATCCGCCCTCCACCGCGCACGCCGCGTGCCGGCTGGCGTCGTAGGCCGCGCGGATGCCCGTCCTATCCGAAGCGCTCAGGCCGTCCGGAGCCGCTCCGACCGACGAGTGCTGCGGCGATCCCCCGGACTCAGCCTGTGCGAGCGTCTCCTGCGCGAGCGCGAAGAGCGCGCCCGTGACGACGCCGAAGATCAGTGTACGTTCGAGTCTCATGGGAGGCTCTCCTCTTGGTCTCGCGGTGCCTTCCTGGCGCGGGATGCGGCTCCGCGGCCACGCACGGGGCCTGCCGCATCCCGGAACCTGGACGACTTCGCCCGCGGTTCCGTGCGAAGCCGGCTGGTCGCGATCCCATAGCACGGACGACCTGAGGTTCACCCGTTTCACGGGGAGCGAAGGGGGGATCCCTGCGCCAGGATCAACGGCGCGTGGTCCGGGATAGGGCGGGACCGGCCAGAGCAACTGGTGCCGCCTGCTGCAGGTGGGCCCTGCATCCGGTATGCTCCGCTCGTGCTCCTGCTCGAGCCCCCGGCCGACTGGGGCCAGACAGCAGGCCCGGCCGCCGCCGGGGATTCCGCCCACAAGGCACGTGGCGGCCAGGGTGATCGCGGCCGCTCAGCTTCTCTCGCGGCGACCCCATCATCCCCGGGGGAGGTCTCGTCTCCCCCGGACCGCCGCCCTCGCCCAGCCTGCCGCATGGGGGGCTCGAGGCGGCTTCCCCCTCGGCATGGTCACGTCCACCGCCGGACCTTCCTGAGCTCACATCGCGGCGCGTCTCGTATACTGAAGGCGGCGAAGCGGCTGCTGCGGACCGGGGATCTACCTGGTGGAGGCAGCATCGCTCATCGATTTCGTGGAAGGAGGAACCCGTGGTGAAGCCCATCGTCGTCTGCCTCGCGGTCCTGGTCGCGGGCTGGCTGGGGCTGGCCGAGTCTGCGTGCCCTGCTGGCGGTCGAGCCGTCGGTCCAGGGGAGGTGATCGCTGGCCTGGTGACGCCCTCGTGGTTCAGTCAGGATGCACAGGCCGCGGCGCAAGACGCAGAGGCGCTGATCGCGCGCGGCACCGCCCTCGCGGCCGCGGGCAAGGTCGAGGAGGCAATCGAGCAGTTCAACCAGGCCCTTTCCCTTGACCCGGACTTTGCGCCGGCCTACGTCAGCCGCGCCAACGCCTACGTCATCAAGTGGGACCTGCGCCAGGCGATGGCCGACTACACGCGGGCGATCGAGCTGAAGGGGGACTTCGCGGAGGGCTACTGTGGTCGAGGCATCGTGTACCGGAGGATGGGCAATCTGGATCAGGCCATGCTGGATCTGAGCCGGGCCATCGAGCTGAATCCCGCGCTGGCTGGGGCCTATGTGAACCGCGGCAATGTGCGCCTCCAGCAGGGCGATTCCGCAGGAGCCATCGAGGATTTCGACAAAGCCGTGGAGGCTCAGCCCGACCTGGCCGAGGCATACGTCGCTCGCGGCAATGTGTACGACGACATGGGGGACAGCGCGCGTGCGATCGATGAGTACGGGAAGGCGATCGCCGTGCGACCGTACGACCCGCGGGCGTACTACGAGCGAGCCGTCGCCCTCACCCGCAGGGCGAGCTACGCGGAGGCTCTGGAGGATATCGAGACGTGCCGTGAGCTGGGACCGAACGCGCTCCCTCCCGAAGTGAGCGCGGCCCTCGCGCAGCTCGAGGCGCACGTGAGGACCGCCGCGACGGAGGCCGCGGCACGAGACGTGTCCGCTGCGGAGCAGGCGGCTGAGCCCGAGACCGACGCGAGCGATGCGCGGAGGCAGGCCGCCGTCAAGGTCGCCGCCGCGGCGGGAGACATCGACGCCCTGGTCGCCCTGCTGGCCGGAGGGGCTGACGCAAACGCGGTGGATGCGAGGGGATGGCCGCTGCTGATGCAGCTTGCTGCCGGAGATGGTCCGGCGGAGTCCGTTCGTGTCCTGTTGGAACACGGCGCCGACCCGGATCTCGTCTCCACGGGCGGAGTGACCGCGCTGCACACCTCGGCTATCCACGACAGGCTGGACATCGCCAAGCTGCTCGTGGAGGCCGGCGCTGACCCGAACGCGCGGGTGCGCAACCTCCGGGCCGCTGCCGCCGAAGGACCGAATGCTCTCTACATGGCCCTGCAGAAGGGTCACGAGGAGTTCGCCCGATTCCTGGCGGACAACGGCGCGGAACTGGACATCTGGACCGCCGCGGCCCTTGGCAGGACGGAG
Source organism: Planctomycetota bacterium (assembly GCA_016213895.1). Classification (GTDB taxonomy): domain Bacteria; phylum Planctomycetota; class B15-G4; order B15-G4; family JADJEK01; genus JACQZJ01. Next base: position 29,251 of record JACQZJ010000037.1, on the reverse strand, counting down.
GACATGACGCGCATTCTGGAGAAGAAGCCGTGGTGCCTGATGGCCGTGGGCCGCTCCGGATTCACGCCGCTGCACTTCGCGGCGCTCTTTGATCAGCCCGAGGCGGCAAAGGTGCTCCTGGACGCGTTGGCTGACCCGGACTATCAGAGAGCTTCTCACGGTACCACGCCGCTGCATGAAGCTGCAGCGCGAGGCCATGAACGCGTCGTCGCCGTCCTCGTGGAAGGGGGCGCTGATCCGACCCTGGCCGACAAGAACGGGGAGACGCCCCTTGACAAGGTGAAGGCGCGACGCAGGGCTGGTGGTCTGGATTGCGCGGAGACCGAGAAGCTGATCAGGATCGAGGCCCTTCTCGCTACTGAGTCCCGCTAACCCTGGCCTTGCTGCAGCTCGGTCCCGTCGCGAGCGCGAGGCAGCAGGCGCCGCCCGCGATCGGGCGAAGGCCCGGCCGCAAGAGTGAGCGATCGGGCGGCCCCGCGCGCCGACGAATCCGCGCCGCCGGAAGGGAGCGCCAGGCTAGGATCTGCTGGCAGGCGGCGGCGTGCGGGCCGGCCGCCGCGGAGTTCCGCCATGCTGCGCGCACTGACCTCGCTCGCGCTCCTCGTCCTGCTCGGCGGGGCCGGGTACTACGCCTGGGAGCGCTTCACCGAGCACGAGAGGCTCTTGGCGCGGCTCGGCGAACAGCGGCAGGTCATCGAGCGGCTCTCCGGGTCCTCGCGCGTGGCGCAGGCCATGGTGGCGGAGCGCTGGAGCGAGGACGGGCGCGTGCTGACGCGCATCCGCTTCGTCGAGGTGGGCGAAGACGGCGCGCCGCTCTCGAGCAAGGAGGTGGTGGTCGAGGGCGAGACCGTGTACTTCGACGCGCTCGTCCTCAAGTTCGATCACGAGTACGTGGGCGCGGGCGACTCGGTCAAGGGCAAGAGCATCCTCCTTTTCCGCCGCGTGTTCGGCGAGCACCAGAAGCCCGTGGACGGGGCGAAGCTGGACGAGGCGGGGATCGACGGGCTGGCGGAGAGCGAGCTGTGGGAGCGCTTCTGGGAGTACGCCAACGACCCGAACGAGGCGCGGAAGGCGGGCGTACGCGTGGCGCAGGGCGAGGCGCCCTACACGCGCATGGAAGAGGGCAAGATCTACAACCTCACCCTGGACCACGCCGGCGGCCTGAACATCAGCCCCTCGCCCCTGCCGGCGGTGCTTATGCAGGGCGACGGCTGAGCGCGAGCCCGGCTCGCTACTTCACCGTCACCTGCCAGGTGCGCGTCTCGGAGAGGAGCGGCAGCCACTCCGGCTTCAACACCCAGTCCGTGGGATCGACCACGCGCGCGCGCAGCAGGAAGCTCCCGGCGCCCAGGTCCTCCTTCCTCAGGACGACCTCGTACGCGCTGCGCTTGTCCTTGAGGCGCTTCCTCTCGGCCTTGATCTCCGTGCCCGGCAGCGGCTCGAGCGGCGCTTGGCCCGCGGCGCGGGAAGGCCGATTCCAGAAGTAGTAGCCGCCGTAGTCGCCCTGCAGGCCGGCATCCTCCGCAAAGGGATTGTCCTCGCCCGCGGGCGGCGAGGCGTCGAAGCCGCCGTCCTCTGCCGCGGGTCCCTCCGCCGGCTGCTCGCCCTTCGCGAACGGCTCCTGCGCCGCCTCCAGCGTGAACGTCACGCGCAGGGAAGGAGGCCCGTCGACCTCCGTGGGCACGACCTGCACGGCCACGGGCCGGCCTTCCTCCACCACGATGTTCTCGCAAGCCGGCGCGGCCGCGTCGAGCGGGCTGACCAGGTCGTAGATGCGGGAGACGATCACCTCGCGGCAGATCAGGCAGAAGCTCGGTCCGCTGCTCATGGCGCAGCCGCTCGCGGTCCCGCGCCACGCGCCTTGCGAGCGCCCCGCGCCTCCCGGGAACATCCCTACGCCCTCGGTCCCTGCGTCGAGCCAGTGCTTCCAAGGCGCCTGCTCCGGATCCGGGCTGTCGGACACGTTGTATCCCCTGGGGGTCTTGCCGGTGTAGCCGACCTCGGAGGTGTACTCGTCCAGGAGGTCGGCGAACGCGTGTCCCCACTCGTGGATGACCGTGTTGCTCGGCACGCCTCCTGCCACGGCCACGCCGCCGCCGCCCGTGCCGAACGTGCCCAGGCGGACGAGCACGATCGCGTACCCCTCGGCGCGCGGGTCCTGGCGCAGGTAGCGCGCCACGGCCTGGTCGTCCACCGCCACCTGCTTCTGGATGGCGCCGCTTTCGTAGGCGCCAAGCGCCGTGTCGTACTGCTTCTCCTCGCCGTCCACGCCGTCCTCGCGCGAGGCGATGTTCATGGCGTGGAAGTTGAAGTACTTCCTGTAGCGCCGGAAGACCGGCGCCTGCGCGAGGTACGTGACGGTGTCGTTCGCGCCCTGATCGAAGAGCTTCTGGAACTTCTTCTCGCGCGTGTAGCCCTCGGCCATGATGAACACGTCGATGCGGTTCGCCGGATCGCCGTTCATCTCCAGATCGCGCACGCGCAGGAGCGCGTTGGGCGCGAGCCGCTCGCTCGCGATCGCCGCCTGTTCCGAGTCCGGCGCCTCCTTCACGATGCGCCGGTAGAGCGCGTCCGCCGCCTCGTAGCGGCCGGCCGCTGCCGCGGCGAACGCCTCGGCCAGGAGCGAGGCGGGGTCCTCGCCCGCGCCGGCAGCAGGAATGAGGAGAACGGCAAGCAGGAGAAGGGCTAGCATGGCAGTTCAGCGCACGAGCAGGACCTTGCAGTTCCCGCAGCGCACCTGGCCGGAGAGCGCGGCGCGCGGCAGGCCGTTCACCTGCGTGCAGAAGGGGCAGCGGATGCGCACCTGGTCGTCCTGCTCCAGGAACTTGGCCGCGCCGCACGCCGGGCAGGTCGCGAGGGCGGCCGGGCTGAACGAGCGGCAGGAGGTGCACACCGAGAGCCTCGTCTCCTCGATGTGCGATCCGTTCCCCTCCAAGATCCTGCGATAGGCCTCTTGGATGCGCTGGAACTTCTCGGTGGCGACCGAGGTGAACTCGTGGCCGAGGTGCTGGAAGCGGTCGGGATGGTAGTTCCTGGCCGCCTCGCGGTACTTCTCCTTGACCGTGTCGAGGTCGGCGCCGGGCTCGAGGCCGAAGAGCGCGAAGTCATCCGCGGCGCCGCCCGCGCCGGACGCGACGAAGTGCGCCTTCACGCCCTCGTAGTCCTCGGCGGACAGGCCGAGCGCGCGCGCCGCGGCCGAGAGCGCCTCGGCCTCGACCGGCTGCAGAGCCCGGTCGGCGAGCGCGATGCGGAAGAGCACGAACAGCACGTGGATCCGATCGGGACCGTCGAGAGGCGGCATGGCGCGCGCCGCCTCGGCCGGGGCGAGCGCCGGCCCGGCCAGGGCGGCGTCGATCATGCGGTCCACGCCGCCGAGGCTGTCCGGCGGCAGCCCGGCGTCGCGATGGAAGTAGGAACGGAGCGCCTCGCGCTCATCGGCGTCGAGCGGACCGTCGAGCCGCGCTACCGCCACCGCGAGCCGCACCAGCGCCGCGGCTCGCTCGACTGCCCGGGTCGCGGTGCTCGGCCGCCGCGGTGCGACCATCTGCCGCTGGAAGAGGTGGCCGAGCAGTCCGCCGATCAACGCACCTGGCAAGCGGCCGAGGAAGAAGCCCACGCCCGCGCCGAGGAGGGCGCCAAGCGGCGCGCCGCGTGCTCCCCTGCTTCCCCGCGTCGCGCTCGTCACCGTTCTTCCTCGCCGGGAGCGAGCGCGACGGCCGCGCCGTCCACGCCGTCCGGCGCGGCGACGCCGAGGGCCGCGGCCAAGGTCGGCGCGATGTCGATGGTGGCGAACGGCTCGTTGCGGATGCTGGCCGGCAGCCCGCCGCCGAGGAAGACCACGGGCACGCGCTGGTCGTAGTCGTGCCGCGTCATGTGGTTGGCCTTCACGTACGGCGCCACGTCGAGGTAGTCGAAGTGGAAGTGGTTCTCGAAGGCGAGCACCACGTCGCCGCTGCGCGTCCCGTTGAAGGAACGCAGGAACGCGGCCGGGACGGTTGCGTCGCCCTCGAGCAGCCGGTGGCGCGGGAACGCGTCGCGGATGCCGTGCACCGACTTGGCCGCGTGCGCCGCCGCGTCCTGGACGAGGCGCGCGTCGAGACCGCGCCGCGCCACGACCCGGCCGTCGAGGTAGACGTCCGGCTCCGCGCCGAACACCCAGTCCTCGGCGCCGAACAGTTCGTCCAGGGCCGTGTCCACGGCGCCGACGATCGTGGCCGGCCGGATGCGGCCGGCGTCGACGCCCTGTGCGAGCAGGTGCTCGACGATCGGGCTGACGCCGTGGTCGGCGGTCAGGACGAAAAGGACGCGCGGCGGCGGCGCGGCGCGCGCCGCCGCGTCCAGCAACTCGCCCAGGCCCGCATCGAGCCAGGCGTAGTAGTCGGCCATCTCGCGCGAGTCCGGGCCGTAGGCGTGGCCGATGTAGTCGGCGGCCGAGAGGCTGATCGCGAGCAGGTCCGGGGCGTCATCCTGGCCGAGCTGGAACTCGTCGAGGGCGGCGGCCGCCAGGGCAAGGATGCGCTCGTCTCCGAACGGCGCGAACGTCAGGTCGCCCACCTCGTCCATGGTGTGCGGGAAGGTGCGGTCGCTCGTGTCCTCCAGGCCGAAGCGGCCCTCGAAGGGCATGTCGTCCGCCGTGGCGCCGACCGCCTGGAACCGCTCGTCCGAGACGCGCGGCTCCCACACCTTGCCAAAGTGAGCGGAGGCCGGCTGCTCGCGGTTGAAGCGCGCGAGCCACGCGGGCAGCTCCTCGGCGTAGTACGACGAGGTCGTGAACTCGCCGGTGGTCGTGTCCACGTAGGCGCAGGCGTCGGGGTGCTTGCCGCCCAGCATGACCGCGGCGCGGGTCTTGAAGGAAAGCGCCACCACGCGCGAGCGGGAGTCGGCCGCCTTGATCCAGTCGCCGAGGGCCGTGGCCAAGAGGTCGTCCGGCGACGCGCCCGCGGCGTCGCGGTTGAGGTTGCGGCGCGAAGCGTCGAGCGCGACCGCGCGGAAGGCGCCGGGTTCGGCCGCGGGGATGACGTTGGAGACGATCCCGTGGCGCGCGGGATGCGCGCCGGTGGCGATGGTCGCGTGGCCCGGGCCGGTCGCGGTGGTCGCGTGCAGGTGGCGCTCGCCGGTGAAGCGCACGCCGTCCTGGCGGAAGCGCAGCAGGCCGCCGCCGAAGAGAGGCGCGAAGCGGTCGAGGTAGTCGGCGCGCATCTGATCCACCACCACGAGCACGACGAGCCGCGGGCGGGGGGCCGGCTCCGCGGGCGCACCGAGGAACAGGGAAGAGAGGACGACCAGAGTTTCGATCATGGCGGCCTGGCGACTCCCAGAAACGGTTCCGCGCCTCGGCCGCCGGCCTGCGCGCGGGAAACGACCCGACCACTCTACGAGCGCGCGCCTTTCGCGCGAAACGGAAAGGCACGGCGACGCCTCTTGCTCCAGCGTGGTGAAACCGGTAGACCTCTCGCACTCGATGACTCGGAGGAAGCAATGCGCAAGTTTCTCTGCGGCTTGGGCTTTGTGACGGCCATCATCTCCCTTGCCGGCGCCCTGGGCTGCCGGTCGCTCTCGGAGCCGACGGCGGACGAGGCCAAGGGCGTGCAGGTGCTCGAACAGCCCGATCCCAGGACGCTCCTGATCTACGGCCACGTGACCGCGCAGAACACGATCGCGCCCGACGATTGGCGCCAGATCGAGGAGCTGACCATCGAGCGGCTGAAGGCGGCCGCCAAGCGTCAGTTCCCCGAGGCGACGGTGCTCTTCAACGTCGTCGTCATGCCGGGCGACGGCGCGAATACCTTCGAAGCGTCGGGGATCGCCGCGCGCCGCCGCGGGTCCTAGCGGCCCGCTACGGAGCTGACTGGTTCGAGCGGCCGGCCCCGCCGGCCGCTCGTGTTGCTTTCTCCGCGCCACGCTCCTGCCGCCGTCCGCCCCTGACTTCCTGCCGGCGATCTCAAGCGCCGGCACGCGCCGCGCCGATACGGGGCGGACACCTTTCGTGCGGGCAACCATGACGGCCGCTGGCGCTATCGACGATCCCATGCGCTCCCTGCTCGCGACCCTGAACCAGGGAGTCGCGGGCCTCGTCGACGTGGAGCGCATCGAGCGCACCGTGCGCTCCTTCGCGCGGGAAGCCGCTCGCCGCCTCAGGGGACACACGCCCGCGCAGCGCAAGCGCCAGCGCGACCGCTGCCTCGCCGCCCTCAGGCCGCTGCTCGAGCCGGGCAGCGTGCTGGAGGCGGTGCGGATGCGCGGCGAGGCCGGGACGCGCGTTCGGCGCCGGCCCGAGGTCGGTGCTGCCCGCGTTCCTGCGCTCCCTCGGTCCCGAGGCGGCGCGCGTCGAGGCCACGCTCATGGACGGCGACGGCGGCTGCCTCGCTGCCGCGCGCGCGGAGGCGGCGCAGGGCGGGTTCGGCGCGCGCCTCGCGACGCTGCACGTCGATCCGGTACGCGCTTCCCTGCTGGGCGACCCGCGGGGCATCGCACCGCAGGACTTCCTCTTCAGCCCAGGGCTGCTCGACTTCCTGCCGGACGAGGTGGCGGCCAGGTGCCTGGACTTCGCCTTCCGCCTGCTCGGCCCGCGCGGGGCGCTGGTCATGGCCCACTACCACCGCGACCTGACCGCGGTCGACCGGCTGGTCATGGAGTGGTGGCTCGAGTGGTTCCCCTACTTCCGCACGCCGCGCGATATCGCCGCACTGCTCTCGGGCACGGCGGTGCGGGAAGAGGGCGAGGTGGCCGGGCTGCTGCGCGGTCCCAACGTCTACCTGGTGGTGGAGCGCTGCGCTGGCGGGACTGATCCGTTCTCGGCCGACCCTTGAAGGGAATGGAAGTTCGTTTCTCGGGCTGATCTCCTGGTTCTGCTGATCACGTCGCGGCGGCGCCGGCCGGACTCGACCAGCGAGCGCGAACTCGTTTGGTGCGGCGCCGCCGCGATGTGATCTTCGAGCGGTGCAGAGATCCTGGCGGCTGGTGGCACAGAATGTCGAAGCCCCGGAAACGTGCACTGGATGCGGGACGTGACCTTCGACGAGGACCGCTGCCGGGTGCGGACCGGCGGCGCGGCGCAGGTCCCGGCAGCGCTGAGGAACGTCGCCATCGCTCTGTTCCGGCTGGCCGGCCGCACCGGCGTCGCGGCCGCCACGCGCGAGTGCGCGCATTGGCCCGAGGTCACGTTCCGGCTCATCGGCCCGCCTGAGCCGCGCGTTCGGGTCCTGTCCCGGGCCTGGCCGGGAGGGAACGCCTGCCGCGAGGGACCAACTCCGCCCCGAGGTGCCGCTCCGGCCGGAGCATGACGCATCGAGCCGGCTCGCACGGTGCCGAGGGGCCTCGTCGAGCCTGCACCAGGCCGCCCTCCCCGTGTCCTCTCCCTCGTAAGCCGCCTGCGACGGGGGCCCGCCCTGGGACAATGACGCGCTGTTGCGTGGTGAGCCTCTTGCGCCGTGGCGCACGAGCCGATAGTTTCATGACTGGAATCTGGCGTGCTCCCCCCCCCCCTCCCGGGGGTACCGGACAGGGTGAGTAGCGGGGGAACACCACGCCAGAGGAGAGCGGAAGGAGTCCCCATGGGTGCTTTGGATCGGCGGATCGTGATGCGTGCACTGGCGGCGTCGTTGGTCCTGGCTTGCGCCTTGCCGTCCTGGGCCAAGATCGCGGTCCTCGACGTCGGCGCGCCGGGCCAGACCGGGCAGGAGACGATCACCATCACGTACAAGGACGCCGCTGACGTGACGCATTCGCTCGATGTAACGACGGCCCAGGCGGGAGCCGAAGACACGCCGGAGCAGGCGGCTGCCAAGGGCGCCATCAAGAAGGGGCAGACGGACGACCAGAAGGCAGCGGCGATCGCCAAGGCGATCAGCGACAAGGCAGGCGCGAATGGGCCCGTGAGCGCGGCCTCGTTCGCGGGCGTCGTGAACATCGGGTGCACCGGCAGCAACAAGCTCGAGAAGGTCGTGTTCAACGGTGGCAATACGGACGAGAGGCACAAGCTCACGTACACGGACACCGTGTCCACGGTCATCGACTTCCCGGCGAACGAGATCCTCATCGCGACCGTGAGACTGGAGGGCGCGATCGCGGGGATCACGGTGGACGGTGAGCCGGCCATGTTGGAGGTCGGAACCGACCGGCACGTGGCGACGCTTTCCACGGCCTCCTTCACGCGCCTTTCGGACCTGGCCCTGGCGCTGGTCCGGGAGCTGGAGGCGCACGGCGTTCGCGTCTCGCTGTTCGGCCGGACCGAGATCCTGATCCTCGTCGATCCAGACGTGGACAATGGCGTCTGGGTCGGCGACAACGACCGCGCCCTGGTAATGTCCTTCTCGTACGGCTCCTTGTAGGCGCGCGCGCGGTAGCTCGGGCTTGGGGGCGGCCGGCAATGCACCGGGCGCCCCCGTTCCGTTTCACGTGCGCGGCCCCGCCAGAACCTCGCCTCACAACCCCCGCCGGCAGGAAGACGCAGAGGCCGAGCACGTCGGGCGGGAGCTTGGGCTCGACGCGCTCGAGGGGAGCGTAGACGCCGCAGGTCTCTACGTCGGCACCGCCGAGGCGGCGCAGGACGAGGAGGTCGGCGGTCGACTTCTGGAGCACGATCCACTCGCGGCCTCGCGCGCGCGCCAGGCTGCCGGCGGCCAGGCTGATGCGCGGGCCCATCACGCACGAGCGCCGGAGCCCCCTTGCGAGCGGGCGCGGATCTCGGCGGATCTGCACAGGGCGGCTCCGCACGGGCGTGATCGTAGGAAGCTGGGACCGGCGGCGCGGCGCAGGTCTTGCCCGCGCTGGCGGGAGCTGAGCGCCGCCCGCGCCCGCCCTGGTATGCTGGCGCCGCGGCGCTCCCGGTCGCCGTGATCGGGCCGCGCCGGCCGGGTCGATGATCGGCTGCTGGGTCCCCGCATGCGGTGCTCGAGGTTCTCGGGACGGGCCGCGATCAGCGTCGTGACGGCGGCGCTCCTATCCTGCGCTCCCTCCGAGCCGCCCGCGGGCGGCCAGGCGGACGGCGCAGCGCGGGAGAGGCAGGAGGACGGAGACGAGCAGGAGGCGGTCTTGGCGCGGCGACGCGAGGAGATGGTCGAGGAGCAGATCCGCCAGCGCGACGTGCAGGACGCGCGCGTCCTGGCCGCCATGCGGCGCGTCGAGCGCCATCGCTTCGTGCCCGCGGGGCTCCGCCACGAGGCCTACGAGGACCGGCCGCTGCCGATCGGCGAGGGGCAGACGATCTCCCAGCCCTACATCGTCGCCAAGATGACGGAGCTCGCCGGCATCGAGCCCGGGGAGAAGGTCCTCGAGATCGGCACTGGCTCGGGCTACCAGGCCGCGATCCTGGGTGAGCTCGGCGCCGAGGTGTACACCGTCGAGATCATCGAGGAGCTCGGAAAGGGGGCGCGCGTCCTGCTCGAGGAGCTCGGCTATCGCAACATCCACTGCCGCGTGGGCGACGGCTACGCGGGCTGGCCGGAGCAGGCGCCGTTCGACGCGATCGTGGTCACGGCCGCGCCGGAGGAGGTCCCGCAGCCCTTGATCGACCAGCTCGCCGAGGACGGCAGGCTGGTCATCCCGGTGGGCGATCTCTACCAGGAGCTGCAGGTCCTGGTGCGCGAGGGGGGCGAAGTGCGGCGCGAGCGGATTTTCGCGGTGCGCTTCGTGCCCATGACCGGGAAGGCGCGCGAACGGCGTTGAGGCGCGCGGCCGACTACGCGTCGAGCAGGGCCACGGCGCCGCGCTCGGAGATGAGCAGCACGCCTTCCTGCAGGACGAGCGGAGTCGCGCGGATGCGGCTTCCCATCTGGTGGCGGTAGAGCAGGGCGCCGTCCGCCAGATCGAAGACGCTGAGCGTGCCCGCGTGGTCGCCGACGTAGAGCCGGCCGCCGGCGAGGGCCGGCGTGCCCGCGATCCACGCGCCTACCTCGGCCGCGAGCCGCACGGCGCCGCTCCTCGCGTCCAGCACGAACGCGGTGCGGCCAGCGGCGAACACGATCAGCTCGCCGCAGGCGGCGGGCGGGGCGGCCGCCGCCTGCCCGGTTTCGCGCTCCCAGAGCACGCCGCCGCTGCCGGGGTCGAGCCCGAGCAGCGTCCCGCCGTCGTCCGCCGCGACGATCAAACCGGCCGCGGCCGCGAGGCCGATAATGGGATGGGCGCGCTCGGGCGTGGCGAAGAGGGGCCTGCCGTCGTCCTGGCAGACGGCGATGACCGAGCCGTTCGTCGCGCCGGCCGCGACCGTCTTCCCCAGGATCGCCGGTGCGAAGCGCAGCGGTCCGGCGACGCCGGCCACCAGCCGCTCCTCCCCCGTGGCGGCGTCCATGTCGAAGATGCGGCCGTCCACGGTCGCGACCAGCAGCCGGCCGCCTGCCAGGACCGGCGGCCCGGCCAGGGTGGCGCCGTGCGGCCGGCACCAGCGCACGGCGAGGGTGTCGCGCTCCACGGCGCGCACCTCTCCCTCGCCGAGCGCCAGCAGGACGAGGCCGGCGTGCGCGAGCGGCGGCGCGGCGATTCCCGACAGGGAGCCGGTCGCGTGCGCATCGAGCCGCGCGCCGCTTTGCAGGTCGAGGCGATAGAGCACGCCGTCCCGCGCGCCGATGAACAGGACGCCGCCGCTCGCGAGGGGATGGACGTCGACCGGTGTTCCCAGGTCGACCCGGAAGCGGCTGGCGCGCGCCAGCTCGATCTGGATGTCCGGCGCGCTGCCGCAGGCGATGTCCCGATCGCACGGCAGGAAGCCCGGGGCCGAGGCGCGGACCCTGAGCGGAGCGCCCTCCTTGACCCAGAGGACGGCGGGCGCGGCCCCGAGGGGGCGCTCTCCCGCCTTCAGGTCGGCGCCCGCGGGCAGGGTGGAGACCTGCACCGGCGCGCCCACCGCGCGCGCGACCTCGAGGCCTGCCGCCTCGGCCGCGCAGCGCCGCGCGCGTTGGTTCGCCTCCTCGACCCTTCCCGCGGCCAGCAGACTCTCGACTTCGCTGAGGGCCAGGACGACC
>JACQZJ010000037.1:5752-18220 GCA_016213895.1 Planctomycetota bacterium | reverse complement strand
GGCCGCCTGCTGCTCGCGGAAGAGCGGCGTGAGCGGGCCCTCGCCGTAGCTCTCGAGCAGGCGGTCGTATCCGCGGATCGCGGCGGCGTACTCGCCCTTCGCGAGCGCCGCCTTGATCTCCTGGTAGTCGTCCGAGAGCACGTCGAGCTTGTCGTTGCGGGCGATGCGATCCTGGATCGCATCGATCTCCGGGACGAACCGTTGCAGGGTGTCGAGGGCCTCGCGCGCGAGCTGCAGGAGCGGCGCCGCGCCGCCCGCGGCCTCGACCGGCTCGGCCTCGAGCAGGCGCACCAGGTCCTGGACGGCGCGCAGGCGCTCGGGCGCGAACGCGGCGCCGTACTCCGCCTGCGCCTCGAGCAGGGCGGAGTCGGTGTCCGGGGCCTCGAACCGCGCCGCGAGCCGGATGAGCGCCGCGTGCTCGTCGGCGAGGGTCCGTTCCAGGAGCTGGCGCTTGGCCGCCAGGGACTGCTTCTCCGCCGGGCCGGCGGCGCCGTCAGCCGCGAGACGCGCCATGCGCCCGAGCGCCTCGGCGTAGCGCCGCGCCTCCAGATCGTCCTGGACCAGGGCGATCTCGCCGTGCAGCGCCTGCTCGCGCGCCGCACGCGCCTCCTGCGCGCCCTTCTCGAGCGTGACGCGCGCGTTCGCGAGCAGCGCCGCGACGCTCTCCTCGACCGCCTGCGGGGGTTCCTCGGCGAGGATGCCGAGCAGCGCGCCCTCGGCCAGCTTCGCCTCGCCTTGGTCGAGCAGAAGCTGCGCCGCCTCGAGGCGGCCGGCGAGGCGTTCTCCCTTCATGCGATCGAGGATCCAGCGCACGCCGGCCAGGGAGAGCGGCACGAGCAGGAGCGCGGCCGCGAGCCAGACGGCGCGCCGCCGGCCGCGCGTCTTTTGCAGTCGCGCCTTGGCCCTGCGGATGTCGCCGCGCGCGGGATCGAGCAGCAGGATCGCGTCGTAGAGCATGGCCGCGCGGGCGGGGCCGGCGCGCTTGCCGGCGGCCTCCGACAGGATGTCGGCGCCGTGCTTCTCCATGTTCGCCTGCTGGCAGTAGATGGCGAACGCGCGATCGAGCAGCGGCGCCTCCGGGTCGAGGCGCGCGACCCTCGTGGCGTACTCCACGGCCTCGGGGAACTGCTGCTGGGCCGCGCTGCGCTCGGCCAGGCAGGTCAGCACCTTGGCCTCGGCCTCCTTCTCGCCGCGCGCCTGGTGGATCTCGGCCAGGGTCTGCAGCACGCCGCTGTTGTTGCTGTCGAGGTCGCGCGCGCGCGCCACCAGGGCGTAGGCGGTCTCGCCGTTGCCCTCGGCCAGCAGGCTGCGCGCGCGCACCAGCAGGACCGAGATGGCGGCGCCGTCCGCCCCGGCGCGGATCAGGAGCTCGCCGATGTCGTCGAGGCGCGCGTCGCTCGGCTTGAGGCGCGTGCGGGCGCGCTGCAGGATGCGGGCCATGGCGCCTCCCTGCGCGACAGGGTCGAGGGCGCGCGCCGAGCGAATGAGCTCGTCGGCCGTGGCGGGGCGGATCTTCTGCGCCTCGAGCAGGCGCCACACCACGCGCGCCACCTCGAAGCGCGAGAGCAGGAGGCGCTCCGCGATGTCGTTCACCGTGTTGCAGCCGTCCAGCAGCTTGAGCACCCGCGGGTCGACCTGCTGCCCTTCGTTGTTTCCTTCCAGGATGTAGTACTCCTGGACCTCGCCGAGGGCCTTCCTGATCAGCTCCCACTCGTCGAGGCGCCGCGCCGCTTCGAACACGATCTCCTCGGCGCGGAAGAAGCACTGGGCCGGGATTCCCTCGACGGGCACCTCCCCCTCGTCGAACTCGAAGTCCATGCGCTGCAGCGTGAAGACCTCGACCAGCTCCTCGCGCACCTCGCTCTGCAGCACGCGCACGCCCCGTTCCCGCGCGAGCAGCCTCTCCTCCTCCAGAACGTCGAGCAGCGCGGCCGAGGAGAGCGGCTCGGCGCCGTTGTTCTCCAGCCGGCCGAGCGCCGCGTCGAGCCTTGGCCGCGCGATCAGCCCTCCGGCGATGAGCAGGTGTCCGAGGCGGGGCGCGCGCAGGACCTCGGCGTCGAGCGAGGTGATGCCGCGCGGCGAGAAGAGGATGCGGTGGCGCGTGCCCTCGCCGCGCAGCGCCAGCAGGCCCATCTGCCCGTTCTGCGCCAGCGTCTGGAAGATGTCCGCCAGGAGCAGGTTGCTGGTGTCGCCTTTGAGAGCCATGAACGCCTGGCCCCTTCCCCTCGCGGGGGGGTCCCTGGAGAGTCCGCGCGGCGGCCGGGACCGAGCCCGCTTGCAGGACCCGGACGCAGCGCTCTTATCGGCGCTTCCCCAGGCGCCCTTGAGCATCACGCGCGGCGCTCGTCCGCCCCGCGATCCGTCACAGCCAGTATTCGCTGCCGTCCACCGCCAGATCGAGTCCGCGCTCTCGCAACAGCTTCTGATAGCGGTTGTTCGGATCGAGGATCGGGTTGCCCGGAGCGAGGTGCGTGAAGCGCACGTGCAGGGCGGGGAGGCTCATCCTCTCCAGGAGGCGCACGGCCTCGCCGATGGGCGGGTGGGCGGCGTCAGGGAGACCGTCGGGGTTGGGATCGCGGCCGTCGAGGCGCGTGCCGTCGAGGAGGGCGACGTCCACCGATTCGAGCAGCCGCGCCAGGGGAGGACTCAGGGCGTCGAGAGGGCCGCAGCGGGGCAGGTAGAGCAGCGCCTTCCCGGCGCCCTCCACCCGGTAGGCGAGGAAGCCCGCGCTCGCGTCGATCGGCGCGGCCACGGGCGTGACGCGCAGCGAGGTGCCGAGCAGCAGCTCCTTGCCCGGCAGGACCTCGCGCAGCTCGATGCGCCCGGCCGGGAAGCTCGTTGCCAGCTCGGCGCGTGCGGCCATGGACTCGAGGGCGGCTCGCGCGCCGTAGACCGGGAGCGGCCGCTCGGCCGGCCTGAGCTCGAGCAGCGCGGCGAGACCGGCCGCGGCCTCCGCGTCCGCGTGCGTGAGCAGGACCGCGTCCACGGGCGCCTCGCCCAGGCCTCCGGGCACGCCGCCTGCCGCCGCGACCTGGGCGAGCTGGCGCACGACGGACCCGCTCGGGTCGATGAGGAAGACGCTGCGGTCGGCCGGCGAAAGGAGGCACAGGCTGGCCGGAGAGCGCGACACGCCGGTCGGGTCGATCGCGCTGGCGCGGCACTCGCGCGCGGCCGTGCCGAGAACGATGGCCTTGATCGCGCCCGGGGGAACGTCGAGCCGGATGCGACGCCAGCGCGCCTCGGCCGTTTCCGTTGTGCATCCTGCGAGCAGCAGGCAGAGGCCGCAGAGGCACGACCACACGGACCATGCGAAAACTTGGCGCATGTCAGGGACTTGCATACCAAAGTGTCGTCGTCTATACCAAAGTGGCACGACTTGTCTGTCGACCGCGACGCATGGGCACGGTGGCGGCGACCTGCGTCGGAACTTCCGTGTTGAGGAGCGTGGTCATGGTGGGAAACGACCGCAATGGTGCTTCCGGGGACGAAACCGGCCGGACCGAGAGCGTCCGGCCTGCTGGCAGCGGCCGCGTGGTTCTGGTCGAGGACGATGACCCGCTGCGCGAGGCCCTCACGGAGTATCTCGTGGACAAAGGCTTGGTCGTGGCCGGCGCCAGCGACGGCAAGCGAGGGCTCGATCTGATCGACGACCGGACCGACGTCGTGGTCACGGACCTGAAGCTGCCCGGCATGAACGGTCTCGACGTCCTGAGGAGGGCGAAGGCGGTCAACCCCGACATCCAGGTGATCGTAGCGACCGGCTTTGGTTCGGTCGATTCGGCCGTGGCGGCCATGCGCGAGGGCGCGTACCACTACGTCACCAAGCCGATCAACCCGACGGTCCTCTTGAAGATGGTCGAGGAGATCGTGGAGAAGCGCCGCCTGCGGCGCGAGGTGGCCGAGCTCAGGGCGCAGCTCAACGAGAAGTACGGCTTCGACCACATGATCGGGCGCTCGCGCTCCATGCTGGAGATCTTCGAGGTCATCCGCCACGTGGCGCCCACGCGGGCGACGGTCCTGATCACCGGCGAGAGCGGGACCGGCAAGGAACTCGTGGCGCGCGCCATCCACCACGCCTCGCCGCGCCGTGCCATGCCGTTCATCGCGTTCAACTGCGCGGCGCTGCCGAGCACGCTCGTCGAGAGCGAGCTGTTCGGGCACGAGAAGGGCGCGTTCACCGGCGCCTTCCAGCGCCGCCAGGGGCTGTTCGGTGCGGCCGACGGCGGCACGCTTCTCATCGACGAGGTGTCCGACCTGGACATCGCGCTGCAGGCCAAGCTGCTGCGCGTGCTCGAGGAGCGCTGCTACACGCCGCTCGGCTCCACCAGGGAGATCAAGGTCGACGTGCGCATCATCGCGGCGTCGAACTCCGACCTGGCGCAGGCGGTGCGCGACGGCCGCTTCCGCGAGGACCTCTTCTACCGGCTGAAGGTGGTGCAGATCCAGCCGCCGCCGCTGCGCGAGCGCCGCGAGGACATCCCGCTGCTCGCCAAGTCCTTCCTCGAGGCGGCGATCCAGGAGCACGGCCTGCGCGAGCTGCGCCTCGATCCGGACGCGGTGCGCCTGCTGCAGTCGCACGACTGGCCGGGCAACGTGCGCGAGCTGAAGAACACGCTCGAGAGCGCGGCGGTGCTGGCGCGCGCGGACGTCATCGGGCCGGACAGCCTGCCCTTCGCGCTCGGCGGCGAGCGCGCGCCGGCGCAGAGCGACGTGGAGCTCTTCCACGTGGGCATGCGCATGGACGAGCTGGAGCGCAGCGCGATCCTGGCCACGCTCGAGGAGAACGGCGGCAACCGGACGCGGGCCGCGCGCATGCTGGGCATCAGCCTGCGCACCCTGCAGCGCAAGCTGCGCGAGTACAACGTCCAGGAGGTGAAGACGTGAGCGCACCAAAGGAGCAGCGCGGGCGGCAGCGGCCGGGCCTGCCTCGGCCCGCGCGCAAGGTGCCCGCACCGCTCATCTTCATCCTCGTGGCGGCCGTGCTGTTCCTGATCATGAACGGCTTCGACGACCCGAACGAGCCGGAGATCGACTTCGACTACCTGGTCGCGCTGGTCGACGAAGGGGCGGTGCAGCACGCCGTGCTCGAGTCGGACCGCGTGCGTCTCACCTTCAAGCAGGAGACGGCCCTGCGTCCCGAGGGAGGCGCGGAGCAAGCGGGCGAGGCGGTGCGCGCGCAGAAGGCGTTCGCCCGCTTCCCGCAGTCCAGCGACGGCCGCGACTTCCTGCTGCCGCGACTGGTGGAGAAGGGCGTCGCCTTCCGCTTCGTGACGGACAGCCCGCTCACCGGCATGCTGCTGGCCTGGTTCCTGCCGCTTGGCATCATCGTCGTGGTCTGGATCTTCCTCATGCGCTCCATGGGGCGCACGCAGTCGGTCTTCTCCTTCGGCAAGTCGCGCGCGCGGGTCGTGCCCGAGGACGACATCGACACCAAGTTCGAGGACGTGGCCGGCATCGAGGAAGCGAAGCAGGAGCTGCAGGAGATCGTCGACTACCTGAAGCGTCCCGGCAGGTACGCGACGCTCGGCGGCCGCATCCCCAAGGGCGTGCTGCTGGTCGGGCCGCCGGGCTGCGGCAAGACGCTCATCGCGCGCGCCCTGGCCGGCGAGGCCGGCGTGCCCTTCTTCACCATCAGCGGCTCGGACTTCGTCGAGATGTTCGTCGGCGTCGGCGCCTCGCGCGTGCGCGACCTCTTCTCCCAGGCCAAGGCCAAGGCGCCGTGCATCGTCTTCATCGACGAGCTGGACGCGGTCGGCCGCCTGCGCGGCGCGGGCATCGGCGGCGGCCACGACGAGCGCGAGCAGACGCTCAATCAGCTCCTGGTGGAGATGGACGGCTTCGAGACCGAGAAGGGCACGATCATCCTGGCCGCGACCAACCGGCCCGACGTCCTCGATCCGGCCCTCTTGCGGCCGGGGCGTTTCGACCGCCGCATCGTCATCGACCGGCCGGACAAGAAGGGCCGCATGGCGATCCTCGAGGTGCACGCCCGCAAGAAGCCGCTCGGCGCTGACGTCGACCTCGAGGAACTGGCGCGGCGCACGCCCGGCTTCTCGGGCGCCGACCTGGCCAACGCCATGAACGAGGCGGCGCTGCTCGCCGCGCGCCGCGACAAGGACAGGATCGAGCGCGAGGACCTCATGGAAGCGGTGGAGCGCGTGCTCACCGGGCCGGAGCGGCGCTCGCGCGTCATCAACGAGCGCGAGAAGCTGATCCTCGCCTACCACGAGATGGGGCACGCGCTGGCGGCGGTCCACTGCCGCTACGCGGACCCGGTGCAGAAGGTGTCCATCATCCCGCGCGGCGCGAACGCCCTGGGGTACACCCTCATCGTGCCCGAGGAGGATCGCTACATCATGCTGCGCGAGGAGCTGCTCGACCGCATCACCGGCCTGCTCGGCGGGCGCGCGGCCGAGAAGGCCGTGTTCAACACGATCTCGACCGGAGCGGCGGACGACCTGGAACGGGCCAGCGACCTGGCGCGGCGCATGGTCCTGCGCTTCGGCATGCACGATGAGACCGGGCCGGTCACCTACGGGCGCCCGGAGCGCGAGGTGTTCCTCGGCCGGGACTTCTCCTACGAGAAGAACTTCAGCGAGCAGACCGCCGTGGAGATCGACGAGGCGGTGATGGAGATCCTCTCCGGGTGCATGAAGGCGGCGGTCGCCATCATCGAGGGGAACCGCGCGGTGCTCGACCGTCTCGCCGAGGAGCTGCGCAAGAAAGAGGTCGTGGAGGGCAGCGAGATCCGCGCCATCGTCGCCGAGATGGCCGGGCTGCCGGAAGAGGAGCGGCGGCGCGCGCGCACGCTGGTGCTGCCCGACAACGGGCAGGGGATCCCCGCCATCCCGGATGCGCGCGGTACGCCGGTGGCGCGCGGGGGCGCCCCTTAACCCGGAACTGGTCGGATTTCAACAAAACTTTTCCGCCAGCCCTTTCGTTTTCGGGCTACTCTTTAGGCGGACAGTCGCCCCCGGCAGGAGGTGATTCGCCATAACATATTGTCCGCGCTGGTGTTGCGATTCGCCGCTCAACCGCTCGTCCCGTGTCGGGCCAATGTGTGCGCCGGGAGTGGCAGGCAGACCGCACGTGGTCTATTGAGACGGCCGCGAGGCGAAGGCGCTCGACTTGGGGGAGTACGAGGCCTTCCGCGGCGAAAGGAGCAGGCGCGAGGTGCACAGACGGAAGCGAGAGAAGCCAGTCTTCGGTGAATTCCATCTGCGCGGACAGAACAGCAGGATGCCGCCCCTGCACCTGCGCTGGACGGCGAGCGAATCCCTCTACTACGGCGGCGGCATCGAGGTGGTCGGCGGTCCGGTGGGCCTGCGCTCGCGCTTCGAGAACCGGCTGAACGACCGGAGCTGGCTCAAGAATGACCCGGACCGCGTGGCCGGCGGGCGCCCGTTCGAGGAGAGCTTTTTCGCCACGGTCGCCTTCCTGCTGGCGTTCGCCGACGCCGAACGCTTGATGATCGAATGCACCCACTCGCCCGTGCCCATGACCTCGACCAGCGTGCGTCACGTCGTGCAGGCGGACTACTCCGACCTGGACGACGGCGAGCGCGGGGAGGCGCTGCAGGACGGCGAGCCGCCGCACAACAAGAGCATCTCGGGCACGCTGCGCGCGGGCTAGCGGAGCGCGCGGCCGGTCACGCGGGCAGGAGCAGCGACAGGCAGGTCAGGGCGCCGTCCCCTTTGACGAACTCGGAGATGTCGACCTCGCTCGTCTCGTAGCCCGCGGCGCGCAAGAGCGCGCGCGTCGCGCCGCAGCCGGCCTGCATGAGCACGCGCCCCTTGCCCGGCAGGCGCAGCACGTTCGCGGCGCGCAGCTCTCCCGCCGGGGTCTCGAGGCAGGCGCAGCCGCGAAAGGGCGCGGGGTCGACGAGCCCGGGGGCCATGAGCAGGGTCTCGTCGTCGAGCGCGGTGACCGCGGACTTGAGGTGCAGCACTCCGGCCAGCCGCACCGTCGCCACCTCGCAGCCGCGCGCCCGCGCCGCCTGCGCCAGCTGTTCGACGCCGGCCGCGTTCGTGCGCTGCGACAGGCCGACGAAGAGCTTCTTCCCCAGGCAGAGCACGTCGCCGCCGTCGAGCGCCGCCGGGCTCATCAGGCGCACCAAGGGCGCGAGCGCGGCGAGCGCCTCGGCCACGGCGTCGACCTCGCCGAGGCGCGAAGCCGCTCCCGGCCGCGTGAGCACGGCCAGGTCGTCGAGTAGCACGGCCGTGTCCTCGATGAAGCAGCAGTCCGGATGGCGGTCGTCGGCCGGCAGCACGCGCACCTCGCAGCCCGCCGCGGCGAGCGCCGCCGCGTACGCGGCGTGCTGCGCCCGCGCCCGCGCCACGTCGATCGCCTGGGGCGGCGCGGCCCGCACCAGGCAGCGCTCGTAGGTGGCGGGCACGCTCCTGAGGAGCGCGATCCAGGGTCGTGCGCCCGCGTGCGGCGTCATGCGACAGGCCTCCGGCCTTTCTGGCCCGGCGCGCCCGCGCCGTCAGGGCGGCAGGTCGGCCAGGATGACCACCGCCCGGGACGCGGGCGTCCCGAAGAGAGAATACTCCTCCACCGCGAAGCGCCGCACCTCTTTGAGGCCCAGCGCGGCGGCGTAGAGCCGGAAATCGAGCGCGCCGTGATCCGGCTCGAGCAGGACGAAGACGCGCGGCGCGCGCTCATCCAGGTAGCGCCGCACTCCCGCGCCCGAAAGGCCGCTCGCCACCAGGCGGTGGTCGTTCAGGCCGAGCAGGTCGAGCACGCAGTCGCTCCGCGCGAAGTAGCGCACCGCGCCCGCGTCCTGGGTCGCCACGACGGCGGCGCGCGGGAGGCGCGTCTGATCCGCGAGCCAGAGCGCCGCCTCCACGTTCATACGATCCACGTCGCTCACGTTCCGGCCGAACTCGTCGATGCGCTGCTGCAGCCGCCGCGGCGTAGCGAGGAACGGCACCACCCCGCACAGGGCCAGGAACACGGCCAGCACGACGTTGGGGATGAGGAACGGCTGGACGGCAGGCTGGGGCAGGGGGAAGGGCTCGGCGCGCGGATCCGCCTCGCCGGCGCGCGCCGCCTCCTCGGGCGGGCCGGCCTCCTCCCCGTCCTGCGGCGCCGCGCGCGGCGCGCCCGCCGGTCCGCGCAGCGCGTCATGCAGCACGGCTCCGAGCGCGGCGAAGCCGACCGCGGTCACGGCGTCGAGGAGCGGCACGATCGGGATCAGGTAGCGCTCCCAGTAGAACGCGTCCGGTTCGGGCAGGGAGCGCGTGGCGGCCACGCCCGCGAGGTACGCCGCCGGCGCCGCGAGCAGCAGCAAGGCGCGCGCCGCGTCGCAGCGCGCGAGCAGCGCGATGGCGCCGATGGCGAGGAAGAGATAGCCGGCGTAGCCCTCGTAGAAGGGCGAGGCGGCGAGGACGCGCGCCAGGAGCGCGGCTCCGTCCGCGAGGGCGGCGAGCGGCTCCGCGGCCGCGGCCTTGACGTAGAACGTGTTCGGGAAGGGCCGCCCGGTCACGGCGAGGCAGAAGAAGACCCAGGCCAGGGCGCAGAGCACGGCGGGCGCCGCCGTCTTGATGAGGGGCGCCAGGCTGCGCGTCCCTCCCGGCGGCGGTCGGCGCAGGCCCGCGAGTAGCGCTCCGCCCGCGAGGAGCGCCGCCAGGATCACTCCCTCGGGCCGGGCGAGAATGCCGAGGCCGGCTGAGATTCCGGCCAGGAGGAAGCGCCCGCTCTGCAGGCCGAAGAACCCGAGCAGGGCGAAGAGCGCGAGGAGCAACGGCTCCATGCCGGACGCGGCGGCGAAGGCGGCGGCCGGATCGAGCGCGACCAGGAGAGCGGCAGCGAAGCCGCCGAAGCGCGCGCCGGGCACGGGCAGCGCAGCCACGAAGAGCGCGGCCGCGAGCGCGACCAGGATCCAGAGCGCGGCGCCGAACAGGCGCGTGGCGCTTCCCACGGGCGTGCCGGTCGCCGCGGCCGCCCAGTGCACCGGCGCGAGCAGGAGCCCCCAGAGCATGCTCGATTGGCCGGCCTCGGGCTCGCCCGGGTTGTACTCGAGCGCGAACCGCTCCGCGACGCTGCGCGCGTAGACCTGGTGGATCCAGGCGTCGTCCAGGGGGAAGCCGGCCTCGTCCCCGCGGTGGCTCTGCCTCCTCGCCGAGCGGTCGAACTCGAGCGCGATGTTGGCCTGGAGGGCGGCCACGAGGACGAGCGCGACGCAGAGGACGGTAGAGGGTCGGAAGAGTTTCACGGCCGCTGAGGATACCGGTCCATTGGATCCAGAGGATCTACCGGCCCGCGCGGCGCAGGAAGTCGGCCAGGCGCGCCTGGAACGTCGGGCTCGGGTCCAGGCGCACCGCCTCCTGCATGGCCTGAACCGCGCCGGCGAGATCGCCGCGTCCGGCCAGGGCCTCGGCGAGCGTGTCGTGGTACTCCGCCTGGCCGGGCTCCAGCCTGAGCGCCTCGCGCGCCAGGACCTCGGCGCGCGCCGGGTCGAGGACCTGGGGGGAAGTTGCCAGGTGCCAGGCCAGGGCGTTCAGCGCCTGCGCGGAGCGGTCGATGACGAGCGCGCGCTCGTAGGCCTCGAGCGCTCCCCGTGCGTCGCCGAGTTGGCGCAGCGCCTGGGCCAGGTTGTAGGCCGCCTCGTAGTTCCCGGGCTCGACGCTCGCCGCGCGCCGGAAGGCGGAGGCGGCGGCCGCCGGATCGTCCTGGCCGTAGAGCGCGCCGAGGCGCAGCCAGCCCTCGAAGAAGCCGGGATCGCGGCTCAGGTGCTCCTGCCAGCGCGCGATCGCCTCGGCGCGCAAGCCGAGCGCGAGCAGGGCGCGCTCGAGGTGGGCGAGCGCGCTGCGGTTCCCCGCGTCCAGGCGCAGCACGTCCTCGATCTCGGAGCGCGCGGCCGCGGGATCGCTCTCGACCAGCAGGGCGGCGCCGCGCAGGCGGTTGAACGCGTGGATGCCGTCCTTGGGGTCGACGCGCGCGCTGCCCGCGGCGCGGCCGCCGCCCCCCAGGTAGCCGAGTGCCTCGAGCTGGCGCCGCTCGACCTCTTCCAGGCGCACGGCCGGCGCGCGGAAGGCGCCGGGCGCGAGGCGGGCGCGGTGCTCGTTCAGGGCGGCGAGCATGCGGGCGGCCGCGGCCGCCTCGCGCTCCCTGGTGTTCCGCGTCTCGCCGGGATCCTCCGCCAGGTCGTACAGCTCCGCGCGGGGCGCGTCGATGAACTTGCGGTCTCCCTCCACCCAGGCGAACAGGGGAGCGAAGCCGTGGATCTCCTGCGGCACGTGGCTCTCGGCGTAGGCGGCGCGCGCGCCCGCGGCGCGGCCCTCGACGCAGGGCGTCAGGTCGATTCCCTCGGAGCGCTCCAGCGCGGGCAGGCCGGCGCGCGCGAGAAGAGTGGGGCCCACGTCGGCGAGCTCAACGACGTCGCCCACGCGCCGCCCGCCGCGGGCGCCGCCGGGGAGCCGGAGCAGCAGCGGGACGTGGATCGCTTCCTCGTAGAGGAAGATGCCGTGTTCCTCCTCCCCGTGGTCGGAGAGCCCCTCGCCGTGGTCGGCCAGGACCGCGACCAGGGAGGCCTCGAGCCGGCCCAGGCCGTCCAGGGCGTCGAGCAGCCGGCCGAGGGCCGCGTCCGCGGCCGCGATCTCGCCGTCGTAGGGATCGAGCGCCGAGAAGTCCGCCGGCGGCTGGTAGGGGAAGTGGGGGTCGTAGAAGTGCACCCAGAGGAAGAGGCGCTGCTCGCGGTCTTGCGCGCGCATCCAGGCGATGGCCTGCGTCACCGTCTCGTCCGCTCGCCGCTCCGCCCGCGCGGGGGAGTCGTAGACATCGAAGCCTCGGTCCAATCCGAAGCGGGCGTCGAGCACGAGCGACGACACGAAGGCGGCGGTGCGGAACCCCGCCTGCTGGAAGCGAGCGGGCACGCGCGGGACGGCGGGATCGAGGCTGCTCGTGCCGTTCTGGCGGATGCCGTGCACCAGCGGCGAGCGGCCGGAGAGCAGGGTGGCGTGCGAGGGCAAGGTCACGGGCACGGGCGCGTAGGCTCGCTCGAACACGACTCCGTCGCGCGCCAGGCGGTCGAGGGCGGGGTTCCGCGCTCCGGCGTGCCCGCCGAGGGAGGTGCGGTCGAAGCGCGTGGTGTCGAAGACCACGAGGACCACGTCGCGCGCGATCGGAATGGGGCCGTCCTGCTCCCCCTCGGAGCAGCCCGGGCCGGCAACGGCGAGGAAGAGCAGGGGGAAGAGCGTGAAGCGCGCGCGGCCATTCATCTCCCGCATTCTATGCCCGTCCCGGCCGCCGCAACCGGGCGTGTTGCAAGCGCGCGCGCGCCGCGCTACAGTCCTCCGGCGCGAAGCGGACAACAACGCGCTGCCCTAGCTCAGTGGTAGAGCACCTCCTTGGTAAGGAGGAGGTCTTGGGTTCAAGCCCCAAGGGCAGCTCCACAAGCAGGGGCCGGCCCCGTTCCTCGGCCGCGAGGGGCGGCGGCCGGCCCTCTTTTATTTTGGAAAGCCGCGC
>JACQZJ010000037.1:0-5726 GCA_016213895.1 Planctomycetota bacterium | reverse complement strand
TCCTCGGCCGCGAGGGGCGGCGGCCGGCCCTCTTTTATTTTGGAAAGCCGCGCGAGTTGCCGGTGATCCCCGCCGATGATACATGGCTGTGACAGCGGGTTTCCGGCCGCGCGGTAGGATCGGGGCGCGTATCAGGCGGGCGTGGCGGCCCGCGGCGCTCCAGGCCGGAGCGAGAAGGCGGTTCCCGGGAGCAGGAGAGCGGGTCTGCGGATGTCGAGGATGCCGAGAAGCCTGGTGCTGGTCATCACCCTCCTGGCCGCGGTGCCGGCCTGGGCGCAGGAGCCCAGGCTCGACTTCCGCCATCCCGTCGTCGGCGAGAGCATGGAGATCATCGTCGACCGCGTGCGCCCGCGGGAGATGGTCGTCCTCACCCTCGAGCACGACGGCATTCCGCTGACCATGGCCGAGCCGGCCGACGCCTCCGGCTGCGTGCGCTTCTCCATCGGAGTGGAACCGCTCATGGCGGGCCAGGTGTGGACGCTCTCCGCCTCGTCCGGGGGCCGCCCGGTGAGCCGCGAGGTCCGCTTCCAGTGGCCGCAGATGCTCGTCACCGGGTCGATCGGCGCCGAGGCCCACCTCTTTCGCGTCGAGGTGAACGCCTCGCCGGAGAGGTTCCGGCTCGTCGAGCGCGTGGCCCTGGGAGCGCGGCGCGCCGGCGCCGCGGTGCGCGACGGCCGGGGCACGCGCACCTTCGTGGTGGCGGACAGAGCCGCCGGAGTGGTGAGCGTCATCTCCGATCCCGAGGCGGACGGCGGCACGTTCCGCACGCTGCTCGTGCCGCCCGACGTGCGCTCGATCACGCGCACGCCGGACGGAGCGCAGGTCCTGGTCGCGAGCGCGGGGGACGGGGGCGGCTCGTTCCTCACGATTCTCGACGCCGCGACCGACGACCCCTCGGCTCTGCTCGCCGTGCGCATCGCGCTCGCCCCGTTCGGGCCGACGGGCGGCAAGGTCGTGGTCGGCGAGGATGGGCTGCAGGCGTTCGTGGCGGTTCAGGGCCAGTTCGTGCTTCCGGTCAGCCTGCTGCGCCAGAGCGCCGGGCGGCCGATCGCGGTCGGCGGCCCGGGACAGGACGAGATCCGCGACTTGAAGATCGCGGACGGTTTCCTCTTCGCCCTGACCGGCCGCGGCGATCGCGTCAGCTTCGTCACCGGGCTCGAGGTGGGCAACCTCGGCAACAAGGCCCTGGAGGGGCCGGCGTTCGCCGGCTCGAGCATGGCCGTCGGCAGGAACGCGGGCCGCTCGTCGCTCCTGCTGCTCGACGGCGACGGGGGAGAAGTGACGGTCATCGACGCGCGCAGCATGCGCCGCACCGGCCAGCCGCGGCGCGTCCCGGCCGGCTGCCACGCCCTGCTGCTCTCGCCCAACCCGGAGCGCAGCGGTGGCGCCCTGCTGCGCGACGCGCCGGGAGGCACGGAGGTCCTGGCCATCGAGTTCGAGCGTTTCACGCTGGGCGCGCCCCGCGCCTACGGTTTCCCGCTGCGCGAACTGCCCGTGTGCGGCGCCTCGCGGCTGGTCGACTGGTTGTTCGTGATCGGCGCGGGCGGCCGCATCCTGGCGCAGCACCCGGAGACTCTCGACCTGGTCGAGCTGCCCCTGCCGCCGGCGCTGGCCTACCCCGCGGTTTCGGTGCAGTAGCGCTGCGTTTCCCCTGCTTCCTTTTCCCTTTCGCGCTGGCCGGCGAGGCGGGAGAATCCCCGTGCGCGCCGCATTGCCCGCGCAGGGCCCCTTGACCCGTGCGGCGCGCCGCTTCTCCAGACGCTGGAGCGCAATGAGCGGAGACCGCGCAGCGACTGATCCTCCTCCAGGGGCGCGCGCTCCGGAGCAGGAGCTTTCTCCTTGGAGCACGGCGCCGCTTCTCTGGCTGCGCCGGCTGGTCAGCCTGCGCCTCTACGCCTTCATTCCGCTCGTCGGCCTCTGCCTCGCCGCGGCGCAGCAGGGACGCCTGGCGAGAGGAGCGGCCTCGCCGCTCTTCTCCGCGATCCTCGCCGCGGCGTTCCTCAACCTCCTGCTCTTCCTCGCCTCGCGCCGCCTGCGGGCCGGGGCGACGGCGGCCGCGCTCGCCGGCCTCTGGGCTTCGCTCTTCGCCGACTGCCTGCTCGTGCTGCTCTTGGCGCACGTCGCCGGCGGCGTGGCCTCGCCCCTCTCTCTCTTCCTGCTCTTGCCCGTGCTGGCCGCGGCCGTGGCGACGCCGGAGAGGGCGACGCTCGCGCTCGCGGCCGCGGCGAGCGCCGCCCTGATCGCGGCCTTCGCCTGGGAGGCGGAAGCGCGGGGGCAGGGCGGCGCGCTCGCCGCCATGCTCGCCCTGCTCTGGATCGTGACCCTCGGGACCTCTTGGTACCGGCGCCGCGGGCGCTTCCTGGAGCGCCGGCTGGCGCTGCTCGAGGAGGAGCGGGCGGCGCTGGGAGAACGGGTGCAGGCCGCGCGCGTGCTCGCCGGCGCAGCCGCGGCGGCCGGCGCCGCGGCGCCGGGCGAGGCGAGAGACGGCGCCGGGCCGGTGGGGGCCGTGGCCGGGGCGCTGGCCGCCGATCTCCTCGAGCCGACCGGCGTGGTGCGCGCGCGCACCGAGAACGTGCGTTTCCAGCTGCGCGAGCAGCGCGAGCTGCGCGGGCTGGTCCTCGATCTCGAGCGCGTGCTGCAGGCCGCGGATCGGCTGGACGACGCGCGTCTCACGCTGGTCGAGCTGGCGCGCCTCGACCCCGCGCCCGAGGCCACCACCGACGCGCGCGCGGTGGCGCAGAGCGTGCGCGACGCCCTGGCGCGCGAGTTCGAGCGCGAGGGGCTGCGCCTGCGCATCGACTGCCCGGCGCGGCTGCCGCGCGTGGTCGGATCGCACAACGAGGTGCGCCTCATCCTCGTGCGCCTGCTCGACGCCGCGCGCCGCGCGGCGCGGGCCGGCGGGCGGGCGGCGCGCATCAGCGCGCGTCTCTGGCGCGAGGAGGATCGGGTCATCCTGTGCGTGGACGATCCCTTCCCCGCGCTCGAGCCGTCCGAGGAGTGGTTCGATCCGGCCTGGACCTGGAAGGAGCGGCCGGCGCTCGGCCTCGCGCTCGCCGTGGTGCGCACCATCGCCAGGCGGCGCGGCGGGGACGTGAGCGCGCGGCGGCGCAGCAAGGGGGGGCTCTCGGTGCAGGTCGTGCTCAGGGTCGCTGGCCGCGACGGCGCGGCCGGCCGCGCCGGGCCGGAAGCGGGGCAGGGAGCGGCGGCGCAGGAGTGAAAGCGTGTCCGCCCGCGCCGCGTTTTCCTAGACTGGACGGTTTGCGCCGCGAGAAGAGCCGGTGAAGTCAGTCCTCGCCTACGCCAAGAAGCCGGTCGGAGCGGTGATGATGCGGCCGATCCTGGCGCGTCTCGCCGCCGATCCGCGCTTCGACGTGTTCGGCGCGGCGCGCCTGTTCGGCGGGCGGCAGCGCGCCGGGCACGTCTTCGCCGCCGCCGGCCTCGGCGAGCTGCGCCCCATGGCCAAGTGGCTGGCGCGCCTCAGGCGCTTCGACCTCTACCTGTCCGCGGACTTCATCGTCGCCGCGCCGCGCGCGCGCCGCAAGGTGCACGTCTTCCACGGCGTGTCGTTCCGGAACCACGGCGTCAACCGCAACGCCTTGCGCTACGACCTGCTGCTGCTCGCCGGCCCGTACATGCGGCGGCGCTTCGAGGATCTGGGGCTGATCACGGCGGAGAACTCCCGGCGTTTCCCGGTGATCGGCATGCCCAAGCTCGACGACCTGGTGAACGGCCGCTACCGCCGCGAGGAGGTGCTGGCGCAGCTCGGCCTCGACCCGGCGCTGAAGACCGTCCTCTACGCGCCCACCTGGTCGCGCAAGGTCTCCTCGCTCGAGCAGTGCGGCGCGGAGCTGCTGGACGAACTCGCGCGCTGCGAGCAGAACGTGCTGGTCAAGCTGCACGACAACTCGCTGGACGCGCGCAAGGCGGGCCGCGACTGGCGCGCGCTCCTGCGCTCCATGCGCGCGCCGCGCTTCCGCTTCGTGGAGAACGCGGACGTGGTGCCGCTCATGTGCGCTGCCGATCTCCTGGTCAGCGACGCCTCGTCCGTGGCCAACGAGTTCACGCTGCTCGATCGCCCCATCCTCTTCATGGACATCAAGGACCTGCCGTCTCGGCTCAAGCCCAAGGCGGACCTCGAGACCTGGGGGCGCAAGGCGGGAACGGTCGTGCCCGCGCCGCGCTTCCTCTGCGCCGCGATCGACGCGGCCCTGGCGCGGCCGCACGAGCTTTCGGAGGTGCGGCGCGCCCTGGCGGCGGACTTGTTTCTCGCGCCCGGCGGCGCCACGGAGCGCGCCGTGGCCGCGATCCTGGAGCTTCTGGACTTGCCGGCCTGAGATGAAGAGCAGCGCCCAGGGCAGCCTGCGCTTCCTCTACGTCCACCCCGTCAACCTGCCGGGAGTGGAGGCGAACGGCGTGCAGGCGGCCGAGACCTGCCGGGCGCTCGCCGAGCTCGGGCACGAGGTGTTCCTCATCGTGAAGAAGCTCGAGGATGGCGCGCCCGCGGCGGTCCTCGCCCGGCTCGGCCTCGCGCCGCATCCCGGGCTGTTCCTGGTGGAGGAGCCGGCGATCCGCCTGAAGAACACGAGCGGCCTGCGGAGCGTGCTGGTGCGCGGCCTGCTCCTCTGGTTCCTGAGCGCGCTCAAGCGGCGCGGGCGCACCGTGCTCTACTTCCGCACGCTCAAGGACTCGCGTCTGGCGCGCTTCCTGCTCACGGCGTCCCGCCTGCTGCGCGCCCCGGTCATCTACGAGGCGCACAAGATCTACGCCGAGAAGCGCGTTGACCAGGGCTTCCAGGAGGAGACGCTGCGGCGCATCCGGCGGCTGGAGGCGCGCGTCTTCGAGCGCGCGCACGGGGTGGTCGCGTCCCACCCGCTGCTCGAAGCGGAGCTGAGGAAGGAGCTGCGGCCGGCGGGCAGGACCATGGTCGCGCCGAACGGCGTGCGCGCCGTGGAGGCGCCGCCGGGGGA
Organism: Planctomycetota bacterium; assembly: GCA_016213895.1. Taxonomy (GTDB): domain Bacteria; phylum Planctomycetota; class B15-G4; order B15-G4; family JADJEK01; genus JACQZJ01. The sequence continues at coordinate 759 of JACQZJ010000037.1, read as the reverse complement.
GAAGGAGTTCGACGCGGTCTACGCCGGGTCGCTCTTCCCGTGGAAGGGCGTGGACGTCTGCCTCGAGGCCGTGGCGCGCGCGCCCGGCCGCTCGCTGGCGGTGGTCGGAGGCAACCCGGCCGAGCGCCTGGCGGAGCTGCAGGAGCGCGCGGCCGCGCTCGGCATCCTGGAGCGGGTGCGCTTCCTCGGCCAGCGGCCGCGGCAGGAAACGCTCGAGATCGTGGCGCGTGCGCGCGCCGCGCTCGTGCCCCTCGATCCCGAGTTCGCGGAGGGAGACCGCTACACCTTCCCGCTCAAGCTGCTCGAGGCGATGATGCTCGGCGTGCCGGTCGTGGCGGCGGACTCGCCCGCCATCCGCACCTTCGTGACGGAAGGCCGGGACGCCCTGCTCTTCCCGCGCGGCGACGCCGCGGCTCTGGCGGCGGCTCTTTTCCGCGTGCTCGAAGAGCCGGGCCTTTCCGCGCGCCTCGAGGACTCCGGCCGCCGCCTGGCGGCCGAGCACACTTTCGCCGGCCGGGCCGCGCGCGTGGCGGCACTCGCGCGCGCGCTCCTCTGAACGGGCGGCGCGCGTGCGCCGCCGGAAAGCCCGCTTGCGCCGCGCTTTCTTGGCGGCCTGCGGTTACGATGCGCGCGTCGCCGGGGCAGGGGCCGGCGCGCCGCGGCTGAGCGGCTCGCAGCTTCGAGCCGGCGGGAGGGCAGTCCAGCGTGGACATCGCCTCGGTCATGACCCTTGATCCCGTGGCCATCGAGGCTTCCTCG
>JACQZJ010000036.1 GCA_016213895.1 Planctomycetota bacterium | reverse complement strand
GTCGGCGGCGTCGTCTCGCACCTCGCGCGGGTCGGTGACGTTGCCGAGGAGCCCCTCGGCGCGCGCGAGCGGCGCGCGCCCCGCGCCGTTCTCGCCGCGCACGATGTCCGCGCCGTCCAGGCTGGCGACCTCTTCCACCTCGATCGCGATCGCCTCGCTGGAAACGGTGACGTAGCGCTCCTCCTCCACGTCGAAGTAGCTCAAGGACGCTGGCGGCACCTCGTTCACGCCAGCCGCGAGCGGGCGCAGCGAGTAGGTGAACACCGGATCCTGGCGCTCCCGGTCGGCAGTCGGCTTCTCCACCTGGAAGCGCGCGCGGAAGGCCAGGTCGGCCGCGAGGTCCGGAGGATCGACCTGGTGCACGTTCCCCTGGCCGGAAAGGGTGAGCGTGAACGTCAACGGGTCGCCGACGCGCGCGCGGCGCGGCTGCAGGCCGGCGGCGAGCGCGAAGCCCTGCCCGAACGCGCCGCAGAACGACGCGGGACGTCCCTCGCGCGGGGCGTCCGCCACGCGCACCACCGTCGCCTTGCCCACGTCGAACACGTCGCGCACGATCGCGTCCCGTCCCTTCACGTCCTCGATGATCGCTCCCTTGATCGTCGCGCCGCCGAGCACGAACGTGCCCGGACGCATGGGCGTGAACTCGCGCCGCAGCGTGTACACGAAGTAGTCGGTCGCGCGGCCGCCGAGGCGCTCGACGCCCGCGCCGTCTCCGGCCGTGGCCGGCCGGCCGCCGAGATCGAAGACGGCCAGGGGCGGCGCGCCGAAATCGAACAGGCCCGTGCGCGGCGCCCTGACCTCGTTGATGGAAAAGCCGCATGGCTGCAGGCGCCGGCCGCCCCGGGCCAGGAGCGGCGAAAGCCAGTCGTTCATGCTCTGCGCCGCCAGGCCGTCCGGAGGATCGACCCAGGGAATGGTGAGGCGCGGCGCATCGCTCAGGTAGGCGAGGGGATCGTCGTCCCGGTGGCTCCCCGGCAGCCGTTTGACGAAGATGCGGAGGACCACGGTGAAAGGCTGCAGCGGGTACTCGCCCGCGCGCTCCATGCGCGCGTCGAAGATCACCAGGTCCTGCTCCTCGGGCTCGACCACGGTGAGCCTGAGGCTCCCTCCGCGCAGCGCCACGCCGCCGACCTGCAGCTCTGGCACCGGGATGTCGATCTCGCCCGCCCGGTTCGGGGTGAGCACCCAGCGGTAGACGAAGGTCCAGCTCGCCTGGCTGACCTTGCGTCCGTTCACCCACATCTCGAAGTTCGAAGTGTTCGTGGAGCGCCGGTCGAACTCCGCGGTCACGGCCTCCATCCGGGGCAGCTCCAGCTCGGCAGGCGGGTCCTCGACGTTCTTCACCTCGACGTAGAAGTCGACCGATTCGCCCTGGTAGATGCGCGTGCGCCCGAGCGAGGCGCTGAGCGCGGGCGCCGCGTCCTGGGCCAAGGCCGCGCGCGGCGCCGCGGCCGCCAGAGCGAGCAGGAAGAGGACGCGGAACGTGCGCGCGGCCATCGCCCTACCAGTCCTTCTCCACGGGCACGGGAACCGCGAGGAGCCGCTGCAGCTCCTTCTGCTTCTCCTTGTACTCCTTCTCGCGCTGGGCCGCCTTTCTGAGCAGCTCCTCGACGCGCTCTTGCTCCGCCTGCCGCGGTTCCTGTTGATCGCCTTCCTCCTGCCGCGGCTGCTGCTCCTGGCGCGGTTCCTCGTTCTGCTCCTGCTGCTCCGGCTTCTGCTCCTCCTGCGCGGAGTCGCCCTGCTGCGATTCGTCCCGCGGCATGAGGTCAGCGATCTCACGCAGGAGCCTTCGCACCTCCTCCTCCGCGGGCAGCGCCTCGGCGAACCGCGCCTGCTCGAGGCTGCCGGCCGCCGCGCCGGCCCGCTCCTCGATGGCCGGGACGTTCTCCCGCGCCTTCCAAAGCGCCGCCTTCAGCTTCTCCTTCTGCTGCCGCGCCTGCTCGAGCGCGGCCCGCTGCTCCTCGTCCGCCTGCGCCGCGGGATCGGGCTCCGTTCCCGCGGCCTGCTCCAGCTCCTCCAGGCCGCGCTCGGCGTGCTCGCCGAGGAGCGGCGCCAGCTCGCCCACGCGGCGCTGGTCGAAGACGAGGCCCTCGGCCTGCGGCCGCGCCGGAGGCGCCGCCCCGGCCGCGGCCAGCGGAGTGGTCGCCTCGACCAGGTCGTCCTCCAGGCCGATCATGCGCCGCAGCACGCGGTCGAACGGCGCCGCCTGTCGCCAGAGCGCGTCCAGCAGGTCGTACGCCTCGCGCTGCGCGGCCGGGGCGCCCTCCACGCGCGCGCAGAGCAGCGGCTCGGCCGCGCGCTGCATGGCGGCCTGCGCCGCGTCGGCCAGGCCGTGAAGCTCTGCGCGCGCCTGCTCGATCTGCTCCGCGGCCGGCGGCGCCGCGCCGCCTGCTCCCGGCTGCTGCGCCGCCGCGCGCTCGAGCAGCTCGTCGATCTTCGGCTTCAGGTTGGGGCAGTCTTCCGCCAGGGCGCGCTGCTCCTCGCCCAGAGCCGTGAGCTCCTCGTCCCGCCGCGGCGACGCCGGGAGCGGCTCCTCTGCCGCGCGGCGGCGCATGAGGTCATGCTGGCGCCGCAGGTACTCCTCGGCGAGCGCGGCCAGGTCCTGCTCGCGCGCCTGCTGCTCCTCATCCTTCTTCTGCCAGGCGTCCTGGACGTGCTTGAGCCAGAGGCGCAGGAGCTCGACGTTGTAGCGCGCGTCCTCGTTGTCCGCCGCCAGGCGCAGCGCCGCGCGGAAGCGCTCGATCGCCTCCTCGATCTCGGCCACGGCGCGCGTGCGCTCCTCGCCCCGAGCGTCCTCGGGGGCCGCGCCGAGGATCTCCCTCGCGCGCGCCGCGGCGAGCGTGCCGAGGTTGTAGTGCGCGAGCGCGGTGGCCTGGGCGTCGCCGCCGGCGGACGCGCGCTGGTACTGCTCCCGGGCCCCGTCCAGCTCGCCCTTCTGCTGCAGCGCGGCGCCGCGCCCGAGCGCGATGCGCGGCTCGGCCGGGGAGAGCTCCTCCGCCTCGGCGAAGAGGGAAAGCGCCTGGTCGACCTCGCCGCTCCGCAGGCGCTCGAGCGCGGCGTTGTGCTTCTCCGCGCCCGCCACGCGCTCGCCGGCGTCCGCCGCGGGCGCCAGCAGCGGCAGCACGAGGGAGAGCGCGGCGGCTGCCGCGGCCCGCGGGCGGCGGCTGCGGCCCGCGACCAGCGAGACGAGGAAGAAGAGCAGGCCCAGGCCGGCGAAGAGCTGGTACTGCTCCCGGTAGCGCCGCCGCCGCTCCTGGTCGAGGGCGCCGGCGCGCAGGCCGGCGAGGTGGTCGCTGTACACCTGTCCCAGGTCGTAGGTGCCGGTCCCGGCCGGAACGTAGGCCCCGCCCGTGTTCAGGGCGATGCCCTTCAGCAGCTCCTCGTCCATCTTCGACCAGACCTCCTGCCCCTCGTGCTTCATGTAAGCGAGGTCGCCGCCGCCGCCCTGCACCGGGATGCGCGCGCCCGCGCCCGCGTCGCCGATGCCCACGGTGAAGATGCGCACGCCCGCGCTCGCCGCCGCGGCCGCCGCCTCCAGCGGGAAGGAGTCGTGGTCCTCGCCGTCCGTGATGAGGACGAAGGCGCGGTCGCGATCGGCGGCCTGGTCGAGGGCCGCGACCGCCTCGCGGATCGCGTCGCCGATCACCGTGCCGCCGCGCGGCGCGCTGTCCGGGCCCACCTCGGCCAGGATCGACTCGAAGAAGGCATGGTCGCTGGTCAGGGGACAGGCGGGCAGCGCCTTCCCCGCGAACACGACCAGGCCGACGCGGTCGCCCTTGACCTGCGCCAGCAGGTCGCGGACGTACAGCTTGGAGCGCTCGAGCCGATTGGGGCGCACGTCCTCGGAGAGCATGGAGCGCGAGACGTCGAGGATGACCACGAGGTCCGCGCCGCGCTCCGTCACCTGCTCGTAGTAGGCGCCGAAGCGCGGGCGCGCCGCGGCGAACAGCCAGCAGGCGAAAGCGATCAGGAGCAGCGCCAGGGGCAAGTAGGCGCGCGCGCCGCCCTCCGGCGGCAGGAGGCGCGCGCGCATGGCCGCGTCCAGCAGGCGCCGCGCCGCGCGCGCGCGCCGGCGGCGCGCGTCCAAGAGGAGCAGCGCGAGCGGCAGAAGCCCCCACAGGCCGTACAGGAACTCAGGACGTCCGAAGAGGATCTCCATGGCTCACGGCAAGGTCAGGAACCGCGTCGCGCACAGCAGCAGCTCGAGGAGCAGCAGGCCGGCGCCGGGCAGCAGCAGGTACTCGAACAGCTCGCGGTAGTCGGTGTAGAGCACGCCCTCGGTCTCGCTCTTCTCCAATCGGTCGATCTCCTCGTAGACGCGCACCAGCGCCTCGCTGTCGCGCGCGTTGAAGTAACGGCCCTCGGTCAGCTCGGCGATGCGCGCCAGGGTGCGCTCGTCCAGGCGCACGTGGTCCGGCACGAGGTGCGCGCGGCCGAGGTGGTCGAACCTCTGGAAGGGCGCGATCCCGGTCGAGCCGATGCCGATGGTGTAGACCTTGACGCCCTCGGCCAGGGCCAGCTCGGCGGCCGCGAGCGGATCGAGCGCGCCCGCGTTGCTCTCGCCGTCGGAGAGCAACACGATGACGCGGCTCTTGGCGTTCGCGCCCCGCAGCCGGCTCACTCCGAGGGCGAGCGCGTCGCCGATGGCGGTGGCCGCCTCGCCCTCGATGACGCGCTCGGCCAGGGCGCGCTCCTGGTCGCTCAGGCCGGCGCCCGGGATCTCCACGCGCTCCAGGATGGCGAGGAGGGCGTCGTGATCGAGGGTCAGCGGGCAGCGGCTCTCGGCGTAGCCGCCGAACACCACCAGCCCGATCTGGTCGTCCGGCCGGCCGGGCAGATCGCCGGCGCCTGCCACGAAGTCGCGGATCACCCTTTTCACGGCGTGCAGGCGGTTGACCGGCTGGCCGTCCTCGCGGAAGTCGAGGGCGTCCATGGAGCCCGAGCGGTCGACGAGGAGCTGGATGCAGATGCCCGCGCTGCGCACGCGGAACTCCTCCCGGCCCTCCTGGGGTCGGGCCAGGGCGCATGCGACCAGCAGGAGGCCCAGCAGGCGCAGGAGCGGCAGCAGGCGCTTGGCGCGCTGCGCGAGCGTGACCGGCAGGTTCCTGAACGCGTCCAGGCTCGAGTAGAGCAAGACGGCGCGGCGCTCCCGCCGGCCGCTCCAGAAGAGCACGGCGAGCGCCGGCAGCAGGGCGGCGAGCCAGAGCGGATCGTGCAGCCTGAGGCCGCTCACGCCACCTTCTCCCGGGCGAGTGGCAGAGCGCCCGCCAGGCCCACGAACTCCTGGGCGCGGCGGAAGGCCTCCTCGATGTCGCCGCGCTCGGGCCGGTGGGCCGCGAACTTCACCAGGTCGGCGGACTCGAGGAACGCGGCCAGGCGCTGGCGCTCCTCCGGGCCGAAGGCGGCGTGGCCGCGCATGGCCCGCAGGAACTCCGCCGTGGTCTGCTCCGGCGCGCGCACGCCCGTGGTGCGCTCGATGTAGCGCCGCACGATCCCGGTCAGCTCCACGTAGAAGGTCTGCAGGTCGCCGCGCGCCAGAGGGTCGTCCTCCACCAGCCGCCGCAGCTCGGCCAGGGCCTGCTCGGCCGGCGAAGGCGGCCGCTCCAGGACGCGGCGCCGGCGGCGCCGAAAAAAGACGAGCGCGGCGCAGAGCAGCAGGACGGCCGCGCCGCCGGCCAGGACGGCGGCCCACGGCGGCCGCGCCGCCACCGGGATGGCGAGGGGCGCCGCGGGCGGCCTGACGTCCTCGAGGCGCGGCGCCTCGCCCTCGAGCAGCGAGGTCACCGCGAACTTCAGCTCCTCGGTCTCGAGCGCGTGCTCCGCGCCATCCCCTCCGGGCCGCGTGTCGCGGAAGGTGACGCGGATGGGACGGATCACGTGCTCGCCCGTGCGCACCGGCTCCAGGACGTACTGCTGCGTGAGCACGCGCCGCCCGCCCGCGACCTGCGCCGGCGGCTCGCGGAAGGAGCGCACCGCCAAGCCGCCGACGGTCTCGCCGAAAGGAGGCAGCGCGACCTCGACCTCCTGCTCGGCGTCGACCGTGAGCACCAGCACCGGCTCGTCGGACAGGCGCGGCTCGGCGGGTGCGAGTTCCACCACGACGCGCACCGGACCGCGCTCCACCTCGGTGCAGAGCGCGGCCGCGGCGGCTGGCGACGCCGCCTCCTCGCGCCGCGCACATCCCGCCGGCGCGGCCGCGGCCGCGGCGCAGGCCAGGAGCAGGGCCCGCGTCCACGGCCTCACCGCATCCTCCTCTCGCGCATGCGGAAGAAGCGGTGCATGCTGGTGACGTAGGGCTCGTCCGTGCGGATGGCGAGCTCGTCCACGGCCGCGCGGCGGAGCGTCGTGGAAAGCGCCGCCTGGCGGCCGCGCGCCGCGCGCGCGAAGAGCTCGCGCACCCGGCGCTGCCTCGTGTCCAGCTCGAGCACCTCCCCGGTCTCCGCGTCCTCGAGGCGCAGGAACCCGACGTCCGGCAGGTCCAGCTCGCGCGGATCGGCCACGGTGATGGCCACCAGGTCGTGCCGGCTGTTGGCGATGAGCAGCTCCTTCTCGCAGTTCGGCCCGAGGAAGTCGCTGATCAGGAAGACCACCGCCTTGCGGCGCTGCACCCGGCTGAGGAAGCCCAGCACCCGGTCGATGCGCGTCTCGCGCGCCACCGGCCGCGCCGCGACCAGCTCGCGGATGAAGCGCAGCACGTTGCCCTTGCCCTTGCGCGGCGGCAGGTACTTCAGCACGTCGTCGCAGAAGAGCAGCAGGCCGACCTTGTCGTTGTTCTTCAAGGCCGAGAACATGAGCAGCGCCGCGACCTCCACCGCCAGCTCCATCTTCGAGCGGCGGATCGAGCCGAAGGCGCCGGAGGCGGACACGTCGACCAGGAACAGGACCGTCAGCTCGCGCTCCTCGCGGTAGCGCTTGACGAACGGCGCGCCGCTGCGCGCCGTGACGTTCCAGTCGATGCTGCGCACGTCGTCCCCGGGCAGGTACTCGCGCACCTCGTCGAACTCCATGCCGCGCCCGCGGAACACGGAGTGGTACTCGCCGGCGAAGAGGTCGTCGACCACGCGGTTGGCGACGATCTGGATGCGCCGCACCTGCGCCACGATCTCGGCGACTGATTGCTCGCTCATCGCTCTCGCGGCGCCTCAGGGAACCGGCACCTCGCCGAGGATCCGGTCGATGACCTGTTCCTCGCTGACCTCCTGCGCCTCGGCCTCGTAGGAGAGGATGAGGCGGTGGCGCAGCACGTCGTGGGCGATGTCCTTGACGTCCTGCGGCGTCACGTAGCCCCGACCCTCGAGGAAGGCCAGGGCGCGCGCCCCCAGCGCCAGGTAGATCGAGGCGCGCGGCGAGGCGCCGTACTCGATGAGCGGGGCCAGCTCGGCCAGCTTCCACTCGGCCGGAGCGCGCGTCGCCTGGACCAGCGCGAGCACGTAGTCCTTGACCTTGTCGTCGACGTAGATCAGCTCCACCACGGCGCGCATCGCCAGGATCTCCGCGCCCGAGGCCACGGCGCGCACCAGCGGGCGGCGACCGTCCACCGCCAGGTCGATGACCTTGCGCTCCTCCTCGGGACGCGGGTAGCCCACCTTCACCTTGAGCATGAAGCGGTCCACCTGCGCCTCGGGCAGCGGGTAGGTTCCCTCCTGCTCGATCGGGTTCTGCGTGGCCATGACCAGGAACAGGGGATCGAGCGGGAAGGTCGCCTCGCCGATCGTGACCTGGCCTTCCTGCATGGCCTCGAGCAGGGCGGACTGCACCTTGGACGGCGCGCGGTTCACTTCATCCGCGAGGATGAAGTTCGAGAAGATCGGCCCCTTCCTGGTGGTGAACGTGCCTTCGCGCGGATTGAACACGAGGGTGCCGATGAGGTCCGCGGGCAGCAGGTCGGGCGTGAACTGGATGCGCTGGAAGGCGGTCTCGATCGCGTCCGCGAGCGACTTCACGGCCAGGGTCTTGGCCAGGCCCGGCACTCCCTCGAGCAGGATGTGGCCGCCGGTGAGCAGGGCGACCAGCAGCCTGGAGAGCATCGCCTCCTGCCCCACCAGCACCTTGCCCACCTCGGAGCGGATGCGATGCACGACCTCGGCCTGCTCTGCGACCTGGTCTCGGATCTGCTGCACGTCGACGTTCATGGCGTCTGCACGACTCCTCGTTCCTGCGGCCGCGTGAAGCGCGGTCACGCGCCGCGCCCCGCGCCGCCCACCAGTCAACGAACGGCGCGGCGCGGTTTCAAACCAACCGCGGGAGGCCGCCTCATTTCGGGCGCCCGCCAGCGGCTTCTGCCCCATACGCGCCCGCGCGCCCTGGTGCTGCAGCACGTTCCACGGCAGGCGCGCACCATAGCAAACGCGTGCCAAACGGGCCGGTGCGCCCCGGCGGCGCCCGCGCTCCCCCCGCCTCAGCCCTCTACGCGCGCCGGGGTCGGCCAGTCGTCCGGGCCGAGGCCGAGGCTGGCCGCCGCGATGTCGGAGCGGTCGACGATCGTGGCCGCGCCCACGCCCAGGGTGATCGCGATCACCTCCGAGATCTCCTCGCGCGTCGCTCCCGATGAGATCGCCTTCTCGAGGTGCCCCTCGAGGCAGTTCCTGCAGCCGGAGGTCAGGGAGGCGGCGATGGCCACGAACTCCTTGGTCTTCCGCTCGAGGCAGCTCTTGGCGTACGTGTGCTTGTAGAAGCTCATGTAGAGGGACATGGTGTCCTTCTCGAGCAGCGCATAGGACCGCACCCCGTCTTGCGGCAGGCGGCCGTCCGTGGCCTCGCCGGCCTCCTGCGTCACGCGCTCCACTCGGGGCTCTTCTTCTGCTCGGGACATCGGATCTCCAGGATTGCTGAGGCGACGCGAGTAGTACGGATTCCTCGCCGGACTGTTGCGTCCTTTCCCGCGGTCACTCCTCGCCCGGCCCGCGCCGCGCCGCGGGCCTCTCCTTGCGCCACAGGATCCAGACGATGAAGCCGACCAGCAAGGCGATGCCGGCGGCGTCGAAGTACTCGCTGAAGAGCGCCTCCTTGCGCGCCAGCGAGCCCGCCACTTCGTCGCGGTAGTGACGCACCGCCGAGCGCGTCAGGCTCTGCTCCTCAGCGAGCCGCGCGCTGCTGCCGGCGAAGGCCAGGCGATGGCGCATCATCCAGCCGTCCAGGCCGCGATCGGGAACGGTCTCGGCGGCCGGCACCAGACGCTCGAGAACCGCGATGCGGGCGACGAGCTCGGGCTGGTCCAGGGCCTGGAACAGGGGCCGGGCTGGCGCCGCGCCTCCCTTGACCGCCGCGACCCCGAGCAGCACGCAGACCAGCGGGCCGCGCGGGGTCGCGTCTCCGAGCGCGCTCTCGCTCCCCTCCCGCGCCCCGCGGATCTCGCTCGCGGTGGCCACGCCGATCGCCCCCGGCGCCGAGGCCGCCAAGCGCGACAGGAGCGCGCGGCCGCTCTCCGCGTAGGGCTGCTCGACATTGGCGTCCAGGCCCGCCAGCAGCCGGTCCGCGTCGCGCTGCCCTGCCGTGAGGCTCGCGACCAGGGCGCCGGTGGCGTTCCACGGCCACGCGGCCGCGAGGCGCACGCGCCCCTGGAAGGCGGCCGAGCACAGCTCCTCGAAGGTCTCGGGGAGCCACGCCGGCGCTGCCGCGCCCGGCCCGTCCGAGGCGCTCCTGGCGCCGGCGAAGGAGGAGTCGGAGAGGGCCGCTTGCGCCGTGGCCAGGCTCACGCCGGCCGGCTCGATGAGGTCGAGGCCCGCGGCTTCCTGCAGCACGGACGTCGCGTAGCCGATGACCGCGATCGGCTGCACGCCGCCCGGCTGCGCCAGCCGCTCGACCAGGGCCGCGGGATGCACCGCCACGAAGCGCAGCGACACCCCGGGATCGAGGGTGCGCACCGCGGCGGCGACGGCGTCGTGCGCGGCCCCGCCCAGGCTCGAGAAGACCACGGCCGGCGCCTGGGCCGGTTCGTCGGACGCTTGCGCCAGCGCCAGCGCCAGCAGCAGGAACTTCACGCTCGAGATCTCACGCGCGCGTCATGTTGCATCGTTCCACCGCCCGCCTCGAGCCGCGCCGCCGGTGCCGCGCCCTTCCGGCCGGGAACCAGCAGGCCGAAGAGCAACGCCGCGAGCAGCACGGCCGCGAGGGCGATCAGCACGCCTCCGGCCAGGCCGAGGCGCGCGAAGACGACTCCGCTCAACCAGGTTCCCGCCGCGAGCCCGAGCCCGGCGGACAAGCCGTTCAGACCGACCAGGCTGCCGCGCAGCCGCGGCTCGGCCAGCTCGGTCAGGATCGCAACAAAGGGCCCCGGGCGCAAGGCCTGGACGAACGACACGGCGAGCGCGATTCCCAGGAAGGCGGGAAACCCCCTGGGGACGAGCAGCAGCGGGGCGAGCGCGGCCGTGCCGAGGAGCGCCGCCAGCACCGAACGGCGCTTGCCGGCGCGGTCCGAGGCGATTCCCGCGAAGAGCGCGCCGCACAGCGCGGCGAGCCCCAGGCCGAAGAAGAGCAGCCCGCGGGCGGAGAGCCCCGCGCCGAAGCGCGCCGCGCAGTGGTCGGCGAAGGAGGTGAGCACCGCGAAGGTGCCGAGGTCGACGAGAAACGTGACGGCCAGGGCGGCGCCCGCGCCCCGGGTCGCGAGAGCGGCTCGGGGCAGCGCGGACAGCGCGGGCAGGCCGGCGGCGGCAGGCAAGCCGCGAGAGCGACCAGCGCCAGCAGGCCGAAGATCGCGGTGAGCCGCCAAGACGCCAGGAGGGAAGCGAGCGGCATCCCCAGCACCACGGCCGCGGGAGCGCCGGCGAGAACGAACGACAGGGCGCGGCCGCGCCGCTCGAAGGGCACGAGGTCGGAGGCGAGCGCCACGGCCGCGGCGGTGATCCCCCCGCTGCCGCACCCGGCGGCGGCCCGCAGCGCCGCGAAGCCGCCGAAGCCGAGCCAGGCTTCCGGCAGGAGCAGGAGCGCGCTCGCCAGGGCATAGCAGAGGAGCGAAGCGACGAGGATGCGCCGCTTGCCCAGGCGATCGCAGAGCACGCCGAGCAGGAAGGCGGAGAACGCGTGCGCCACGGTGAAGAGGGCGCTGAGCTCGCGCACGCTCGCGTCCCCGAGCGCGAGCGCGGCCTTCAGCTCCGGGAAGAGCGGCGTCAGCGCGTGCGTCCCGGCGGCCGCCGCGAAGACCGCGCCGAATAGAGCGACGAGGAGCGCGGCCGGCGTACTGCAACGGGGCACGGCGCGTCATCCTCCTGCCGCCGCCCGGTCGCGGCGCACCGCTAGCCGCCGCAGCTGGGCGCGTGGAATCCGGTTCCCGGCCGCCGTTTCGCGGGTTATCTTCCGCTTCATGCCCGCACGCTCGAAGCTCGAGGATGCATGAAGGTCGCGATCGTCGGCGGCGGAGTCTCCGGGGCGGCCGCCGCGCGCTTCCTGGCCGAGGCGGGCGTGCAGGTGGACGTCTTCGAGCGCGATGCGCTCGCGGGCGGCCTGATGCGCAGCGAGCTGGTCAGCGGCTACTCCTTCGACGTCTCCGGCGGGCACATCCTCTACTCCACGAACGAGTGGTACAACTCCTTCATCGCCGGCATCTTCCGGGAAGACGAGCTGGTCACGAGCCGCCGCAACACCAAGATCCTGCTGGACGGCAGGCTGGTGCACTACCCCTTCGAGAACGGCCTCGCCGACCTCGACCCCGAGGAGCGCCTGCGCTGCGTGGTCGGCTACATCAGGGCCTGGGCGGCGCGCGAGGCCGGAGCGCGCGTGCCGGACAACTTCCACGACTGGATCCACTACCGCTTCGGGGAAGGCATCTGCCGCGCCTTCATGCTCCCTTACAACGAGAAGATCTGGAAGGCCGACCTGCGCGAGCTGGGCGTCGACTGGGTCGAGGGCAGGGTGCCCGCGGCGCCGCTCGAGGACGTCATCCGCTCCGGCCTGGGAGCGCGCACCGAGGGTTACACCCACCAGATCGCGTTCCGCTACCCGCTCTGCGGCGGCTTCCAGACGATCTTCGACCGCATCGCCGCGCCGATCCGCGACCGCATCCACACCGGGGTCGCGGTGCGGCGCATCGAGCGCAGGGGCAAGCGCTTCGCCGTGGACGGGAACCTCTACGACAGGGTGATCTCGACCATGCCGCTGCCCGAGCTGGCCGAGGTCCTCGCCGATTGGGATTCGGCCGCGCGCGAGGCGGCGCGGGCGCTCCAGCACCGCAGCGTGACCTCCGTCCTGTTCGGCATCGACGCCGAAAGCGTACGCCCCATCTCCTGGCTCTACGTGCCGCACGCCGCTCAAGGTCCCTGCAACCGGGTCACCTACCTCTCGAACTACTCGCCGCGGAACGCGCCTCTGGGCCGCGGCTCGATCCAGGCGGAAGTGACGCACGCCGGCCCGCTGGCGCTGGACGACGGTTTCCTCGACGGACTGCGCCAGCGCTTCCATGAACTGGGGCTGCTCCGGCGCGAGCGCGTCGACGTCATGCACCACCACTGCAACGAATGGGGCTACATCCTGTTTGACCGCGACTTCACCCGCAAGCGCCGCCTCGCGGTCGAGGGCGCGGAACGGAGCGGCGTGCTGCCGCTCGGGCGCTTCGGCCGCTTCGACTACCACAACTCCGACCAGTGCGTGGTCGCCGCCAAGGCGCTGGTCGAGCGCCTCCTCGCCGAGGAGGGGGGCGCGTAGCCGCGCATCCGCGCTGGAGGGTCACGCGCGCTCGTGAAGGTCTCGATCGTGCTCCCCACGCGCAACGGCATGCCGCGCCTCAAGGCCGTGCTCGACGCCCTGCTGGCGCAGCGCTGCCGCGCGCCCTACGAGATCTACTGCGTCGACAGCGAGTCGAGCGACGGAACGTGGGAGGAGCTCTGCCGGCGCGGCGCGCGCGGTGCGCGGATCGCCCGGCGCGAGTTCGAGCACGGCGCGACTCGCAACCGCGCGGCCGCCGCCACGGACGGCGAGCTGATCGCCTTCATCGTTCAGGACGCGGTGCCCGCGGACGAGGAATGGCTGGACCGCTTGGTCGGCGCCGTGCTCTCCGCCGAGGACGTGGCCGGCGCCTACAGCCGCCAGCTGCCGCACCCGGGCCTCAACCCCTTCCTGCGCGCGCGCCTCGAGAGCTGGTCGGCGGGCCGGACCGAGCCGCGCGTGCAGCGCCTCGCCGCCGGCCAGACCCTCGCCGGCCTGCCGCCCCTGGGCCGCCTCGACCTGTGCGCCTTCGACAACGTGGCGTCGATCATGCGGCGCTCGGTCTGGGAGCGCTTCCCGCTGCCGGCGCGCCGCTTCGGCGAGGACGTGGCCTGGGGCCGCCAGGTCATCGAGGCCGGCCTGGCCATCGCCTTCGAGCCGCGCTCGGTCGTGCTCCACTCCCACGAGGCAGGCGCCCTGGCGGAGTTCCGGCGCCTCTACCTCGATCACGCGAACCTCTGCGACCTGTTCGGCGTGGTCACCGTGCCAACGCTGCGGCACGCGCTGCGGAGTTCCCGCTCGCAGCTGCGCGCCTACCGCGACTTGGCGCGGCGCGCGGCCGCGTCCCCCGAGGAAGAGACGCGCCTGCTGCGCCTGGCGCGCCGCCTCGCGCCGGCCGAGACGTTCGGTCAGTGGCTCGGCGCGCGCTCGGTGCGCATGGGGCCGCCGCGCGGCCTGTTCCGCTTGATCGAGCGCTTCGCGGCGCGCTGAGGGCGACCCTCAGGCGAAGTGCGCCAGGCTGCGCATCACCTTCGGCGCCTGCAGCTTGCGCATCGCCCGCACCTGCAGCTGGCGCACGCGCTCGCGCGAGACCTTCATGACCCGGCCCACCTCCTCGAGCGTCATCGGGTCGGCGCTCCCCAGCCCGAAGCGGTACTCGACGATCTTGCGCTCGCTCTCGCTCAGGTCGCGCAGCGCCTCGGCGATCCTCTCCTTCAAGACCGGCAGCTCCCAGTCGAAGAGCACCTCGGGCCGCGCATCCGAGGCAAGCGACGCCGCCAGGGGATCCTCGCCGTCGTCCCCGCAGCCCACGTCCAGCGAGCGCGTCGAGCGCTCGGTCTCGAGCAGCCGGCCGGCGACCTGATGCGGGACCTTGAAGGCCTCGGACACGTCGCGCACCAGCGTCTCCTCGTTGCGCCGCGGGATGCGCCCCTCGCGCCGCAGGCGCCGCATCTTCTGCTGCACGTAGTTGGGCACGCGCACGATGCCCTTGGCCGCCGAGATGGCCCGCTCCACCGCCTGGCGGATCCAGAAGGCGGCGTAGGTGCGGAAGCGGACCTCCTTGCGCCAGTCGAACTTCTCCACCGCGCGGATCAGGCCCGCGTTGCCCTCCTGGATCAGGTCGAGCAGCGGCACGCCGTACGTCCGGTAGGGAACCGAGGCGGCCACGACGAGATGCAGGCTGCGCTCGATGAACTCCTGGCGCACCGCGTTGTACTCGGAGCAGCTGCGGTGCACCAGTCCCGATGTTCCGTGGCCCGGCAAGTGGCAGTGCGGGCGCCCGTGCGTTGCCACGCCGCTTTGCGGGCCGTGGAAGCAGCAGCGCTTGAGCAGCACCTCGGCGTCCGCGGACGCGATGCCCGCCTCGTGCATGGCGCGTTCGAAGCGGCGCCGCACGAACTCCAGGCGGCGCGCGATGCGCACCTCGTCCTCGCGGTCCATGCGCGGGATGCGGGCGATCTCGCGCACGTACGTGGCCAGCGGATCGCTGCGGCCCGTGCCCCGCAGGAGGTAGTCGAAGCCGCCGGAGGATGATCCCCCCCGCTGTTCCTGGCACCCCTCCAGCCCGGGCTCGATCACCACGTCCTGCAGCGCCTCGATCAGACGCGAGACGCGGTTGGCGAAGGCCCTTGACCCGCTCGCGTCGGCGAGCAGGAGGTCGAGCTCCGCATGGCACACGGATCCGCGGGCGCGCACCTCCCTCAGCAGGGCGCGCCGCCGAGCTGGAGTGAGGACGGTTTCAATGTTCATCTGCTGCATTTCAAGCCCCTACATCACGACTTTCAGGAACCTGGGCACGCTGCCGCCGGCCCTCTCGAGCCAGTGGTCGCGGCACTTCTGATCGAAGCGCTTGCCGTCGCACCCTTCGCAGCCGGAGAGGATCTGCTCGGTCCTCTCCACGTCCCCGAGGATCCCCTCCAGCCGCGAGATGTGCCCGCGCAGGCGCTCCGCGCTCGCGCTCGCCCGCGCGCGCAGGCCGGAGGTCACCTCGGCGGCGACCCGGCCCTCCCGCGCCAGCAGACGCGACTCGCGAATCTCCTCGAGGCTGAACCCCATCTCCTTCAGCGACAGCACCGCCCGCAGGCGCTCAGCCTGTTCCGGCCCGTAGAGCCGGAACCCGCCCGCACTCCGCGAGGCAGGCTCCACCAGGCCCAGGGCCTCGTAGAAGCGGACCGTCCTGGGCGTGACCCCGACCGTCTGGGCCAGGTCGCCGATCTTCGTCAATGCTTCGCTCTGCAGCGTGCTCATGGGTTCTTCCTGGACTGGAGCGGGAACATACCAGGTTTACCTTTACGTCAACGTCAAAATAATACCACGCGAGCACTTTTTTTGACGCCTTTCCGAACCCGATCTGCCGGAAGGTGGCCTGGACGACCCGCCGGTCCGGGATTTCCGGAGAACCTCCGCGTAGGAACGCACCGTCGAACGAGCGAACCAGTACCCGTTCCACGCCTGGGTGCGCGTCCGGCGCCACGAACGCTGTCCCGTCGAAGCAGCGTGCGAGAAGAGGCCCTTGCCGGAGCGTCTGCCAGGGTGGGAGGGGGATGCGCGGGCGCCTTCCGCCGCGGGAGGACGCGCATCCCCCTCCTTGTTTTCGGGCCCGGTGATTTTCGCGGCAGCCGCCGCGGGGCCTCGCGTTAACATCCCCCCTCAAACGCCTGGAAAGTCCCGCTTTTGGACGCTTCCCCGACAACTGCCGTCATCCTCGCCGCCGGGTGCTCCCGCCGCCTCAAGGAGCTGACGGCCAGCACCCCCAAGTGCCTCCTCGACGTGGGCGGCACCACGCTGCTCGACCATCAGGTGGGCTGCCTGCGCGCAAACGGCATCGAGCGCATCCTGGTCGTCACCGGGTACTTCGGCGAGAAGATCGCCGCGCGCCTCGGCGCCGGGGCGCAGTTCGTGCGGAATGACGTGTACGACCGCACCAACTCGCTCTTCTCCCTGCACCTCGCCCTGCCGCGCTGCGGCGCGGGCATGGTGCTGATGAACGCGGACGTGCTCTTCCACCCCGAGCTGCTGCGCCTCCTCCTGAGTTCTCCCTTCCCGGACGCCCTGCTCTACGAGCCCGGGGAGAACCTGGGCGAGGAAGAGATGAAGGTGCGCATCGAGGAGGGGCGCGTCACGGCCATGGCCAAGACCCTGGAGGCGGGCACCTACCAGGGAGAGAACCTGGGAGTCCTCAAGTTCTCGCCTGAAGGCGTGGCGCGCCTGCGGCAGGCGGCGAGCACGCTGGTCGAAGCCGGAGAGGTGAATGCCTGGGCTCCGCAGGCGTTCGACGCCATCTGCCGGGATCACCCCATCCGCGCGCTGGCCACGCGCTCGCTCCCCTGGATCGAGATCGACTTCCCCGCGGACCTGGAACGTGCGCGCGGCACGGTCTGGCCGCGGATCGCGGCCGAGAAGGCCGCTGGCGCGCAGGCCTAGCCGCCGCGCGTCCTCGTCACGGAAGGGGAGGATGCGGCCAGGCGTGCACCTGCAGCACGATGTGGTAGATCGCCAGCGCGAAGTAGAACGAGAAGCCCACGGCGATCGCGCAGCGCGCGTAGCGGAAGTTTTTGTGCAGCATCACGAACAGCACGCACATGCCCGTGAGCACGCCCTTGATCACCACGAACTCCGTGTTCCCCTGGTCGATCATCCACTGGGCGATGGGGTTGAGCTCCTCCCCGCCCTTGCTCAGGTAGAAGAGCGTCGCCACGGAATCGAACACCGTCAGGGTGAAGAAGACCAGCAGCAGTACGGCCAGACGCGGCGAGTACAGGTCGACGAAGGCCCCATCCGCCTCGCCCGCGCGCCGCGCCTGCCGGCGGCGGCCGCCGAAGAACGTGTGCAGGGAGACCATCGGGGTCGGCCTGCGCCGGCGATCGCTCTGGCGGCGCGCGAGACCGTCGCTCGCCGGGTCCGACTCGGTGCGCGCGGGACTCTCCATGGTCCGAATCCTATCGACATCCGCACGCCCGTACTGTTGCGGGAAAAGGCGCCAGCCGGCCTGGAGCGCGCGCCGCCGTTGCGCGCTCGGCCAGCCCCCGCCGTCGCTTCCGCCGTGACGCGCGGCTCAAGGCTCCTGACATCGGCCGCGCGCCGGCGCTACCATTCCCGGCGATGACGCAGGCCCACTGGTCGCATCCGCTCCTCGCCGCGCTCGCCGCCGTGTTGGTCTTGTGGACCTCCGTGGACGGGGAGTTCATCTACGACGACCGCTCCTACGTGCAGAAGAACCCCTCGGTCCAGGGCACGAGGGGGATCTTCGACGAGGCCTCGCCGCCGGACCGCGAGGACCTGGGCCTCTACCGCCCGCTCACGATCCTGACCTACCGCTGGACCTACCAGCTCCGGGGACTCGATCCCTTCGCGTTCCATCTGCTGAACGTCCTGCTGCACGGCGTGGTCTCGGCTCTGGTCGTCCTGGTCGCCCTCAGCCTCGGGGCCGGCTCCTCCGCCGCCCTGCTCGCCGGCCTGCTCTTCGCCGTCCATCCCGTGCACGTGGAGTCCGTCGCCTGGATCGTGGGCCGCGCCGAGCTGCTGGCCGCCGCCTTCGCCCTGCTCGCTCTTCTCGCGCACGGGCGTCCCGGCGACCGGCGCTCCCTGCCGCGCCTCCTCCTGGCCGCGCTCCTCTACGGCATGGCCGCGATCTCGAAGGAGACGGCCCTTCCTCTTCCCGCGCTCTTCTTCTTCCTGGACCTCGGCGCCCGCGGCGCCCTGCCCGCACGCCGCGCCGTCCTGCGCCTGGCGCCCGCCGCGCTCGTCTGCGGCCTGGTCGTGCTCTTGCGCTGGCGCGTCCTCGGGCGCTTCAGCCCCGACGTCGGCGCCGACCCGTTCCTCGGCGCGCTCACCGCGGGCGACCGCCCCGGGATCGCGCTCGCCGTGCTCGGCCGCACGATCCGCACCCTGCTCCTTCCTTGGAAGCTCTCGATCTACTACGACCCGCGGCAGTTCGTGGGCTTCCTCCCGCTCGCCGCTGGAGCAGCTCTCGCGCTCGGCCTCGCCTTCCTCCTCTGGCTGCTGCGCCGCCGCGGTCGCGGCGCGGCGCTCGGCGGACTGCTCCTCTTCCTCGTGGCCATGCTCCCCTTCCTCCATCTCGTTCCCATCGGCGCGATCTTCGCCGACCGCTTCCTCTACCTGCCGAGCAGCGGCTTCCTCATCGCCGGCGCGGCCCTCGTCCTTCCCGCGCGGAGCAGTGTCCGGCCGTGGCGCGCGCTCCTCGCGCTCTTGCTCGTCGCGGCCTGCAGCACGCAGACCCTGCGCCGCGCGCCGGTGTTCCAGAACGGCGTCGTGCTCTGGGAGGACGCGGTGGCGGCCGATCCGCAAGCGGCCTTCGCCCTGTTCCAGCTCGGCGGCATCTACCACGACGCCGAGATGTTCGAGTACCAGAGCGAGAGCAGGAGGGGCGCCGTGTACTACTTCAGCGAGTCGCTGCGCGTCGCGCCCGACAACCCCTGGGCGGCCGACGCCCACCTGAAGCTCGGCGAGTACGCCGCGGGCAAGGTCGGCGACCCGGCGCGCGCCGCCCGCCACTACCGCGAGGCCCTGCAACGCGCGCCGCGCTGCGTCGAGGCCATGCTCGACCTGGCGGCGCTCTGGCCGTCCGGCCACGTGGCGCGAGAAGAGGCCAGGCGCCTGCTGCAGGCGGCGCTGGCGCTCGCGCCGGGCGACACGCAGCGCGAGGCCGCGCGCCAGCTGCTCGCCGAGCTCGACGCCGCCGGCCGCGAGCCGCCCT
The DNA here is from genome assembly GCA_016213895.1 of Planctomycetota bacterium. Taxonomy (GTDB): domain Bacteria; phylum Planctomycetota; class B15-G4; order B15-G4; family JADJEK01; genus JACQZJ01. The sequence continues at coordinate 175 of JACQZJ010000036.1, read as the reverse complement.
GATCAGCCGTCGCCGCGCGGGTCGAAGCCGGCGATCCCGGCCAGGAAGTCGAGGATCTCGTCCGGCCGCACCTCGGCCGCGGCGCCCGCGAGGGCGAGATGCACCTCGCCGCCGAAGTCGAAGTCGCCGCGGCAGTCGGGCGGGAAGGTCGCGCGATTGCCGCCGAGGACGTGCG
>JACQZJ010000035.1 GCA_016213895.1 Planctomycetota bacterium | reverse complement strand
GGAGGCGGCCGCCGTCTCGGGCGGCGAGAGGATCATCGCCGAGGTGCGCGACGGGCGCATCACGGCGCGCGTGGAGCGCATCAGGATGAACTCGGGTGAGGAGTCGCACGATGGGACCAAGAAAGGCAAGGACCCCCGCGGAGGGGCTGGACCAGGCCCTCGCCAGCTTGAAATATGGTGAGGCCAAGGAGCGCCTGGAGAAGATCCTCGAGGGCCTCGAGTCGGACGAGGTCGACATCGACGACCTGGCCGACAAGGTGAAGGAGGCGGCCGCGCTGATCCGCGTGCTGCACGAGAAGCTGACGCGCACGCGCGGCGAGGTGGAGAAGGTCATGGAGGAGGTGCGCGTCCCGGGCCCGGCGCCGCAGGCGGAAGCGGGGCCCGCGTCCTAGGCGAGCGCCGGGGAGGCGCAGTGGAGGAGCCGATCATGCCGAAGTTCGAGAAGATCCTGTGCCCCGTCGACTTCTCGCCGGACTCCCAGGTGGCGCTGCAGTACGCGGCCGACCTGGCGCAGAGCGGCGGCGGCGAGCTCACCGTGCTGCACGTGGTCGAGCCCATCCTCTATCCGGTCGAGTACGGCATGGCGCCGGTGCCGGCGGTGGACCTGGAGTCCACGGCCACGGCGAACGCGCGCGGCAAGCTCGACGAACTGGTCGAGGCGATCGTCGCCGAGGGCGTGCGGGCGGCGACGCGCGTGGTCTTCGGCCGCGCCGACCAGCAGATCTGCGACGTGGCGCGGGAGGGGCGCTTCGACCTCATCGTGCTCGCCACGCACGGCCTGACCGGCCTCAAGCACCTGCTGCTCGGCAGCGTCGCGGAGCGCGTGGTGCGGCACGCCGATTGCCCGGTCTTGACCGTGAAGAGGAGGGGCTGAGGCCGCGCGCCAGGCGCGCGGCCGGCGCGGCAGGAAGCCGGGGCATGCGCCGTTTCGTGGGCGCCGGCCGCCCTGCGGGGCGTAGGATGCAGGCTGCCATGAGTTCATCCTTGAGAGGACGCCGCATCCTCGTCGTCGACGACGAGCCGGCCATCCGCGAGGCGCTGCGCGCCCGCCTCGAGGAGGAGGGCGCCGAAGTCGAAACGGGGCGCGAGGCCGGCGGCGCGCGCGCCCGCATCGCGCAGGGGGATTACGACCTGCTCCTGCTCGAGCAGCGGCCGCCGCACGCGCCGGGGCTGGAGCTGCTCGAGCAGCTGCGGCAGGCCGGGTCGACCTGCGCGGTGGTCATGATGAGCGCCGGCTCCTCGGCAGCGGACACGGTGCGGGCGATGCGCAGCGGCGCGGCCGACTGCCTGCTGAAGCCCTTCGCCCTCGAGGAGATGGTGCTCGTAGCGGAACGTGCCGTGCAGGCGGCGCGCCCCGGCCGGCTGCTCGCCCTGCCGCAAGGCGGTCTGGTGCTGGACGACCTGATCAAGGACCTGCTTGATCAGGCGCTGGAGCAGTGCGCGGGCAACAAGAGCCGCGCGGCGCAGCTTCTCGGCATCCACCGCGACCAGGTGCGCTACTGGGTGAAGAAGCACGGCCTGACGCGCTGGATCCGCACGCGCGCCAAGCCCTCCTCGAGGGAAGAGCGCGGCCGGGAGTGAGGGGGCGCGCGCCGCTCCGGGCGCGGGCCGAAGATGGAAGTCAGGAACGTCCAGGGAGCGGCCGTGCGCCCAGGGGCGCCGCGCCGGCGCGCGCCTCCTCGCGCAGCGCCTCGACCTCGGCGGCGGCGAGGCGGCGGTAGGCGCCCGGCTTCATGCCGTCCAGGGTGATGGAGCCGATGCGGATGCGCGCGATCTCGAGGACCGGCAGGCCGAGGCGCGCGAGCGCGCACCGCAGCCGGCGGCTCCTTCCCTCGCAGAGCGTGACGTGCAGCAGGGAGGCGAGGCGCGAGCGCTTGACCACCTGGACGCGCGTTGCGCCCCCGTCCTTCTCGCCGGGAGAAAGGCGCGCGCGCACGCGCGCCAGCAGGCCGGACTCGGCGCGGCCGCGTACCTTGACGCGGTAGGTCTTGGGGAGCGCGTAGCGCGGGTGCGTCACCAGGTTCGAGAACTCGCCGTCGTTGGTGAGGATGAGCGCTCCCTCGGCGTCCTGGTCGAGCCGGCCGGCGCTGAACAGGCGCGCGCCGTCCTCGGCGCGCACCAGGCCGGCGGCGCTGCGCTCGCCGCGCCGCGCGCCGCCGGCGCACGAGCAGCCCCGCGGCTTGTTCAGCAGGTAGTAGACCGGCTGCTGCAGCAGGATGGGGCGGCCGTCCACCTCCACCTGCTCGAGGCCGGGATCGACGCGCGCTCCCGGGCCGGCGGCCGGCGCGCCGTCGACTTGCACGCGCCCGGCGGCGATGAGCGTCTCGCAGTAGCGCCTCGAGCCGAGGCCGGCGCGCGCCAGGACCTTCTGCAGGCGCTCCTTCACGGCTGCCGCATCCGCGCGAGCAGCGCGGAACGTGCGCCCGCGCGCGGGAGGACCTCGATGTCGCCGGCGCCGGCCGGCACCAGGCAGAAGCAGCCCGGGTCGAGCCGCACCGCGCCCGCCGCGTAGGAGATGGCGGCGGCGCCCTGCCAGCAGAACCAGACTTCGGCGCGCGGCGCGCGCGGCTGCACGGCGCCTTGCGCCGCGACCTCGAGCGCCTCGAGGCGGAAGTGCTCGCAGGCCACGCTGGCGCGCAGGCGCAATCCTGCCGTCTCCTGGGGCGCCGCGGGCGGCACGAGTCCGGCGCGCGGGTCTGCGCGCAGGGCGAGGCGCGCATCAGCCAGGTGCAGCGGCCGCCTGGGCTCGCGGTTCCAGTCGAACACGCGGTAGGTGGTGTCGCTGACCTGCTGCACCTCCAGGATCACCAGCCCCGCGCCGATCGCGTGCACCGTCCCGGGCGGGACGAAGAAGAGGTCTCCGGGCCGCGGCATGAAGACGCGGAGCAGCGGCGAGACGTCCGCGCCCGCGGCGGCCGCGGAAAGGAACGGCTCCGCGTCCACGCCTTCCCGCAGGCCGAGAAAGATGCGCGCGCCGGGAGCGGCCTGCAGCACCAGCCAGGCCTCGCTCTTGCCGCAGGGCAGGCCTTTTCTGCGCGCCAGCTCGTCGTCCGGGTGGAGCTGGATCGAGAGGTTCTCGCGCGCGTCGATGACCTTGACCAGCAGTGGGAACTCGTCGGTCGGCAGCCACCACTCGCCAATGGTGGCGCCCGCGGGCGCCGGCAAGGAGAACTCGGGCAGACCGCGGCCGCCCCAGGGGCGCTCGACCGGCCTGGCCGCGAGCAGGCGGGGAGCGGCGTCGTGCCGCGCGTTCATGTCTCCTCCCGCGCCTGCTTGAGGATGGAGCGCGCCTCGCTCTGCGTCGTGCCGCCGGCCCGGCTGCCGCGCAGCATGGCCGCGATCTCGGCCTCTCTTTCCTTGCCGTGCAGCGCGCCCACGGTGGTCTCGGTAGCGCCGCCGCGCTCGGCGCGCGCCACGTGCAGGTGGTTGTCGGCGCACGCGGCCACCTGGGGCAGGTGCGTGACCACGATCACCTGGCGTTCGCCGGCGAGCGCCTTGAGGCTGCGGCCCACGACCTCGCCGAGGCGCGCGCCGACGCCGGACTCGATCTCGTCGAAGACCATGACCGGCGCGTCCAGCACGGAGGAGAGCGTCATGCGCAGGGCGAGCGCGATGCGCGCGGACTCGCCGCCGCTTGCGACCTTGGCGAGGGGCTGGGCCGGGTGGCCGGGATTGGCCGCGAGCAGGAAGTCGACGCTGGAGAGGCCCGTCGGGCGCGCCCGCTCGAGCAGGTGCTCGCCCGCGTGCCGCGCCAGCTCGGTGGTGAAGAGCGCGGCCTCCATGCCCAGGGCGCGCAGCCTCTCCTGCGCCTGCGCGGCGAGGCGCTCCCCGGCGGCGCGGCGCGCGCGGTCGAGCGCCTCGCCCTGCTCCGCGAGCGCGCTGAGGGCCGCCGCCGCCTCGCGGTCGGCGCCGGCCGTCTCGTCCTCGTCCTGTTCCAGGCGGCTGATCTCGGCGGCGATGGCGGCGCGGCGCGCGAAGAGCTCCTTCTCGCCCGGCCCGTAGCGGTCGCAGAGCCGGCGCAAGGCGTCCAGGCGTTCTGTCACGAGCGCGTGCCGCGCCGGCTCGGCGGCGGCGCCTTCGAGCGCCGCGCGCAACCCGGCTACAGCCTCTTCGATCTCGCGCGCGGCGCGGTCGAGCGCGGTGAGCGCCGGTTGCAGCAGGTCGCGCGCGCCGCCGCTCAGGCCGCCTGCTCGCCGCTCCAGGCGGGCCAGGCGGTCGAACATGGAATCGTCCGCCTCGTAGAGCTCGGCCAGCCCCTCGGTGCACAGGGCCTGCAGCTCAGCGGCCGCCTCGTGCACGTCCAGCTCGCGGCCGAGCCGCTCGAGTTCGCCCGGCTCGGGCGCGGCCGCGCGGATCTCGTCGTCCTGGAACCTGAGCAGGTCGAGCCGCTGCCTTCTCTCGCGCGTCTCGGCGTGCAGGCGGTCGCGGCGCTCGCCGCAGGCGGCGGCGCGGGCGCGCGCCTGCTGGTAGGCGGCGCGCGCGGCGCCAAGGCCGCCGAACGCGTCCACCAGTCCGGCGCGGTGCTCCTGGTCGGCGAGGAGGCGGGCCTCTCCCTGCCCGAGCACGTCGATCAGGCGGGCGCCAGCCTCGCGCAGCGCGGCGAGCGGCACGAGGCGGCCGTTCATGTAGCAGCGGCTCGCGCCGTCCTGGCCGAGCGTGCGCGCCAGCAGGAGTTCGCCGTCCTGCAGGGGGACGGGGGCGATGCGCCTCCTGGTCTCTTCCACGAGGCGCGGCGGCAGGCGCAGCAGGGCGGAGACCGTGCACTCCGCCGCGCCCTCGCGCACCTGCGCGCGCTCGGCGCGCTGGCCGCGCACGAGGTCGAGCGCCCGCAGCACGAGCGTCTTGCCGGCGCCGGTCGCGCCGGTGAGGACGTTGAGCCGCGGGGAGAAGCCGATCCGCGCCGCGCGGATCAGAGCCAGGTTCTCGATCTCCAGTTCGACCAGCATGAGCGACCGCGGGCGCCGAAAAAGCGCGGGGAACCTCCGCTCCTCTCGACGGAACAGAGGTTCCCAGGATACTGCCGGGGGCGCGGAAAGTCAGTCGGCGCGCGCCAGCGCCGTCTCTTCCCGGCGCGCTGCGGCGGCGGCCGCGGGCGGCGCGGCGGCAACGGCGTCGTGCTGCGCCGGCGCCCGCGCTTCCGCGCGGCAGGAGAGCCACGGGCACCACGGCTTCCTGGGCGGCGGCGCCAGGCCGAACGCCGCGCGCAGGTGGGTCTCGGCCGAGTAGTGCGTGTCGAGCGGGACCAGGTCGATCACCTCGATGAAGGGCCGGCCGCCGAAGATGCTCTGCACCACCGCGGTCGCGCGGAAGCGCTGGTACCTCTTCAGGCCGAACATGTTCTCGATCTGCTTGCCGCTGCGGCGCGCGAGGTAGAGCAGGGAGCACTTCTGCGCGTACTGGTCGGCGGCGCGCAGGTCGTTCTGCGCGTCCCAGGCCGCGAAGTTCGCGTGCACGAACTCGTCGAAGACGGTGAAGAAGGGCTGATAGATCTCCCCGAGCCCGGCGAAGCGCCCCTCGAACTGGAACGTGGTCTTGAGGTAGGCGCGGGGCTGCGCCATCACGTCGTTCAAGCCAGCGCAGACGACCGCGTCGTCCCGCGCGGAAGCGCCGGCGCAGAGCACCGCGACGAGGAACAGGCCAAACAGGCAAGGACGTCTCATGCGGAATCCTCCGTTCGTGGCAGCCGTGGCTGCCGGGCGGGGTCTAGCCCGACTGGATCTCCTCGAGCATCAGGTCGAAGGCCTGGGCGAGGCGCTCGTCGGTGATGTACGTGCCCTCGGCAATGGCCTTCTTGATACTCTCTATCAGTTCCTCCCGCGGAATGGGACGATCAGGGATCCCAAATAGGATCTCCGCGATTCTCGAGCTCTCCAAAGGTGTGTCTCCAGTAGGTGTGCGTCAGTTCGCGCTCGAGCAGTCAATCTGTCTGTTCAATCCTCCCGATCAGCGGTTCCTCCTGGTCGAGTCGAGGCGGGGGGCTCGCGCCCCCTCGGCTTCACGTAGATCGACTGGAGGAGAACGCGGCTTGAGGAGGGCGGAGGCGGCCTGTCGAAAAAGTGGAGGGCCGTGTCTCCGTAGGCACGGGATTCGAGTAAAGTCAGCCCGGCGACCGACGGTCGCGGCAGGCGGGCGGGCGTTTCCAGCACGAGAGTTCCGCTCGCCGACAGCAGCCGGCCGACGCAGGCGAGAACCTCGGCCATGCGCGTTTCCGCCGCCCCCGAAAAACAAGCGTACGGGGGCCCGAGGAAGATGAAGTCGAAGGCCTCGGCGCCGCCGTCCCGGACGAAGGCGAGGACGTCGGCGACGACCACGCGCGCGCTCTCGGCCACGCCGAAACAGGAGATGCTGGCGCGCAGGGCGCGCACCGCGGGCGGCGCCTTCTCGACCAGGATGACCTCGGTCGCGCCGCGCGAGAGCGCCTCGAGGCCGACCGTGCCCGCGCCGGCGAACAGGTCGAGAACGCGCGCTCCGGCGATCCCCGGCCCGAGCACGTCGAACAGGGAGCGGCGCGCGAGCGCGCGCAGGGGCCGCGTGGCGCGGCCGGGCGGAGTCGCGATGGCGCGGCCGCGCAGGGCCCCGGCGAGGATGCGAGGAGCGTTCGACTTGCGCGTCAGACGGGACTCCCTGGGCGTCAGGAAGAGCGGCGCGGTCGGGCGCGCGCGCCGCGCCGTGGATGCTCGCCCGCGCACTATACCGCTTCCGCGCATGCCGCGGTTCTCTCTGCGGACTCGCGGGTGCCTGGACGTCGCGCCAGCACCCGCGGCTATACTCGTCGTCTGCAGGCTCGTGGAGGATTCACGGCATGGCCCGACTGCAGGTGAACATCGATCACGTCGCCACCGTGCGCCAGGCGCGTGGCGGCGTCGAGCCGGACCCGGTGCATGCGGCCGTGCTGGCCGAGCTGGGCGGCGCCTCGGGGATCACGATCCACCTGCGCGAGGACCGGCGCCACATCCAGGACCGCGACCTGGAGATCCTGCGCATGACGGTCGGCACGCGCCTCAACCTGGAGATGGCGGCGAGCGACGAGATGGTGGCGATCGCCTGCCGCGTGCGGCCGGAACAGGTCACGCTCGTTCCCGAGAAGCGCCAGGAGCTGACCACCGAGGGCGGGCTGGACGTGGCCGGGAACCTCGAGCACGTGCAGCGCGCGGTGCGGCTCCTGCGCGGCGACGGCCGCATCGTCTCGCTGTTCATCGACCCGGACGCGGGCCAGGTCGCGGCGGCCAGCGCCGCGGGAGCCAGCGCGGTCGAGCTGCACACGGGCCGCTACGCCCTGGCGCGGGACGCGGAGGCGGCGCGGCGCGAGCTCGCGGAGCTGCGGCGCGCGGCGCAAGCGGCTGCTTCCGGCGCGCTGGTGGTGCATGCGGGACACGGCCTGAACTACCAGAACACGGCGGCGGTCGCGGCCCTCCCCGGCATCGAGGACCTGAACATCGGACACAGCATCGTTGCGCGCGCCGTTCTCGTGGGGCTCGAGCGCGCCGTGCGAGAGATGGTGGAGATCATCGCGGCTGGAAGCCATCCCTGATCGCATGTCACAGGCATCCTGCTGCCGGCTATAGGATGCAATGGAGATGAGACCGACGCCGGACCTCGAGATCGAAAAAAGGACCCAGTCGATCAACATAACTCTTTAGCCCGCTGGTTGTTTGGTCGATTGATCCAAGCATGGCAGACGCGAATCCCAGCCGGAAGACGCCCGACAGCCCGCTGGACGAAGGGGCGGGCCCCCGCCTCCCGCGCGCACAGGCCAGCGGCGAGGAGCGCGGTGCGGGCGTTGCGCGGCCGGACGGGCCGGCGGCGCCAAGTTCCCTGAGGCGTCCCGGCGCAGCGTCCCGCCAGGGTGGCCACGGCGGCGCGCCCGGGTTCGAGACCTGGCGGATCGTGCTCGACCAGCGGGCCTTGCCCTTGCCGGTGCTGCGGCCGATCACGATCGGGTCGGACGCGCGCAACGGCATCCAGCTCGCCCACGGCTCGGTGAAGCCCTTCCACGCGCGTTTGAAGAAGCGCGGCGCGGGCATCCACATCAAGACGCTCGATGCGGACGCGTCCCTGGTCGTGGCCGGCCAGGCGGTCAAGGAAGCGCTGCTGAGCGGGGGCGAGGAAGTGCAGGTCGGGGGCCTCTGCATGCGCATCGACAAGGGCGCGATCGGTCCGGCCGTGCGCTCGCGGCCGAACGCCGCGCTCTCCCTCGAGCAGGAATTCCAGCGCCTGTTCCTGCGCGAGCTGCGCCGCGCGCCGAGCCTGGTGATCTCCGTGCTGGCGCACGCGCTGCTCATCTGGTCCCTGCAGAGCGGGCTCGAGCGGCCGGCGCTCGACGACGAAGTGCGGATCATCGCCGCCGCCCTCGACCAGGGCGGCGACGCCATGCCGGCGGAGGAGCCGGAGGAGATCGAGGAGTCGCCGCCGGAGGAACTCGAGACCGAGGAGGAGCTGCCGGAGATCGACCCGTTCGAGTTGACCGAGGAGGAGGAGACGGATGTCGCGGGCGTGGGTCCGCTGAGCGCCGATGCGTTGGGCGGAGCGTCGCGGCTCGGCGTGGGAGGAAGCGGCGCGCGCGGCGGCTTCGGCGGCCGCGGCATCCGCCTGGAGGGAGTGGGCGGTCCTCTGGGGGAGAGGCTCAGGCGCTTCCGCGAGCAGGGGCTGGACGTCGTCTTCCTGATCGACACGACGGCGAGCATGGAGCTGTTCCTGCGCGCCGCGAAGCAGACCGTGGACCGGATGATCACGGACCTCGCCGCCCTGATCCCGAATCTGCGCCTCGGCGTCGTCGCCTATCGCGACCACAGGGACGACTACGTCACGCACGCCGCGCCGCTTTCGACCGACCGCTACGGAAGGACGCGCACAAGGTGCTGCTCATCGTCGCCGATGCGCCGCCGCACGCGGAGGACATGGTCAAGCTGCGCACGCGCATCCGCTCGGCGGTCAGGAGCACGCGCTCGTCGGTCGTGGTCAGCACGATCTTCACCGGCGCCGGGCAGCTCTCCAGCGCACGCCAGGTGGAGGCGGTGGACGCGCTCAGGGAGATCGCGGATTCGGGCGGCGGGGAGTTCTCCCATCTCGAGGACCCGGCGAGGGTGCTCACGCAGCTCGTGAGCATGGCGCTGGCCAGCCAGGACCGCGCCTCCGTCGAGGAGACCTTGCGGCGGCGCAAGGAGTCTCCGCGGGTGGTGCTGGTCGCACGCAAGGTCGAGGAACGCGACGTGGAGTGGCTGATCGGCAAGCTGGGGAGCGCCCCGGTCGAGCCGGCGGTGGTCGAGGGGCTGGTGCGGATCGCGTCGCCGGCCGTGGCGCGCCGTTGCATGGACATGGTCGCTGAGGCGGACGCGGCGAAGCCGGCGCGCGAGGCGGCGTTCTACGTGCTGCGGCGCATCACGCGCTTCGACGGATCGCTGGACTTCGACCGCCCGCTGGCCGCGCAGGAGCAGGCATTCAACGACCTGCAGGCCGCGCTGGAGCGAATGTACGGCCCCCCGCGCCGCGGCCGCTAGACGCCCGCGCGAGCGGCTGCCGCGCGGCGCGGCGCGCCGCTATGATCCGGCCTGCGCCAGCGCGGAGGACTATCCCCTTTGAATCCTGCGAACCTGCTCCGGGCCTGCCTGCTTTTCGCCAGCGGCGCCGCGGCCGTGGCCTTCGAGCTGGCGGCGGTGCGCCAGTTCGCCGCCGTCGGCGGCGGCACGGTGCTGGCGGCGGCCGCGGTGACCGCCGCCTTCCTCGGCTTCCTCGCACTCGGGGCGTGGGGCTCCGGGCGCGTCGCCGACCTGGTGAGCCGCCCGCTGGCGCTCTTCGCGGCGCTCGCCTGCGCGGGCGGCGTTGCCATCCTGCTGGCGCCGTGGGCGGCGGACGCGGCCGACGCGGTGCTGGTCCTGGCCTTCGGCGGCGGCGCCTGGCTCAGGCCGTGCGCGCTTTTCGCCGCCGCGGCGCTCTTCGTTGCCGTGCCCGCGCTCCTGCTCGGCGACTGCCTGCCCGCCATGACCGCGGAGCTGCCGAACCTCG
>JACQZJ010000046.1 GCA_016213895.1 Planctomycetota bacterium | reverse complement strand
GACGCCGTCCGGCGCCATGCCGTAGAGGTCGCAGACCTCCTCGAAGTGCTGCTCCATCCGGCGGCGCTCCACCGGCTGGAGGAAATGGCGGCGCCAGTGGTTCCTCGCCCGTTCCTCGCATTCCTTGCGGCTGAAGCAGAAGAACAGGATCGGCATCGTCCCGTTCTGCTGCACCAGGTCGATGACGTTGTGCTTCGGTCCGCGCGTGCGCTTGCGCGGGCCCGCCCTGGGGAAGCGGGGGGCTTTGTCCGCGCGCAGCGGGCCGTGGCCGGGGAAGAAGATGTAGTGGCGCAGCGGGACCGGCCGCTCGCCGTGGTGGATGATCTCGAGGGGCGCGGCGCGCGTGAGGCGGATCCACTGTCCGAACTGGCCGAGGTTGGACACGGTGGCCGAGAGGCAGATGAGCTTGATCTGCGGGGGGGCGAAGATGATGGACTCTTCCCAGACGGTGCCGCGCTCGAGATCGTCCATGTAGTGGATCTCGTCGAACACCACGTATTCGACGTCGCCGAGCTCGCCGGGCGACTCGAACACCGTGTTGCGAAAGATCTCCGTCGTCATCACGAGCAGAGGCGCGCCGGGGTTGATGGTCACGTCGCCGGTCATGATGCCGACGTCGATGCCCGGGTCGGCCTTGAAGTCGCGGTACTTCTGGTTGGAGAGGGCCTTGATCGGCGCGGTGTAGATGGCGCGCCGCCCGCGCTTGAGGGTCTCCTCGATGGCGTACTCCGCCACCAGGGTCTTGCCCGCGCCGGTGGGGGCCGAGAGGAGGACCGAGCGGCCGGCGGCGATGGCCTCGAGCGCTTCCTCCTGAAAGGGATTGAGAACCAGCCCCCGGTAGGTGCGGCGCGCGGCCGGGGAGGCGGCGGAGGCGCGGCTGGGGCCTTCCTTCAACTCGCGAGAGCACTCCTCTGGAGAGACGACGTGCGGGCATTCTCAGCGGCAGCGCGGGGAAAGGCAACGGGAAACCGCGGGCGCCGCCGGCCCCCGGCGCCAGCGCATTTCATGCTTGTCGGCGCGGCGCGGCGCCTGCTACATTGCGCCCCTGTCGGGTCGGGAGCGATCGCGTCTCCCGCTGGCTTCCTGTCCAAAAGAGCATCCGGTATCAGCAACCCCGAGGGGGACCCAGAGATGGAAAAAGCCACAGGTGGCGCCGCGGACGGCATGGTGCGGCGGCTCAGCGCCGTGAAGGTCGTCGTGGATCTCTTCAACCACGAGCTCGATCTGCACAAGGCCGACAGGGCGATCAGTCTCGATCGCGAGCGGCTCGATGCCATGGTGACGACCCTCGAGATGTACATCGGCGACGTCGAGGGCCTGCTGCGCGGCTCGGGCGGCGCCGAGGACCGGCGTGTCGTGGAGACGCCGAGGGCGACGGCCAGCCGCGTCACCTGATCTCCCGCGTTGAGCACGGCTGGCCCGCGGGCCGGCTGGATGCGATCGAGGCATGAGCAGGACGCAAGGGAAGGGCGGTCGCGAATCCGCGGAGGCGCAGCGCTGGCGGCGTGCCGCCACGCCCGCGGCCCGGGTTCTGGCGAGCGTCGTCGTTCTGTCCTGTCTCGCCCTTGGCGCGCGCCATCTGGCAGGCATCGCGCGCGAGGATACCCGTTTCGTCGTGGATCCGGCGAGGATCGTGGCGGAAACCGGTCCGCCGTGGCTGCCCAAGCCGGTCGTCGACATCATTCGCGTCGACCTGGGTCGGAGCGAATCGGTCTCGATCTTCGCCCCCGACTTCGCGGTGCGCATGGCCGGCGCGCTCGGCCGCGTGTCTCCCTGGATCGCCGGGGTGTGCGGCGTCGAGCGCCTGTTTCCGAACCGCGCGCGCGTCGAGCTGGTGTTGAGGAAGCCGCTGGTCGCCATCGAAACTGGGGCGACGCGCTACCTCGTTGATGAAACCGGCTTCGTCGTCCACGCCGAGCCCAGGGACGCGGATTCCTCATTCGCGTACCCGATTCTCCCGGTCAACGGTCTGGTCCTCGCCCATCCGCCGCTTGTCGGCCGCCTGGCGGAGGACCCAGAAGTCATATCCGCTGCTCAGGTTGCGGCGGAGATTCTGGCGTTGCGCGAGCCTGGTGCGCGGCTCATCCGCGAAACCGCACCCGTCGCTCTCGAGGTGCGGAGTTCGGTCCAGGGGGCGATCGTGGCGCGCGGGGAGGTCCATCTGCGGACGGCCTCGGGGGCGCTCGTCGAGTGGGGGCGCGCCCGGCGCTCGAAGGACTTCGGGATGAACGACATCCCGGTGGAAACCAAGATCGAGCACCTGCGCCGCATCCTCGAGATCTTCCCGAACCTGGCCGGGCTGGAGGAGGCGCGCCTGAACTTCGAGTATCCCCACTACCGGCCTGTCGGCGGGAGCCTCCTGTTCCTGCCGCGTTCCGATCAGGCCGCTGATGCCGGCGTCGGCTCCTGATCGGAGCATCGTTCGCGCGCGGCGTCCTGCTCCGCCGGCGCAACTGGCGTCTTGACTTCGGCGGGGCGCCGGCTAAAGTCGCCCGTTTCGCGCCGCGCGCAGGAACCGCTCGACGAGGAAAGCGGTCGCCGCGGCGGCGGAACGGCTGGCGAAGCCGTCATCGTCGAGCGGTCAGACAGGAGTGGACTCATGGGTTCGTACATGGCCAGGCCCGAGGACATGAAGCGCCGCTGGCTGGTCGTCGATGGAACGGACCAGGTCCTCGGACGGCTCGCCGTCAGGATCGCCACGGTCCTGATGGGCAAGCACCAGCCTATCTACACGCCGCACGTCGACACGGGCGACTTCGTGATCGTGGTGAACGCGGACAAGGTGAAGGTCTCGCCGCCGGACAGGCCGCGCACGCGGCTCATCACGTACCATACCGGCTGGCTCGGCGGGCTGAGGCGCGACCCGATGACCGAGGTCTTCGAACGTAATCCGGCCAAGGTGGTGCAGCTCGCCGTGCGCCGCATGCTGCCCAAGAACAAGCTGGGGCGCAGGCTCTATGCCAAGCTGAAGGTGTACGCGGGTCCGAAGCATCCGCACGTCGCCCAGCAGCCGCAGCCCTTTCCCGAGACCGTCTGAAGGAGCTCGAGTGCAGACAGATGGAGCCTGAGGAAGCGACCAGGAACGACCAGTCCGAGGGAAGCCAGACGCCCCCCGCCCCGTTGCTGCCGGCGGCGCCGATCGTGCTCGACCGGTTCGTGTGGGGCACGGGCCGGCGCAAGTCGTCGGTCGCGCGCGTCCGCATGAAGAGCGGCACCGGGACGATCATGGTCAACGGCAAGGAATGCCGCTCCTACTTCCCGACGCTGCAGGCGCAGCTCACGGTGACCGGCCCGCTGCGCGCGACGAACACGGCGGACAAGTTCGACGTGTTCGTGAGCGTGTCGGGCGGGGGAATCACCGGCCAGGCCGGAGCCACGGCTCTGGGCATCGGCCGCGCGCTCAAGACCATCGAGCCGGGGTTCGAGGCGGCGTTGCGCGAGAACGGCCACCTCACCCGCGACAGCCGCATGAAGGAGCGCAAGAAGTACGGCCTGCGCGGCGCGCGGCGCGCCTTCCAGTTCTCGAAGCGCTGATTCGGCGCGGCTCTCGCGGCTGTCGTTTCGCGGCGAGCGCCCGCGCTGCGCCGCCGGCGTGGTAGGCTTGTGGCGGCATAGCCGAGCGCGCGCCCCTGGTCCGGGGCGGGCAGCGGGTCAACGACATGGCAGGTCACTCACACTCGGCCAACATCCAGCACCGCAAGGCGGCTGTCGACGCCAAGAAGGGGGCGGTCTTCTCCAAGCACGCCAAGCTCATCGGCAGCGCCGCCCGGATCGGCGGGGGAGATCCCGCGATGAACGCTCGCCTGGCGCTGGCGATCGAGAAGGCGCGCGCCGACAACATGCCTAAGGAACGCATCGACCGCGCCATCAAGCGGGGCACCGGCGAACTGGAGGGCCAGACCTTCGAGGAGATCCGCTACGAGGCGTACGGGCCCGGCGGCGTGGCCATGCTGGTCGACTGCCTGACGGACAACCGCAACCGCACGGCCTCCGAGATGCGCAAGCTCCTGGAGAGGTTCGGCGGGAGGTTGGCGGACGCTGGTTCGGTCGCGTGGATGTTCGAGGCTCGGGCCCGGGTGGAAATCGCGGCCGAGGGCGTGGATGAGGACCGGCTGACCGAAGCGGTGATGGAGCTGGGAGCGGAGGACCTGCGGCGCGAAGGGGATCAGTTCGTGATCGTGGGAGGGGCGGCCACGCTCTCGACCCTGCACAAGGGCATCGTGGCGGCCGGCTTCAAGGCGCAGAAGGCCGAGATCGCGATGATCCCGCAGAACCTCGTGACCCTGGATCGGGCGAACGCCGAGAAGATCCTGAGGCTGCTCGACGCCTTCGACGAGCACGACGACGTGCAGACGTCGCACTCGAACCTCGAGATCCCGGACGACATAATCCGGGAATTGAGCGCTGGTTAGCGTCTCGCAGGCGGCCCGCGCAATCGCGCTGCCACGAGCATTTTTCGCTCAAGGGGCGACCTCGTCGGGTCGATAAGAGTCAAGAGGTCCGCCACGTTCGCATGCGTCCGGCTGCACGCCGGCGCGCGGAACGGAAGTTGGCGGCCTGACGGGAGGTCATGATGGCCGAGAGCAAGCGCGCGGTCGTGGCCCGCCTCGAGGGCGAGGCCCGGGGCGCGGTGCGCCGTTTCCTGGAGGCGCGGGGCTACCTGGTCGCGGAGGCGCAGGATGGGCTTGATGCGCTGAACCTGGTGCGCCAGGGGGGCGCCGACCTGATCGTCGCCGACGGGATCCTGCCGAAGCTCTCTGGTTTCGAGCTGTGCCGCGAGGCCAGGACCCTGGTCGCTCCGCGCCCGGTGCCGATCGTCCTGGTCCTGGAGACCGGGGACAACTACGGCCGGGGCCGCGCGCGCGCCGAAGGCGCGGACCTGATCCTGTGCGAGCCGTTGCTCGAGGACGACCTGGAGGAGATCGCGCAGGCGCGCGTCGCGCCCCAGGATCAGGCGCAGAGCGTGCTGACCGGGCGCTCGGCGACGCGCGACCGCTTCCTCAAGGAGCTGCTGCGTACGGGTCCAGCCGCGAGCGATCCGATCGTGAGCAAGATCTCCGACCCGCTCACCGGCCTGCACCACAAGGCGTACATGACCCTCAAGCTGGAGGAGGAGTTCAAGAAGGCGCGGCGCTACGACCACCCCCTGGCCATTCTCCTGGTCGACGTGGAGAACTACGCCGAGGTGAGCCGCTCCTGCGGCAAGCCGGTGGCGCAGGAGATCCTGCTCGAGGTGGCCGGGATCTTCCTGTGCGAATCGCGCGACGTGGACAGCGCCGGCCGGGTGGATGATGCGCGCTTCCTGCTGCTCCTGCCGCACACGACCCTCGAAGGCGCGCGCAGCATGGCGGACCGCGTGTTCCAGCAGGTCTGCTCGCGCACGGTCAGTTTCGGCCAGGAGGAGATCTCGATCCGCGCCAGCGTCGGCATCGCGGCGCTGCCGAGCGAGGACGTCGCGACGGTCGAGGACTTCGTGGAAAGGGCGCTGCGCGCCATGCGGACCGCGTCGAATCTCGGGGGAAACCGCATCTGCGCCTGGGGAGACGGGGCGGTCGTCAAGTAGCGGCCGCCGCCATCCGGCGCGGAAAACGCGCGCGGGGCCTGCCGCGGTCGCCCGCGGCAGGCCCCGCGCGTTCATGCGCCGGAGCGTTCCCGACTACTCCGTCGCGGTCACCTGGCCGAGGCTCGCCTGCGCCGCGGCGAGGCGAGCGATCGGCACGCGATAGGGCGAGCAGGACACGTAGTCCAGGCCGACCTCGTTGCAGAACGCGATCGACTTGGGATCGCCGCCGTGCTCGCCGCAGATCCCGCACTTGAGCGAGCGGCGCGTCTTGCGGCCCTTCTCGACCGCCATGCGCACCAGCTGCCCGACGCCGGTGACGTCGAGGCAGGCGAAGGGATCGACGTCGAGGATGCCCGTGGTCTGGTAGTGGATGAGGATCGGGCCGGTGTCGTCGCGCGAGAAGCCGAAGGTCATCTGCGTGAGGTCGTTGGTGCCGAAGGAGAAGAAGTCGGCCTCCTCGGCGATCTCGTCGGCGGTGAGCGCCGCGCGCGGCACCTCGATCATCGTGCCGATGAGGATGTCGGCCTTGAGACCGGATTCCTGGCGCACCTCCTCGATGACGCGCTCGGTCATGGCGCGCAGCTGCGTCAGCTCGGTGCGCGTGGCGACCAGCGGATGCATGATCTCGGGCAGAACCTTGACGCCCTCCTGCTCGCAGGCGGCGACCGCCTCGACGATGGCGCGCACCTGCATCTCGTAGATCTCGGGAT
The DNA here is from genome assembly GCA_016213895.1 of Planctomycetota bacterium. Lineage (GTDB taxonomy): Bacteria > Planctomycetota > B15-G4 > B15-G4 > JADJEK01 > JACQZJ01. The sequence continues at coordinate 15,814 of JACQZJ010000046.1, read as the reverse complement.
GCGTCAGCCCGAGGCGGCAGCCGCGGTGCCCGAGCATGGGGTTGATCTCGTGCAGCTCGGAGACCTTGCGGCGGATGACGTCGACCTTGACGCCCATCGACTTCGCCACCTCGGCCTGCGACTCCTCGGTGAGGGGCAGGAACTCATGCAGCGGCGGGTCGAGCAGGCGAATGGTCACCGGCAGGCCGTCCATCGCCTTGAAGATGCCGATGAAGTCGGAGCGCTGGTGCGGCAGCAGCTTGTCGAGCGCGGCCCTGCGCTGCTCCTTGTTGGCGGCGACGATCATCTCGCGCACCGCCATGATGCGGGCCTCGTCGAAGAACATGTGCTCCGTGCGGCACAGGCCGATGCCCTGGGCGCCGAAGCGGCGCGCCACCTCGCAGTCCTTGGGCGTGTCGGCGTTGGTGCGCACCTTGAGGCGGCGCTTCTCGTCCGCCCAGCCCATGAGCGTCTCGAACTCCTTGGAGAACTGAGGATCGATGGTCGGCAGCTTGCCCTCGTAGACCTTGCCGAGCGAGCCGTCGAGCGAGATCCAGTCGCCCTCCTTGAGGGTGATGCCGCGCGAGGTCATGGTCTTGTTCTTGTCGTCGATGGAGATCTCGCCGCACCCTGCCACGCAGCAGGTGCCCATGCCGCGGGCGACGACCGCGGCGTGCGAGGTCATGCCGCCGCGCGAGGTGAGGATCCCCTTCGAGACGTGCATGCCGCCGATGTCCTCGGGCGAGGTCTCGTGGCGCACCAGGATGACCGCCTCGCTGCGCGCCGCGGCGGCCTCGGCGTCTTCCGCCGAGAAGTAGATGCGGCCCGACGCCGCGCCCGGCGAGGCCGGCAGGCCCTTGCCGATCTCCTTCCTCTCGCAGTGCGGATCGAAGTCGGGATGGAGGAGCTGGTCGAGCGCCGCGGGATCGACCTGGCGGATGGCGTCCTTCTTCGAGATCAGCTTCTCCTTGACCATCTCCACCGCGATGCGCACGGCCGCCTTGCCGGTGCGCTTCCCGGTCCTGGTCTGGAGCATGAACAGCTCCCCTTCCTGGACCGTGAACTCGATGTCCTGGACGTCGTGATAGTGCTCCTCGAGCTGGTGCTTGATGCCGATGAGCTTCTCGTAGGTGCCGGGGATGTGCTTGTCGATGTCGGCGATGGGGAGCGGCGTGCGGATTCCCGCGACCACGTCCTCGCCCTGGGCGTTGGGCAGGAACTCGCCGTAGAAGACGTTCTCGCCGGTGCTTGGGTCGCGCGTGAAGCACACGCCGGTGGCGGATGTGTCGCCGTAGTTGCCGAAGACCATGGTCTGCACGTTGACCGCCGTGCCGCGCAGGCCGGTGATCTTGTTGAGCCGGCGGTAGGTGACCGCGCGCTCGTTGTCCCACGACTGGAAGACGGCGTTGATGGCGCGCTGCAGCTGTTCCCACGGGTCGCTGGGGAAGGCCTCTCCGGTCGCCTTCTCGAAGATCTTGAGGTAGCGCTTGGCCAGGTCCTCCATGGCCGCGGCGTCGAGGTCGAGGTCCTTCTGCGCGCCGTGCTGGGCCTTCACCGCCGCCATGGCCTCTTCGAACAGCTCGTGGCTCACGCCGCACACCACGTTGCCGAACATGTTCACGAAGCGGCGGTAGGAGTCCCACGCGAGGCGGGGATTGCCGGTCTTCTTGGCCAGCCCTTTGACGGACTGCGGGCTGAGGCCGAGGTTGAGCACCGTGTCCATCATCCCGGGCATCGAGGACGCGGCCCCGGAGCGCACCGAGACGAGCAGGGGATCCCGGGCGTCCCCGAACTTCCTGCCCGCGACCTTCTCGAGCCGGGCGAGCGCCGTCCTGACCATCTTGTCCAGACCCTTGGGCCACGTCTTGTTCTTGGAGACGTAGCCGCAGCAGTCGGTGCTGATGGTGAATCCCGGCGGGACGGGGATGCCGAGGTTCGTCATCTCCGCCAGGTTGGCGCCCTTGCCGCCGAGCGTGTGCTTCATCTTGGCATCGCCGTCGGCCTTGCCCTCGCCAAAGAAGAAGACCAGTTGCTCCGTCATGATTCTCCTCTCGTCGCCCCGTCAGGGGGCCGGTTGGCTCGTCTTGTCGACTGCCTGCACTGCCTTGTCGAGGCCCGGCAGGGACGCGATGACCCACCTGGACCTCAGTTCGATGCGTTGGATGGGTTTGAGCGGCTCGGCCGGGAGATCCCTGTCCTGGATCACCGCCAGCACCTGATCGGACGCGCAGCGGCGCGCCGTCACCCGGTCCGCGTACTCGCTCGTGACCGAGCCGTCCGGATGTACCAGCAGGTACTCGGGCTCGTTCACCAGCAGGACTTCCAGGAATCCCTCGCCGGTGTCGATCGTGGCGACGGCGCTGTTGCCGTCCTCGTTGAAGACCACGGCGATGCGCTCCTGCAGATCGTTGAGCCTCAGGTAGGCGACGAGCAGTGGGTGCTCGCGCCGGAACACCTCGCGCCCGACGGCGTAGGCGCTCAGGCCGCCGAAGGCCTGCTTGACGTCGCTGGAGAAGCAGCGGTACTCCAGATCGACGGCGTCGTCGCAGGCGAAGGCCTGGCGGAACGAGTCGAGCGTGCCCTGCGGAGTGCTCAGATCGACGTCCTGCGGGCAGGCGCAACCCGCGGCCGCCAGCACGCAAGGCACCATGGCTGCCGGTAGGCGCATAAGAAGGACAGCCTAGAGGATCGGGGGGGCGCTTTCATCAGGAGATTCGACTTCGCGCGCGGGGTTTCGCGCCGCCGCGGCGTCGTTACACTCTCCCGGTCGGGACGCTAGACCGTCCGCAGGACCAACGACCTCCTCGGGAGGACTTCCGCAAGGCCAGATGACCCGCAAGCTGCTCGGCCAGATCCTCGTCGAAATGGGCGCCGTCGACGAACAAGCCCTCGCGAAGGCCCTCAACTACCAGAAGGGCAAGAAGCTGCGCGTCGGCGAGGCGCTCGTGGCGCTCGGGCTCTGCCAGGAGGAGCAGGTCGCGAAGGCGCTGGCGGCGCAGGCGCAGCTCCCCTACGTCGACCTGCGCCGGGGCAAGGTCCCGGCGCAGATCATCCAGCTGGTCCCGCGCCAGCTGGTCGAGGAGCAGAGCTTCCTGCCCCTGGTCCACGGACGACGCGCCCATCATTCGCCTGGTGCAGCAGATGGTCGAGGCCGCGGTCGAGGAGCGCGCCTCGGACATCCACGTCGAGCCGTTCGCCGACCGCGTGCGCGTGCGCTACCGCGTGGACGGCGTGCTGGCCGAGCGCACCAGCCACCCGTCCCACCTGCACGCGCCCCTGTTGTCGCGCCTCAAGCTCATGGCCAACATGGACATCGCGGAGAAGCGCAAGCCCCAGGACGGGCGCATCGGCGTCAAGGTGCAGGGGCGCGACCTCGACATCCGCGCATCGGTGCTGCCGTCGAACCACGGCGAGTCGATGGTCATGCGCATCCTGGACCAGGAGCGCGGGCTGGTCTCGCTCGAGGAGCTCGGCTTCGACGCGGCGGACTACGCGCGCTTCCGTTCGATCATCCGCCGCCCGAACGGCATCTTCCTGGTCACCGGGCCGACCGGCTCCGGCAAGACGACCACGCTCTACGCCGCCCTGAAGGAGCTGAACCGGCCGGACGTCAAGATCATCACAGCGGAAGACCCGGTGGAGTACCAGCTGCAGGGCATCAACCAGTGCCAGGTGCGGCAGAAGATCGGCCTCGACTTCGCGCGCATCCTGCGCGCCATGCTGCGCCAGGCGCCGAACATCATCCTCGTCGGCGAGATCCGCGACCGCGAGACCGCGGAGATCGCGGTGCAGGCGGCGCTCACCGGCCACCTGGTGTTCTCCACCCTGCACACCAACGACGCCCCGTCGGCGCTGACGCGCCTCATCGACATGGGCATCAAGCCGTTCCTGGTGTCCGCCTCGGTGCAGGCCGTCATGGCGCAGCGGCTGGTGCGCGTGCTCTGCCCGCACTGCCGCCAGCCGCAGCGGGCGGAAGAGAGCGAGCTGCGCGCCATCGGCCTGGACGCGGAGGCGACGCGCGGGCGGCAGCTCTATCGCGCGGAAGGGTGCGCGCGCTGCGACCGCACCGGCTTCCGCGGCCGCGTCGGCGTGTTCGAGCTGCTGGAGATGGACTCGGGCCTGCGCGAGCTGGTCTTCGAGGGCGCGGCCACGCACCTCGTGCGCGAGCGCGCCCGGGTCACCGGGCGCATGACGACGCTGCTCGAGGACGGCGCGCGCAAGGTCCTGTCCGGCACGACGACCGTGCCCGAGATCCTGCGCATCGCGCACTCGCTGGAGTGAGAGGCTGACCGCGACTTCCCTGGAGCGCCGCGTGAACTTCGATCTGAAGAAACTGATGCTGACCACCATCGAGGCCAACGGCTCCGACCTGCATCTCACGGTCGGCCGGCCGCCGGTCATCCGCCTGCACGGGCGGCTGCGCTCCCTCGACCTGCCCGACCTGAGCGCGGCGGACACGCGCGCCCTGGTCAAGGAGCTCGCCCCGCCGGGGAAGTGGGACGAGCTGGAGCGGGTCGGGACCTCGGACTTCGCCGTCGCCTTCGAGGACCGGGCGCGCTTCCGCTGCTCGATCTTCAAGGAGAAGGGCAACTACGGCGCGGCCATGCGCCTCATTCCCAGCGTGCTGCTCACCTTCGAGGAGATCGGGCTGCCGGGCAGCGTGCGCGACCTGCTCAACCAGCCGCGCGGGCTCGTCCTGGTCACCGGCCCCACCGGATCGGGCAAGACGACGACGCTGGCCACGATGGTGGACTACATCAACCGCACTTACGACCAGCACATCATCACCATCGAGGACCCGATCGAGTACTACCACACGCATCAGAAGTCCCTGATCATGCAGCGCGAGGTGGGGCACGACGTGCCCGGCTTCGCCGAGGCGCTGCGCCGCGGGCTGCGCCAGGACCCGGACGTGATGCTCCTCGGCGAGATGCGCGACAACGAGACGATCAGCACCGCGATCACCGCGGCCGAGACCGGCCACCTGGTGTTCGCCACGCTGCACACCACCGGCTCGGCGCGCACCGTGGACCGCATCATCGACAGCTTCCCGCACGAGCAGCAGGAGCAGATCCGCGCCCAGCTCGCGGTCGCGCTGCTGGGGGTGATCTCCCAGGTGCTGATGCCGCGCGCCGACGGCAAGGGGCGCGTGGCGGCCTTCGAGATCCTGGTGAGCACGCCGGCCGTGGAGAACCACATCCGCAAGAACGAGACCTTCAAGATCCCGTCGGTGATCCAGACCTCGCGCAAGCTGGGCATGCTGCTGCTCGACGACCACCTCCTCGAGCTGGTGAAGAAGGGGGCGATCACCCGGGAGACGGCGCTGGAGTACTGCATGAACCGCAACGACTTCCTCGGGAAGCTCGGCGGCCCGGCGGCGGCAGAGGGCAAGGCATGACCGGCCGCAGGCTCCTCGGGCAGATCCTCAAGGAGATGGGGAAGGTCCACGAGGGCCAGATCCAGGAGGCGCTGGCGGAGCAGCGCAAGGGCGGCGGCGCCATCGGCGAGATCCTGGTCGGCATGGGGGCCATCGCGCGCGCGGACCTGGCCAAGGCGCTCGGCCTCCAGGCCGGCATGGCGGTCGTCGACCTTTCCACCCTGAACATCGCCCCGGAGGCGCTCGCCAAGATCGACGCGTCGACCGCGACCTTGCTGCGCGTCATCCCGGTGCGGCTGGAGGAGGGCGTGCTCACGGTGGCGTTGGCCGACCCCCTGAACGCCAGCTGCCTGGACGAGCTGCGCTTCCTTTCCGGCTGCGAGGTCAAGGGGGCGATCGCGGACGGCGCGGCGCTCGAGCAGGCGCTGGAGAAGCACTACGGCGCGCAGGACCTGAAGAAGGGCATGGGCGCCGCCGTGGACGAGCTGCGGCGCGAGGCGGCCAGCGGCGCGCTCGACCTCGAGGACCGGGCGGCGCTGGCGCACGCCGCCCCGGTGGTGAAGCTGCTCAACTACATCCTCTTCCAGGCGATCAAGGACCGCGCCTCCGACATCCACCTGGAGCCCTTCGTCGGCGAGTTCAAGGTGCGCTACCGCGTGGACGGCGTGCTCTACGAGATGGAGCCGCCGCCGGTGACGCTCGCCGTGCCGCTCATCTCGCGCGTCAAGGTGATGGCCAGCCTGGACATCGCCGAGACGCGCATCCCGCAGGACGGCAGGATCGAGCTGGCCATCGGCGGGCGGCCGATCGACCTGCGCGTGTCGACGCTGCCGACGGTGTACGGCGAGTCGTGCGTGATGCGCGTGCTCGACCGCAGCGTCGTCCATCTCGACCTGGAAAACCTGGGGCTGCGCGGCGATCAGCTCGCCGTGGTGCGCCGCCTGGCGCAGCTGCCGAACGGGATCGTGCTCGTGACCGGGCCGACGGGCTCGGGCAAGACGACGACGCTCTACTCGGTGCTGCAGGAGTCGAACTCGATCGAGGTGAAGATCATCACCACCGAGGACCCCGTCGAGTACGACCTCGAGGGGATCGTGCAGATCCCGATCAACGAGGAGATCGGGGTGACCTACGCGCGGGTGCTGCGCACGATCCTGCGCCAGGACCCGGACGTGATCCTGGTGGGCGAGATCCGCGACCGCGAGACGGCGCAGATCGCCGTCGAGGCGGCGCTCACCGGCCACCTGGTCTTCTCCACCCTGCACACCAACGACGCCCCCTCGGCCGTGATGCGCCTCGTCGACATCGGCGTCGAGGCTTTCCTCATCGCCGCGACGCTGCAGGCGGTCGTGGCGCAGCGCCTGGTGCGCCGCATCTGCCGCGACTGCCGCGAGTGGTACGATCCCGACCCGGAGCTGCTGCGCGAGCTGGAACTCGAGGCGCCGAGCCTCGGCGGCAAGCAGTTCGCCCGCGGGCGCGGCTGCGAGAACTGCAACTTCTCGGGCTTCAAGGGCCGCCTCGGCCTGTTCGAGATCATGCTCGTGACGGAGCGCATCAAGCGCGCGCTGCTGGAGCATGCCTCGTCCTCGCGGCTGCGCTCCCTGGTGATCGAGGAGGGCATGCGCCCGCTGCGCGAGGCGGGTCTGGTGGCCATCTTCGACGGGGAGACGACGGTCGAGGAAGTGCTGCGCGAGACTGTCGTGGAGAGGTGACGGAGGCGCCCTATGCCGGCCAAGATCGAGCGCAAGAGAACGCAGGAGGCGGCGCCGCGGCGCGCGCCGGGGAGCGCGCCGGGCGCGGAAGCGAGACCGGGCCGCTCCTTCTTCGGCGGCCGCGTGGCCCCCAAGCGGCTCATGCAGTTCACCACGCAGCTCGCCATCCTGCAGGGGGCGGGCATCACCATCGTCCGTTCCCTGCGGGTGTGCGAGGGCCAGCTGCGTCCGGGCCCGCTCAAGACCGTGGTCGGGGCGGTCGCGGACGACGTCGAGGGGGGCGCCTCGCTCTCCGAGGCCCTGGGCAAGCACCCGGTGGTGTTCGACCGCCTCTACGTCAACATGGTGCGCGCGGGCGAGAAGGGCGGCATCCTCGACGGCATCCTGGGGCGCCTGGCCGATTTCGCCGAGAAGAGCGAGCGCATCAAGGCGAAGATCAAGGAAGCCCTGACCTACCCGGTCGTGGTCCTGACCTTCGCCTTCGGCGTGGTGGCGTTCATCATGATCGTCATCGTGCCCAAGTTCGAGGAGATCTTCCGCACCTTCGGCGAGGACCTGCCGGCGGTGACCAGCATCCTCATCAAGATCTCGCGCGGCTTCGCGCGCTACTGGTACGTGGTCATCGGCCTGCCCGGGCTGCTCTACGCGGCCTACCGCTGGCTGCTGCGGCTGCCCCGCTTCCTGTACGCGGTGGACCGGCTCAAGCTGCGCGCGCCCATCGCCGGGAGCCTGATCGAGAAGACGATCATCGCGCGCTTCTCGCGCACGCTGGGAACGCTGCTCGGGGCGGGCGTGCCGATCCTCGAGGCGCTGGACGTCGTGCAGGCGTCGATCCCGAACGCGGTGCTGGCCGGCGCCGTGGGCGCGGTGCGGGCGAGCGTGCGCGAGGGCGAGACGATGGCGGCGCCGCTGCTCGAGTCGCGCATCTTCGACGACCTGGTGGTGAACATGATCGACGTCGGCGAGGCCACGGGCTCGCTCGACAAGATGCTGCTCAAGGTCGCGGACACGTACGAGGTCGAGGTGGACACGCGCGTGGGCGCGCTCTTCAAGCTCATGGAGCCGATCTTGCTCTTGCTGCTCGCGGGCATCGTCGGCTTCATCGTCGTGGCGTTGTTCCTGCCGATCCTCAAGGTGATGGACCAGTTCGCCAAGTAGCACGGAGGCGGAAGCACCCTGTCCCTCCGCGTCAGACTCCTCCTGGGCATCGCGCTCGTCAACGTCGCCGCCTTCTGGGTGCTGGCGCTCGCGGTGGTGCGCGACGCCGAGAGCCGCGACCGCGCGCGCGCCAGGATCCAGACGGAGGTGCGCGACACCTTCGTCGGCCTGGTGCGCGAGTTCTACGTCTCGTTCTTCGAGGAGATCGACTTCGGCCGCTTCGACGAGAGCGGGGCGCGCATGCCGCAGATCGCGGAGCTGCTCGACGGCCGCTACTGGAAGTACGCGGACGACGCGTACATCACCAACCTGGTGCACCGCGTCGGCGAAGGGATCGCCTCGGGGGAGATCGGCCTGAACCCGCTCGGCGCCTACGACGCCGAGTCGGCACGGCTGCGCACGCAGGCGCTCAGCCTCATGGAGACGGCGTACAACACGCGGCAGCCGGTTCCCGAGGGCGAGGTCGTGGCGCTGCCGCTGTACCGCGGGCGGGCCGCGGAGCGCGAGCGCTGGGGCGCGGCCTACATCCGGGTGAAGGTGCCGCCGCTGCCGGTGCTGCCCTCCGGCCTGGGGTTGCCCATGCTCGCGGCGGCCCTGGGCAGCGCCACGCTCGTCGCCATGGGACTGGTGTTCCTGCTGCTGCACGCGCTCGTGCTCAGCCCGCTGCGCCTCATCTCCGCCGGCGCGGAGCGGGTCGCGCGCGGGCAGTTCGCGACTCCCGTCCCGCTGACCGGCAAGGGCGACGAGATCGACGAGCTGATTCGCAGCTTCAACGGCATGATGGCGGAGATCGGGCAGAAGCGCGAGGAGCTGGAACGGCAGGTGCAGGAGGTGGTCGCGCGCATGCGCCTGACCGAGCGCAGGCTGGTCCTCACCGACCGCCTCGCCGCCATGGGCACGCTCGCGGCGGGCATCGCTCACGAGATCAACAACCCCCTGGGCGGGATGCTGAACGCGGTCGTCTCGCTGCGCCGCAGGGGCGACCTCGCGGCCGGCGCCGATCGCTACCTGGCGCTCGTCGAGGATGGGTTGGGGCGCATCCGCGAGGTGGTGAGGAGGACGCTGCGCTTCTCGCCGGGCCGGCGCATGACCGGCCCCGTGTCCATCAAGGAGGTGATCGACGACGCGGTGCGCTTCGTGGGTCACCGTCTCGCGCGCGAGCGGATCGACCTGAGCGAGGCGGCCGACTCCGCGCTGGTGGTGGAGGGGGACGCGGCCGCGCTCGGGCAGGTGTTCCTCAACGTGATCTTGAACGCCATCGACGCCATCGCGAGGGAGCCGCGCCGCATCGAGATCCGCGCCTGGCGCGAAGGCGCGGAGGCGCACGTCACGGTTCGAGACAGCGGCCGGGGCATGAACGAGGAGGAACGCCGCCAGGCGTTCGACCTGTTCTACACCACGAAGGAGGCCGGCCGGGGCACGGGCCTGGGGCTGTCGATCGCCCACCAGATCGTCGTCGAGCACGGCGGCAGGGTCGGCATCGAGAGCGAGCCGGGGCGGGGGACGGTCGTGCTGATCGTGCTGCCGGCGAAGTGAGGTCCGGGCGCTCCGGTCGGTGCGCCGCGGGCTCGCTGGAAGGCACGTCCCGGAAGCATGTTACGCGCTGGTTTTGTGCAGTTGCCCGCGCCGTCTGGCGGGGCGGCGCGTGCGCGGAGGGCGCATTCTGCAAACCCGAAAGTTCTCTTGCCGGGACCAGCCGCGACCCCTATTTTCCGCGCAGAGCAGCTGGCAGCACCGGGTCCCGAACGGGAGCACCCTCGAACCGTCATGAGCGCGCGGCGTCGCATCCTCGACTTCCTGTTCGGCGCCCTGGCCGCCGCTGGCCTGATGGGCTGGCTCCTGCAGGACGAGGGAACGCCCGTGCGCGCGGACGAGACCAGCGGTGCCGGGGAGTTCCTCATGGCGACCGGCGCGCCGCTCCAGGGCGGAGCCCTGCTCTTCGTCCTGAACACGCGCACGCGCGTGCTGAACGTGTACGAGGCGGAGGGCGGGACGCGCACGACGCGCGGCCTCACCTTCGTGGCGTCGCGGAAGATCGAGCGGGATCTTTACGTGACGGGCTACAATGACAAGTCGGAATACTCCTATCAGGATCTCCTCAAGAGATTCGAGATGGAGGAGGCTCGGTCGAAGGCTCTCGAGACTCCGGGCGTGGGTCCGGAGGACGGGCGCTAGGCGGTCCGAGTCGCTCGCGGGCTGGCCCGCGGGATAGCTGGATTGATTGGCGGGTCGACCCGCGCGGAGGCAGCAAGTGGCCGAGGACTTCTATTCGTTCGAGAAGGTTCTGCGCGAGCTTCATCTGCAGGAAGAGGAGCTGAAGAAGCTGGTCTCGGAAGGCGAGATTCGCGCGTTCCGAGATGACGACAAGATGAAGTTCAAGAAGGAGGACATCGAGCGTTTCAAGTCTTCCAAGACCGGCCGGGACCTCCCGACCATCGAGTCCCCCTCGAGCGAGCTGACCGAGGAGCTCTTCGGAGACGACGCGCTCGAGAGCCTGGACGAAGACGTCGGCATGGTGACGCAGCAGATCCCCGATTCGTCGTTCCTCGAGGAGGACGCGGGCGAGATCGAGCCGATCGAGCTGGAGTCGGCGCCGGAGTCGGCGCCGGCCGGGCGCGGCGCCGGCGTGCGGCGGCGCACCCAGCCGTCGACCGGCCGCACGGCGCGCAGGCGCGTGGAGGGCGAGGAGGCGCCGAGCGAGGGGACCGGAATGCAGGTGGTCTTGGTGCTGGGAGCCATCGCGCTGCTGTACGGCGCGATCGTGGCTTTCAGCGCCGCCCAGGTGCAGTCTTCGGCGTTGACGAAGGGCTTCGCGGACTTCGTCAAGAGCAGCTTCTTGAACTAGCAGCGGAGCCAGGGCGGCGGTCGCCGGAATGCGCGGCTCGAGGCGGGCCGCGGCCAAGAGAAGGCAGAAACAGCTCCGCCGGCGGGGCGCCGGCGGCGGAGTTTCGATACCGGATTGTCCAGCAGGAACCGAGTCCATTCGCTCGGGGAGGTTTGATCCAACATGAGGCTGCATCGAGTGCTTCTGGTCGCGCTGATGTGCGCGTCGACCGTGGGCTGCGTCTCGCGGTCGGCGTACGAAGAGAAGATCGAGGAGCTGCGCTCCGCCAAGACCCAGCTCAGGGAGGTTGGGGACCTGGCGAAGCAGTACGGCGAGCAGTTGGCCGAGCTGCAGGCGGACAACGACTCCCTCAAGCAGCAGAACGAGATGCTGCGCGGCAGCAGCGATGAGTCCGCTCGCCGCATCGATGAGCTGATGACCCAGCTCAGGAGCCAGCCGGGCCTGCCGGCCGGCGTCGAGGGAATCGGCGAGGCCGGTGCGTACACGTACCGAGTGGACGGCGGCGTCCTGTTCGATCCCGGCAAGTGCGACCTGAAGCCGTCGGGGAAGAAGACGATCACCGACATGGCCGCACTGCTGAAGCAGCACGACTACAAGATCGAGGTCGCCGGGCACACCGATAACGACCCGGTGGCCAAGACGATCAAGCAGTACCCGCGCGGGAACATGGAGCTGGGAGCGGAGCGCGCCTTGGCGGTGTACGAGGCGCTCAAGCAGGCGGGCATTCCGGAGAGCCGGATGCGCGTCTCCTCCTACGGCGAGCACAGCCCGGTCGAGGAGGGGAACAAGCCGCGCAACCGGCGCGTCGAGATCCGGGTGCTCCTGTCCGAACCGGCGGCTCAGTGAGCGAGCGGCGCGCCGCCGCGCGCCCAGGAGCTGGGGCGGCGGCGCGGCTGGCAACGGGGTGACCGGCGCGAGCGAGCCTGTGGCGGCGGGAGCAGCGTGTTCCCGCCGCGTTCGTTCCTGGGCGGCGGGGTGCGGGGCGGCGGCGTTGATCGCGGCGGGGGTGTGCCTCGCCCTCGTCGGCGTGGAGCGCCCCAAAGGTCCGGCCCGGGAGAGCGCGCGCCTGCTGCAGCTGATCGACCGGAAGGCCCTGGTGTGCGTGACGGAGGGCTCCCGGGGATCGGGCGACGCCTACTTCATCGATCGCTTCGAGGTCACGAACCGTGAGTTCGGCGAGTTCGTGCGCTCGAGCAGCTATCGCGCCGAGCGCGGGGATTCCTTCCTGAGGCAGTTCAGCGACCCGCCCGCCGGAGTCTATCCCGAGGAGATCGCCGACCACCCCGTGGTCTTCGTCTCGCAGGACGACGCCCTGGCCTTCGCCGCCTGGCTGGGCGCGGAGACGGACCTGCCCACGGCGGAAGAGTGGACGCGCGTCGCCCGCGAAGCGGAGCGCAAGAGCCGCTACGGCTTGAACGCGCTCGAGACGGGTATCGGGGGCACCACGCGCGTGGGGACCTTCGAGCACGGCCGCACCGCGCCGTCGTCCGCGGTCGAGCCCGCGGTGTACGACCTGATGGGGAACGTGTGGGAGTGGACGGGAACGCCCGGCGGGATGTACAGCACCACGAAGGTCGTCAAGGGCGGCGCGTTCAACGTCTCGCACACGCGCGTGGACGCGGACTCCGTGCAGGTGGAAGAGCCCGACAACCGCGCGTGGAACCTCGGCTTCCGCTGCGTCGTGCGGGACGCCGGGCGCCTGGTGCGGCGCCTGCTGGAGCTGGCGGCGGCCGCGGACCGGGCGACCGCGAGCCGCATCCAGGAGTCGCTGTGCGCGTTCGGCGAGCCCATGACACGGCTCCTGCATCGCATCCGCTTCGAGGACGCGGCGCGCGGCGCTCTGCCCGAGGGCGGCGGGGTCGACGACCTGATCGTGGCGCTCCGGGGCGGGCGCGTCGTGATCCTGGACGGCCGGGGCAGGGCGCGGGTGTTCGACGCGGCGTCCGGCGCGCTCCTGGCGGAGCGCGCGGGCTTCCCGGAGTTCTACTACGCCGAGGCGGCGGATCTCGACGGCGACGGCCTGGAGGAGTTGTACGTGGCCGCGGCGGCGCCGCGCGTCGAGGAGGACGAAGAGGAGGAGGAAGAGGGGGAGGAAGCCGAGCCGCGGGCGGATTTCCGCATCGAGTGCGGCACGCGGGTGCAGCCGCGCCTGGTGGAGAAGAGCAGCGGCCGCGTCTTGTCCTGGGCGCCCGGGGCAGAGGCCCTCGGCGACGTGATGAGCGAGGCGTTCAGCACCAAGGAGACCCGGGCCGAGGGCTACGTTCCCCGCTACCTGCAGACGCTCATGCGTCTTGAGGTCGAGGGCGGCGAGATCGTCACGCGCTGGCGCGTGGAGACGCCGGTCTCGGCCCGCCCCCTGCCCCTCGGCGAGGGCTCGGGCCTGCTGCTCTTGCCCTGCCTCTACTGGCACGTCCTCCTTCCGCCCGACTCGCTTCTGGATGACGTCAGGCTCGGCTTTCAGGATGAGGGCTCGCTCGACCTGCGCGTGCTGCGCGCCATCGACGGCAGCCTGGTCGAGTCCGGCCTGATCCCAGGGGGCTGCTTCGGGCTGCAGGCCATCGACGCCTCCGGCTCGCTGTTCCACCTGAACACCTGGAGGAGACACGAGATCCTGGTGCGCCGCGACGCCGGCGTGCTCGCGGTCGCACCCTTCCCCGGGAGCGGGGACGGGTCCAAGTTCGAGGGTCTGCTCAGGGGACCCGAGCCGCACGCGGCCACCATGCTGCGCGTCCTGCCGGACGAGAGTCATCGGGCTGGGCGCGTGCTGGTGCGCTGCTACGACGCAGAAGGGCGGGTGGCCGCGGAGACCTCCCTGCCGGCAGGGGGCTGCCGGACGCCGCGCCTGCACACGGCGCCGGATGCTCCGGGAATCGTCGTGGCTCCGGGAGACGACTCGCTGATCCTCCTCGAACCGGACCTGTCCGTCCGCTGGCGGCGCGGCGGCTTCGCGGAAGTCGACCTGGAGCAGGGTTCCCCGGTCTGGGGCGACTTCGAGGGCGACGAACGTGCGGAGTTTGCGGCGTCCTGGCGGGTCGACGGGTGCGTCCTCATCGACAGCGGCCAGGGCACGCTCCTGGACCGCTTCGAGAATCCCGGCGCCGCCCTGCTGCGCCTGACCAGGGCGAGGCCGGCCCTGGGCAAGGACCTGCTCCTCGCCGCCTTTCGCGACCTCGGAATCTCGGCGCTCAGACGGCCGGCCAGCCCTGCGGACCGCACGGCGAGGCGCCTGCTGGAGCGGCTCGATCCCCTCGCGGGCACGCGATGAGCGCCGCGCCGGAGGTTCCTCCTCTTTCCCGGGTGCGCGCGGTCCTGGAGGAGCGGGGCGTGCGCCCGCGGAAGCGGCTGGGCCAGCACTTCCTCGCGGACCGCTCCCTGCTGCGGCGCATGGTCGACGAGGCGGGCTTGCGGCCCGGGGACGTGGTCCTCGAGGTCGGCCCCGGGCCGGGGACCCTGACCGCGGAGCTCTTGAGCCGCGGAGCGCGCGTGCTGGCGGTCGAGGTGGACCCGGCGATGATCGGCGTGTTGCGCGCGCTCGTGGGCGAACCGCCGCGGTTGACGCTCGTCCAGGCCGACATCCTGGCTGGCCCCGTGCGCGGGCTTCCGCCTGAGGTCGGGCGCGCACTGGAGGGAGCGCTGGCCGAGGCGCGCCAGGAGTCGTATGCGCTGGTCTCGAACCTCCCGTACCAGGTGGCCGCGACCCTGCTCGCCAGGCTGTTCTGGACCACCGCGCCAGAGCGGGCGGTGGTGACCGTGCAGCGCGAGGTCGCGGAGCGGCTGGCGGCCGCGCCGGGCACGCGCGCCTACGGGCCGGTCGGCGTGCTGGTGCAGCTCCAGGCCGACGTCCGCGCGGCGTTCCGCATGCCGCCGCGCGCCTTCTGGCCCAGTCCCAAGGTCGATTCCGCCTGCGTGGTGCTGGGGCGGCGCGCGCCGGACGCGCGCGTGGCGCGGCTCGGGAAGGAACTGGTGGAGGAGGTGGTTCACGCGGTCTTCCGCGCGCGCCGCAAGCGACTCGGCAACTCCCTGGCGCTGGCCTTCGGCGGGCGGCTCGACCAGGGCAGACTGCGCGCCGCGTTCGCGGAGAAAAAGTTGGAAAAGGACCGGAGAGGCGAGCAGCTGGCACCGATGGAGATCGTGGAGCTGGCTCTGCTCCTGGAGCAGGGCGGCATCCTGCGGGGGCCTCGAGACGCGTGACGCGACGGCGGCCCGCGGAGTATGCTGGTGCGCCGGCGCGCCGCCGGATGGAGAGGCGGCGGCAGGAAGGCCGGGGGCCGGTCGTTCTCGCGCTCCCGCTGGGATGGAACGAGGTTGCACGGTGATGAGCCGCGGATCGAGGTCATGGACGAGCGGGTGCCGGGGAGGTGCGCGTGGCGCGCGCTGACCGCGATTTCGTCGCCCGCCTGAAGGCGGCCCTCGACATCGTCCAGGTCGTGCAGACGTACGTGCCGCTGACGCAGCGCAGCGGGCGGTTCCTCGCGCTCTGCCCGTTCCATCGCGAGAAGACGCCGTCCTTCACGGTCAACCCGGAGAAGCAGATCTTCCACTGCTTCGGCTGCGGCAAGGGCGGGGACGTGGTGACGTTCGTGATGGAGATGGACCGCCTCTCGTTCGGCGAGGCGCTGCGCCACCTCGCCGGGATCGCGGGTCTGCCCATGCCCGACGCGCGCTCGGCGCGGGCCGGGGAGGGGCGGCGCGAGCGCTTGCTGGGCGCGCTGCGCCACGCGAGCGAGTTCTACACGGCGGCGC
>JACQZJ010000045.1 GCA_016213895.1 Planctomycetota bacterium | reverse complement strand
CTGGGATGGCCGGGGAGGAAGCCCAGCGTTCCCCGGTAGTCGTGCGTCGAGGACTTGGTGATCTCCTCGGCCAGCTCGTACCCTGGATCGCCTTGACCGGTGCCGCGCGGGCATCCGCACGCCATCATCTTGCCCTTGACGCCGCGGAAGAACGGCAGCCCGTCGTAGAAGCCGAGCAGCGTCAAGTACATGAGGTTCGCCACGTGCCGCGGCGCGATGCCGGCCAGGAGATGGAAGTGGATCGTGCCGCGGTTCGTCTCCAGGACCCAGCGGTACGTGATGTCCGTGCTGAACTCGACGCGCGGCGGAGGCGGCAGGTGCTCGCGCCAGTCCGACCGCGTCTGGTCGATCTTCCCCTCGCCCACGGCGGCGCCGCGCTGCGCCTGGATGAACTCCTGCAGGGCGCGGATCGCCGGGTCGTGATGCAAGCGCTGCCAGTCGCCCCCTGGCGCCTCGTAGCGATCGCGCTCCTCGCCGCAGGCCGCGAGAGCCAGGAGCCCGAGGAGCACGCCCGCGCGCGCCGCCGCGCGGCGCAAGGCCCGCGCCACTCTTGATTGCCTGTCGCACATCACCGCATCAGCATAGCCGGCGCGCGCTACAGGTTCTCCAGCACGAAGCGCGTCATCAGCTCGTAGAGGTGCGCGCGCTGCCTGGGCTCCCCCACGCCGTGCCGGTTCCCGGGGTAGAGCATCAGGTCGAAGCGCTTGCCCGCGTCCTGCAGGGCACGCGCCAGCTGCAGGGTGTTCTGCAGGTGCACGTTCTCGTCCATCGTGCCGTGGATGAGGAGCAGCCTGCCGTGCAGGTTCGCGGCCGCCTTGACCGCCGAGCTGGCGTCGTACCCCTCCGCGTTGCGCTGCGGCGTGTCCATGTATCGCTCGGTGTAGATCGAGTCGTACAGCCGCCAGTCGGTGACCGGCGCGACGGCGATGCCGATCTTGAACTTCTTGCTGTGCGTGAGCGCGTAGCAGGTCATGAAGCCGCCGTAGCTCCACCCCCAGATGCCGACGCGCTCCGGGTCGGCGTAGCCCTCGGCCACCAGCCAGTCGATGCCGTCCTCGAGGTCGAGAAGCTCCTGCGCCCCGAGCCGGCGGTACGCGCCCGCGGCCGACTGGAGACCCTTGCCGCTCGCCGAGCGGTTGTCGCACACCCAGATGAGATACCCCTGCTGCGCCAGCACCTGGTGCCACAAGGACGCGCCGCCGCCGAAGCGGTCGCTCACCGACGGGGAGCTGGGGCCGGCGTACGTGTAGCTCAGCACCGGGTACCTGCGCGCCGGGTCGTAGTCGCGCGGCTTGATCAGCAGCGCCTCCATCTCGAAGCCGTCGCGCGTCTTGACCTTGACGAACTCGGGCGCGTTCAGGCCGTACTTGTCGAGCGGCGCGCTCGTCCCTTCGCCCAGGACGCGCACCAGGCTGCCGTCGCCGCGGCAGAGCACGGCGCGGCCCGGCTGGCGCAGGGCCGAGTACTCGTCGATGAAGAACTCGAACGTGGGCGAGAAAGACACCGCGTGGCTGCCGTCCGCGCTCGTGACCGCCTGCAGCCCGCTCCCGTCCAGAGCGACCTGGAACAGCTTCCTGCCCTTGGCGTCGTCCCGGTTGGCGCTGAAGTAGACCAGGCCGCGCGCCGCGTCGATGCCGTGCACCTCCAGCACGTCGAAGGGGCCCTCGGTCAGCCTGCGGGCCAGCTTCCCGTCCCGCTGGTAGAGGTAGAGGTGGCGGTAGCCGTCCCTGCTCGAGAGCCACAGGAACTGCGCGCCGTCCGCTGTCCAGAAGGGCGCTTCGCTCGGCTCGATCCAGACGCTGGTGCGGTCGCGGAAGAGCACGCTGGCCGCGCCGCTCCGCCGGTCCACGGCGACGACGTCGATCCACGTCTGCACCCGGTCCTGCACCTGCACGATCACCTGGCTCGAGTCCGGCGTCCAGCCGACCCGCACCACCAGGAACTCCTCGGACTCGTAGCGCGACAGGTCGACCCAGCGCACGTCCCCGCCGCCGGCGTTCACCACCCCGACCTGCACGCGCGGGTTCGGGTCGCCGGCCCGCGGGTAGCGCCACGTCTCGAGCGCGGGGCGCAGCTGGCGGTCGTCGGCGACGGTGTGTTCGGGCTCGCGCGAGACGTCGAGCGCGAGGAAGGCGAGGTGCTTGGAGTCGGGCGACCACCAATGCGCGCGCCACTGGCCGCGGCCGTAGACCTCCTCCTGATAGACCCAGTCGAGCTGGCCGCAGAACCGCTCCGCGCCGCCCTCCTCGGTGAGGGCGCGCTCGGCGCTGCCGTCGCTGCCCACGACATGCAGGTTGTGGTCCTTGACGAAGGCCACGAGCGCGCCGTCGGGAGACACGGCCACGCACTCCTCCGCGCGCGGATCCGAGGTCAGGCGCCGCGCCGTTGTCTCGCCGAAGCGGTAGCAGAACAGGTCGTTCTTGTGCTGCAGCAAGAGCCCGCTCTTGTCGGGCAAGAGGTCGCCGCCCAGGCCGGAACTCCACGCGCGCGCCTCCTCCTCGGACACTCCGGGGAGGGCGGCGAGCGCCGCCGCCATCTGCTCGTGTGCGAAGAAGGCGCGCGCGTCGCCGCTCTGCGCGTCCACCACCCTGAGTCCCGTCTTGGCCTCCTTCCCGTCCGGCTCTCCCTCGGCGATGTACGCGCCGCCGTCGAGCCAGTCGAGGCAGCGCGCGTACTTCGCGCGGATCAGCCCGCCCAGCTTCAGGGCCTCTTCCACGGTGAGCTGCGCCGGCTCCTCCGCCGTCGCCGCAACGGCCAAGGGCGCGACCAAGAGCGCGGCCAGGGAGAGCAGCAGGTGGACGGCGGTCCCTTTTTTCATGAGTTGCTCCGCGCACAGGCGTGACGAAGCGGGGCATTCTACCCGCTCCGCGCGATCGGGTAGGCTGCGTCCCGGCGCGCCGGAGCGTCGAGCATGTCCCACGGGCCCGTCATCTTCAGCGTCGGCCACGGCGGCCGCGATCTCGCGGCCTTCCTCGAGCTCTTGCGCCCGCTCGGCCTGCGCGTCCTGGTCGACATCCGCTCCCGCCCGCGCTCGAAGCGCCTGCCGCACTTCTGCCGCAAGCCGCTCGCCGAGGCGCTCGCCGAGATCGGCGTGCGCTACGTCTTCGCGGGCGAGGACCTAGGCGGCCTGCGCAAGCAGGCGGCCGACAGCCGCCACACCGCGCTCGCCCCGGGCGGCCTGCGCGCCTATGCCGATTACATGGAGAGCGAGCGCTTCCGCGCTGCCGCGTCCCGCCTCCTCGAGCTGGCGCGCGCCGAGCCCCTCGCCGTGATGTGCGCCGAGCGCTTCCCCGGCGACTGCCATCGTTCGCTGCTGGCCGACTACCTGCTGCTGCGAGGCGCAGCGGTGCGCCACGCCATTGACCCCGGCCGCATCGAGGAGCACCGCCTCTCCGCGCTCGCCAGGATCGACGCGGGAGTCCTGGTCTACGACGCCGGCCGCGGCCGCCAGCTCGGCCTCGGCTTCTGAGGCGGCCGCTACGCCGTCTCGCCGTCCAGGCTCTCCCAGCACTCCCCGGCCGCGAACGCGCCGCGCGCGTCGCGCAGCACGCGCGCCGCCGCCACCTGCGGATCGTGCGTGAAGAACAGGCGGCCGCCCCGCGCCAAGAGGTCGCCGAGGAGCTTCTCCTTCTCGTCGACCACGAGCTCCGCGCAGCGGTCGTAGCCCATGGTGATCGGCGCGTGCAGCCACGCCCGTCCGGGCACCAGGTCGCCGGCGAAGACCAGTGGGCCGTCCGCGCCCGGCACCTCCGCCAGCATCATCCCGGGCGTATGGCCGTCAGAGAAGTGCAGGCGGTAGTCGCGGCCGAGCGCCGCCGCGTGCTCGCCCGCGACCACCTCGAGCCGTCCGCTCCGCTCGAGCAGGTCCGCCAGCTCGGGGATGAACGAGGCGCGGTCGCGCTGGTGCGGCGCGCGCGCCCGCTGGAGCGCGCGTTCGCTCACCACGAACGCGGCGCGCGGGAAGACCAGGCGCAGCGGCGCGCCCGCGCGATGCTCGTCCAGCAACCCGCCGGCGTGGTCGAAGTGCAGGTGCGAGAGGACGACGACGTCGATGTCCTCCGCGCGCGCGCCGCAGCGCTCCAGGTTGGCAAGCAGCACGTGCCCCGCCTCCTCCACGCCGTAGCGCGCGCGCAGGTCGGGCGGGAAGAACGCGCCGATGCCGGTCTCGAAGAGCAGGCGCCGCCCGCTTTCCTCCAGCACGAGCAGGGCGCGGCAGGCCAGCGGGATGCGGTTCCGCTCGTCCGGCGCGCACCAGCGCGACCAGAGCGCGCGCGGCGCGTTGCCGAACATCGCGCCCCCGTCGAGGCGCTGCCCATTCCCGAGCACGGACCAGAGGCGCCGCTGCATGCCGCGTTCACTCCCAGCGTTCGTTCCAGGCCGCCGGCTCGCTGCGCAGGAAGCGGTCGAACCACTCGGCCAGCATGGTGCGGTGCTCGGCGCGGCTCTTCCACGAGCCGGCGATGCCGTGGTCCTCGCCGGGGAAGAGCACCAGCTCCGCCGTCCTGTTCAATAGCCTGAGCGCGGTAAACATCTGCTCCGACTCGCCCGGCGGCACGTTCACGTCCGCGCCGCCGTGAAGGAGCAGGAGCGGCGCAGTCACGTGGTCGGCCTGAAACAGCGGGGAATGCGCCACGAACCAGGCGGGATCGCTCCACGGATAGTGGTTGATCGCCTG
>JACQZJ010000044.1 GCA_016213895.1 Planctomycetota bacterium | reverse complement strand
GCACATTGGTGTGGATACATTCGGACGGATTGTACTCGGCGGCCGGCACCTATTTCAGGGCGGCGGCGTGGATCACCACGTCGACGCCGCGCAGGGCCAGGGTCAGCCGCTCGCGGTCGCGCACGTCGCCGAGGAAGAAGCGCAGCAGCCGCTCGCCGTCCGCTTCGAGCACGCGGAAGACGCGCTCCGGGTGGACGAAGACCCAGGTCTCCGGCCCCTCGGCGCCGCGCGCGGCGAACGCGGGGAGGCGCGCCAGGGTGCGGCGCAGCGCGCTCGTGCCGCTGCGCGGCACGCCTGCGATGAACACCGCGGGCGCGCGCTCCATCGCCGCCGAGATCGCCTGCCAGCTCGTCGCCATCGCCTCTCCGCGCGCGGGATCATAGCGCGCGCCGCGGCCGGCTGGATGCGCGGCCGCGGAACGGGCATAATCGCGCCCTGCTCGCGACCGCGGGCACGACGAGGAGGTCGAGCCATGTCCAGGCGCCCGTTGCATGTCGGTCTGGTCGGGGGCGGGCGAGGAGCCTTCATCGTCCACCCGCAGCAGAGGGCGGTCTTCTTCGACGGCACGCGCCGCGTCACCTGCGCCGCGCTGCACCAGGACCCCGGCGTGGCGCTCGAGGAGGCGCGGAACTGGCCGTTCCCGCTGCGCGGCTACCCGAGCTACGACGAGCTGCTCGCCGCGGAGATGAAGCTGCCGCCGGGCGAGCGGCTCGACTACCTCCTCATCGTCACTCCCAACCACGTGCATTTCGACCCGGCGCAGAAGGCGTTGCTCGCCGGCATCCCGGTCTTCTGCGAGAAGCCCCTGACCACGACGCTCGCGCAGGCGGACGAGCTGGCGCGCCTGGTCGAGGAGCGGAACATCCCGTTCTGCACGGCGCACACCTACCTCGGCCACTGGAGCAGCCGCCTGGCGCGGCACATCGTGCGCTCCGGGTTGATCGGCAAGGTGCGCTGGGTGGACGCCTACTACCTGCAGGGCTGGCTCGCGGACCGTACCGAGGACCGCGGCGTGCAGCAGGCCGAGTGGCGCGTCGACCCGGAGCGGGCGGGCGCGAGCGGCTGCGGCGGCGACATCGGCACTCACGCGCTCATGCAGTTGCGCTACGTCACCGGCCTGGAGGTGGCGCGCCTCAGCGCCTTCCTCGAGACCTTCGTGGCGCGGCGCCGCCTCGACGACCACTTCACGGTCTACTGCGAGCTCACGAACGGCGCGCGCGCCCTGGTGCGCGCCACGCAGATCGGAGTCGGGCACAAGAACGACCTCGGCATCGAGGTGAACGGTGAGAAGGGCACGCTGGTCTGGCGGCAGGAGGAGCCGGAGCGCCTGCTCATCCACCTGCCGGGCCAGCCGGACCGCGTGTACTGGCGCGGCGAGGTCAAGGCAAACGACGGCTTCCTCGGCGACCTGCCGGCGAGCCTGCTCGCCGAGCCGACCATCCCCTCGGGGCACGGCGAGGCCTTCCACGACGCGTTCGCGCGCCTGCATCGCTGCTTCGAGGAGGACGTGCGCGCCTACCAGGAGGGCACGTACCAGGGCGCGGACGGCTCGCGCTACGCCACGGTCGAGGACGGCCGCGCCGGCATCGCCTTCCTGCAGGCCGCGGTGGAGAGCAACGCCCGCGGCCACGCCTGGGTTTCCCTGGCTGGCAAGTGACGCGCGGCCGCGCCCGCCAAAGGCGTAGAATCCCGCTCCTCGGCCGGAGGAGCGGCCGCCAGCCATGAGCCGTCGCGACAGC
Source organism: Planctomycetota bacterium (assembly GCA_016213895.1). GTDB lineage: Bacteria > Planctomycetota > B15-G4 > B15-G4 > JADJEK01 > JACQZJ01. Next base: position 10,303 of record JACQZJ010000044.1, on the reverse strand, counting down.
GTGGTCCGTGCAAGGCTCGATGCGGCCCGCATCGCCGGCGTTGGCGCCCTGGCCGCGCTCGGCCAGCTCACCGTCGACGACCCGCAGGGCTACTTCGGCGCCGTGGACGAGATCACCGTCTTCGGCGCGGTCTACTGCGCGGGCGTGGCCCTGCTCGCGGCGCTGACCGTCTTCGCCCGCCTGCGCCTCCATCCGCTCGGGCCGGTCCTCGCCTCCGTCCTCTTGTCCCTGAACATCGGCGCCTTCGTGGCGCCGCTCCCCGACGACCCGGTGATCGCCGGCGTGTTCATCCTGTGGAACGTGGTCCTGCTCGGGCATTCCCTCTTCCCCGCGCGCCTGGAAGTGCCGCGCCTGCCGCCCGCCGACCGCCTCGGCCGCTGGACCCTGGTCCAGGGCCGGGCGGCGCGCCACCTGCTGGTCGTTTCCCTGGTGGCGACGACCATGGTCATCGGCTACGAGGTCGGCGAACGCGTGCTGGCGCTCGTGATCTGCTTCGTGCTCGATGGGATCGCCCTCGCCGCCGCGGCGCCCTTCCTGGGCTACGCCTGGGCGGCGGGCTCGGTGCTGCCGCTGCCGCTCGCCGCGGTCCTGGTGCTGGCGCTGGCGCTGCTCGGCAACCCCACGCTCTCGCTGGTGCTGCTCGCCCTCTGCCAGGTCAGCGTGCTCGCCATGATCATGGCGCGCGATCCCCTGTTCCGCGAGGTGCTCGAACACTTCTACCGCCGGCCGGCGTTCCTGGTGCTCGGCACGTTCGTGGCGCTGATCGCCGCCGGCACGCTCTTCCTCAGCCTGCCGGCCGCTGCCGCTACCGGCCAGCCGATCGCGCCGCAGGACGCGCTCTTCACCGCGACCAGCGCGTCCTGCGTCACCGGGCTCATCGTGCTCGACACGCCGGGGGACTTCTCGCTCTTCGGCCAGATCGTGATCCTGCTGCTCGTGCAGGCGGGCGGCCTGAACATCATGGTGCTGTCGGCCTGCGCCGCGCTTCTGCTCGGACGGGGGCTCGGCCTGCGCGGCGAGCGCACTCTGGGGGCGGTCCTGGATCTGGCGCCCGAGCGCCGCGCCTATCCGCTGATCACCTTCATCGTGGCCGCGACCGCGCTGGTGGAGGGCGCCGGGGCCGCGCTCCTGGCGCTGGAGTTCTGGCGCGGGGGCATGGCCCCGCTCGCCGCCCTCTGGCACGGCCTGTTCCATTCCGTGACCGCCTTCTGCAACGCCGGCTTCACCCTGCACTCCGACTCGCTGGTGTCGTTCCAGCAGCGGCCGCTGGTGCTGCTCGTCATCGCCGCGCTGGTCGTCTCGGGCGGACTGGGCTTCACCGTGCTTGCCGCGGTTTGGGTGTTCCTGCGCCAGCGCGGCCGCGCGCGGCTCACGGTGCAAGTGAAGATGGTCCTGCTGCTGAGCGCGGTCCTGCTGCTCGCGGGCGCGGCCTGGTTCGCCGCGGTGGAGTGGAACCGCTCCCTGGCCGGCCTCGGCGCGAGCGAGAAGCTGTTGAACGCCCTGTTCCAGAGCGTCACGCTGCGCACCGCGGGCTTCAACTCGGTGGACTTCGCCGCGCTGCACGGCGCCACGATCGTGGTCATGCTGGGCTTCATGTTCGTGGGCGCGTCGCCCGGCGGGACCGGCGGCGGCATCAAGACGACGACCGCCGCCGTGCTGCTCAGCGCCATCCCGGCGTTGGCCGTGGGCGAGGGGCGCGTGGTCATCATGGGCCGGACCATCCCGCTGGAGACCATCTACCGCAGCGCCGCCATCGCGGTGCTCTCGGTCTGCGTCGTCTTCGCGGGAGCGGTCTTCCTGCTCGTGTCCCAGTCCCTGCCCGTGGACGTGGCGTTCTTCGAGGTGGTGAGCGCGTTCGGGACCGTCGGGCTCTCGCTCGGCGGCACGGCGCGGCTGGACGCCGTGGGCAAGTGCGCCGTGGTCGCGATCATGCTCCTCGGCAGGATCGGCCCGCTGACCGCGGCCCTGCTGCTCGGGCGGCGCGCGGGCGCGGCGGCGCGCCATCCCGAGGCGCGCCTGATGGTTGGCTGAAACAGGGAGGTGCCGCATGGCTGGAGAGTTCGTGGTCATCGGTCTCGGCATCTTCGGGCAGAACGTCGCCCTGCGCCTGACGCGGGCCGGGCACTCGGTCCTCGCCCTCGACCGCGACCCCGCCGAGGTGCAGGCGGTGGCCGACGAGATCGACGCGGCCCTCTGCCTGGACACGACGGACGAGGAAGCGCTGCGCGGGCTCGGCCTGGAGCGCATGACCTGCGCGGTCGTGGCCATCGGCACGGAGTCGATCGAGGCGTCGATCCTCACCACCGCCCTGCTGCGCCAGATCGGCGTGCCCCGGATCGTGGCGCGCGCCGTGAGCGACCTGCACGGCCGCGTCCTACTCGCGGTCGGCGCGCACCAAGTGGTGAGCCCGGAGGCGGAGATGGGGGAGCGCCTGGCGCGCCAGCTCGGCCAGCCGAACGTGCTGGAGCGCCTGGAGCTGGGCGAGGGCGTGGAGGCGGTGGAACTCGAGGCGCCGCAGGCGTTCGTGGGCAAGACGCTGGTCGAGCTCGACCTGCGCCGCCGCTACGGCATCACCGTGGCCGCCGTGCGCCGCGGCGGCCGCATCAGCGCCACCATCAGCGGCGAGGACCGGGTCGAGAACGGCGACGTCCTGCTGGTCATCGGCAGCACGGCAGCCATCCAGCGCATCGCGGCGCTGGCGTGATCCATGAACATCCACGGCCGCATCCTGCTCAGTCACGCCTACCTGGTCGTCCTGCTCGTGGTCGGGGCCGGGGGCGCGGCCCTCGGCTTCCACCAGCTCGGCCGCACCCTGGGCCGCGTGCTCAGCGAGAACTTCGCCAGCATCGCGGCGTGCACGGACATGCTGCAGGCGCTGGAGCGGCAGGACCGCGAGGTCGTCGCCGTGCTGCTCGGCGACGGGGAGCGGCGCGCGCCGCTCGAGGAGGCGGAGCGGTCGTTCGCCGCCGCCCTGCAGCGCGCGACGGAGAACGTCACCTTGATTGGGGAAGAGGCCCTGGTGCGGGCGGTGGCGGAGCAGGACGAAGCCTTCCGCGCGGCATGCGACGGCTTGCTCGCGAACCCGCCGGCGCGCGCGCTCCAGGCCCACGACGAGGCCGCCTTGCCGCGGTTCGAGGCGGCGCGGCAGGCGGTCCAGGCGCTGTTCCAGGCCAACCAGGAGGCCATGCTCGACGCCGACCGCCGGGCGCAGCGCCAGGCGCGCGTCCTGGCCGTGCTCTTCGCCGTCCTGGTCACGGTCGCCCTGCTCTCTCTCGGCCCGCTGGCGCGCGGCATGCGCCGCTCCCTGCTGGATCGTCTGGCCGAGCTGCACGACGTGGCGGAAGCCGGCGCCGCGGGCGACCGCCTGCGGCGCGCCAGCGTGGCGCACGAGGACGAGCTGGGGCTGGTGGCGCGCCAGTTGAACGCCGCTTTGGACAGCAGCCAGCGCCTTGAGAACGAGATGCGCGGCCGCCTGAGCCAGCAGCGCCAGGCGCTGCTCGGCCTGCTGGCGCTTCTGCCCGAGCAAGTGGCCCTGGTGGCGCCGGACGGCCGCCTGGTCGCGAGCACTCTCACGGAAGCGGAGGAGCGGCTGGTGGAACGCTGCACGCAGCGCCTGGACCGGGGAGCGGGAGCGGCGCGCGCTGCTCCGGGGCCGGCGGAGCTGCCGTCGCGCGACCAGGTCCTGACTCAGGACGGTCGCAACCTGCGCTTCCAGCTGCTGATCGCTCCCAGCGGCCGGGTCGCCGGCTGGTTGGCGACGCTGGAAGGCGCGAGCGGCGGCGACCCGAACCGCTAGGATCGCCTGCGCGCAGGAGCGCTCCGGCCGTGGGGCCGCTCTTGCGCTCTCCGCAGGCGAGGAACGGAAGGCGAGGACTCATGCAGCCTGACCCGAAGCTGCGCCGCTTCGACAGCATCCTGGACGCCGTGGGCATGACTCCCCTGGTGAAGCTGAGACGCCTCGCCGCCGGCCTCGCGTGTCCCCTCTGGGCCAAGGTCGAGTTCATGAACCCGGCCGGCTCGGTCAAGGACCGCATGACCAACCACATCCTGAAGAGGGCCGAGGAGGCCGGCCTGCTCGAGCCCGGCGGGACGATCGTCGAGAACACCTCGGGGAACACGGGCGCGGCCGTGGCCATGGCGGCGGCCGCGAAGGGCTACCGCGCCGTGCTCACCGTGCCGGACAAGATGTCGCAGGAGAAGATCAAGGCCATCGAGGCGTTCGGCGCCACGGTCGTGGTGACGCCGACCGCCGCGCCCGCCGATTCCCCGGAGTCCTACTACGAGGTGGCGAAGCGCATCGTGCAGGAGACGCCGGGCGCCTTCTACGTCAACCAGTACCACAACCCGGAGAACATCCAGGCGCACTACCTGACCACCGCGCCCGAGATCTGGGAGCAGACCGAAGGCGAGATCGACTGCCTGATCGGCGGCGTCGGGACCGGCGGCACCATGTCCGGCTGCGGCAGGTTCCTGAAGGAGAAGAACCCGGCCATCAAGATCGTGGGCGTCGATCCCGAGGGGTCCGTGTACCACGACTACTTCCACCGGCGCGAGCTGGTCGAGCCCGTGGCGTGGAAGGTGGAGGGGATCGGCGAGGACATGCTCGCCCGCTCCATGGACTTCTCCGTGTTCGACGACATCATCCAGGTGAGCGACCGGGAGTGCTTCCTCTGGGCGCGGCGCTTGACCGCCGAGGAGGGGCTCTTCGTCGGCGGCTCCTCCGGGGGCGCGGTGCTCGGGGCGCTGCGCTTTCTCGAGCAGAACCCGGAAGTGCGCTGCCCGGTCGTGATCCTCCCCGATTCCGGCATCCGCTACCTGTCGAAGATCTACTCGGACGAGTGGATGCGCGCGAACGGCTGCCTGGACGAGGCGCAAGGCGCGCCCTGAGGGCGCGCGCCTCTCGAGCAGCGGAGACCAGTCTCATGGCGACCACGGAACCCGGGAAGCCGACCTCCTACGAACGCCTCTGGGACGACTACGCGCGCCACTGGCCCCGGATGGACAAACCGGGCGGCGCGCGGCACGTCGGCGACGAGTGGGGCAGCGCGCGCGAGGCAGAGCGCATGTTCGAGGAGTTCTTGAAGCCGTGGCTCGGGCCGCGCATGCGCGTCGTGGAAATCGGCCCGGGCGGCGGCAAGTACACCGTCAAGGCCGCGCCTCTGGTCAAGGAGCTGGTCGCCATCGACGCCTCGAGCGAGATGGTCGGCCTGACGCGGCGGCGCATCGAGCAGGCGGGGCTGAAGAACGCCTGGTGCCTCAAGGGGAACGGCCTCGACCTCTGCGACGTGGAGGACGAGACGGTGGACGTCGTCTTCTCCTTCGACGTCTTCGTGCATATCGCGCCGCTCGACGTCTACGGCTACCTGCGCGAGATCCGGCGCGTGCTCAAGCAAGGCGGCATCGGCTCGCTGACGCTCGCCAGCATTCTCAGCGAGGGCGGCTTCCAGCGCTTCCTCATGGAGGTCGAGCGCTTCCGCGACGGGCGCCGCGGCGCCGAGCAGTTCGGCTACATCACGCCGACCATTGCCGCGAAGTTCCTCTTCTCCCTCGGCTTCTCGATCGTCGGCTACAGCGACGAGATCAACAACCGCGACTTCGTGCTGGTGTTCCGCAAGGAGCGGTAGGAGCGCGGCTGTTCAGGCCTCGCCCTCCATCGCGCCCGGAGGCGCGGCGCAACCCCGCGGCGCCGGCCGCTCGGCGGCGCGCGCGGCGCCGAGCGCGGCCTCCTGCCGGTAGGCGCTCCAGGGCAAGGCCAGGAGCTGGTCGTCGCTTCGCGCGGCCAGGGCTTTCACCGCCACGCGCGCGAGCTGCGAGTTGGTGATGAGCGGGATGCCGAGGTCCACTGCGGTGCGGCGGATGACGTAGCCGTCGCGCGATTCCTGGTCGCTGTATTCCGCCGGGATGTTGATGACCAGGTCCACCGCGCCGGTGAAGAGCGTCTCGACTACGGAGGGAGAAAGGCCCTCCGATTCCTTGTGCACCTGGCGCACCGCGAGGCCGTGCCGCCTGAGGAAGAGCGCCGTGCCGGCGGTGCCGTACAGCGGAAGATGCATGCGCCGGAGGAGCTCGGCCGCCTTCAGGAAGGCGGCCTTCGCCTTGTCGCCGCCGATCGAGAGCAGCACGCCGCGCCGCGGGCGGCGGAACCCGGTCGCGGCCAGGGACTTCAGCAGCGCTTCGTGGAGGTCCTCGCCGAAGCAGGCCACCTCGCCGGTCGAGGCCATCTCCACGCCGAGCGTGGGGTCGGCGCCGGTGAGGCGCGAGAAGGAGAACTGCGGCGCCTTGACCACGACGTAATCCAGGTCGAGGGTGTGGTTCTCGACGCCGCGCGGCGGCTGGCCGAGCATGACGCGCGTGGCCACGTCGATGAAGTTGACGTTCGTCGCCTTGGAGACGAACGGCGCCGAGCGCGAGGCGCGCAGGTTGCACTCGATGACCTTGATGCGGTTGTTCTTGGCCAGGAACTGGATGTTGAACGGGCCGGTGATGTCGAGGGAGCGCGCCAGCAGGCGCGTGGCCTGCTTCACGCGCCGTACGGTCTCGAGGTAGAGCTTCTGCGGCGGGATGACCAGCGTGGCGTCGCCCGAGTGCACGCCGGCGTTCTCGATGTGCTCGCAGATGGCCCAGACCACCAGATCGCCGTGGTCGGCGACCGCGTCGACCTCGATTTCCTTGGAGCCGGTCTCGAACCTGCTGATGACCACCGGGTGATCCGGCGAGACCAGGGCGGCGCGGCGCAGGAAGCTCTCCAGGTGCTTCTGGTCCCAGACCACTCGCATGGCCGCGCCCGAGAGCACGTAGCTCGGCCGCACCAGCACCGGGAAGCCGAGGCGCGCGGCCACCTCGGCCAAATCCTGCTCGCCGGTGTATTCCATCCAGCGCGGCTGATCGAGCCCCACCTCGTCGCACAGCGAGGAGAACTTGTGGCGGTCCTCGGCGCGGTCGATGGAGGCGGCGCTCGTGCCGAGGATGCGCACACCGGCGCGGGCGAGCTGGACCGCCAGGTTGTTCGACGTCTGGCCGCCGACCGAGACGATCACGCCCTCGGGCCGCTCGAGATCCACGAGGTCGAGCACCGTCTCGAGCGAGATCTCGTCGAAGACCAGGCGGTCGCAGACGTCGAAGTCCGTGCTCACCGTCTCCGGGTTGTGGTTGAGCACGATCGTCTCGTACCCCAGGGCGCGGCAGGTGCGCACCGCGTTGACAGAGCACCAGTCGAACTCCACCGAGCTGCCGATGCGGTACACGCCGGAGCCGAGCACGAGCACGCGCGGCGCCTTGCCGGCGCGCGCCTCGTCCTCGCGGCCGTCGTAGTTCAGGTAGAGGTAGTTGGTCTCGGCCGGGTACTCGGCGGCGAGCGTGTCGATCTGGCGGCGCACCGGCGTGACGCGAAGCTCTCGGCGCAGGGCGCGCACCTCTTCCTCGGAGCGGCCGGCCAGGCGGCCGATCTGCGCGTCCGCGAAGCCCGTCTGCTTCAGCGTGCGCAGGAACTCCTCCGGCAACGGCCAGCCGGCGGCGGCGATCTCGCGCTCCAGATCGATGACCCGGGCGCACTGGTTGAGGAACCACGGGTCGATGCGCGACCATTTGTGGATCTGCTCGACCGTTACGCCCTGGCGCAGGGCATTGGCGATGGCGAAGATGCGATAGGGGTTTGGATTGCGGATCGCCTCCTCGACGCTCTGGAAGACCGTGGTCTCGCCCTCGAGGCCGCAGACGCCCACCTGCACCATGCGCAGCGCCTTCTGCAGGGCCTCGGCGAAGTCGCGGCCGATGGCCATGACCTCGCCCACGGACTTCATGGACGAGCCGATGGTGGTCGTCACCTCGGAGAACTTCTCCAGGTCCCAGCGCGGCACCTTGACCACGCAGTAGTCGAGAGCCGGCTCGAAGAAGGCGCGCGTGCTGCGCGTCACGGTGTTCTGCAGCTCGAGCAGCGAGCGGCCGAGCGCGAGCTTGGCGGCCACGTAGGCCAGGGGGTAGCCGGTGGCCTTCGAGGCCAGGGCCGAGGAGCGCGACAGCCGGGCGTTCACCTCGATGACACGGTAGGTGTCGCTGCCGGGATCGAGGGCGTACTGGATGTTGCACTCGCCGATGATGCCGAGGTGGCGGATGGTGCGAAGCGCCACCTGGCGCAAGAGGTGGTACTCGTGGTTGTCGAGGGTCTGGCAGGGCGCCACGACGATGGACTCGCCAGTGTGCACGCCCATGGGATCCATGTTCTCCATGCTGCACACCGTGACGCAGTTTCCCTCTGCTTGCCGCCGGGCGCGAGGGCGCCGCGCAGCATCACTGGGAGGCCGAGGCTTTCCGCGGCGGCGAGCACCTCGGCGGGCGAGCGGCAAGCGGCCGAGCGCGCCGTGGGGACATCGATCTCCGCCAGGCGGGCGTTGAAGAGCGCCCGGTCCTCGGTGTCGCGCACGGCCGCGATGGGCGGGCCGAGGACGCGCACGCCGTGGCGCAGGAAGACGCCCTGGTCGGCGAGAGCCAGGCCGCAGTTCAACGCGGTCTGGCCGCCGAAGGAGAGCAAGACGGCGTCGGGCCGCTCGCGCTCGATCACCTGCACCACGTTCTCGGGCGTGACCGGCAGGAAGTAGACCTCGTCCGCCAGGTAGTCCGAGGTCTGGATGGTGGCGATGTTCGGGTTCACCAGCACCACCGGCACGCCCTCTTCCTTGAGCGCCTTGATGGCCTGGGAGCCCGAGTAGTCGAACTCGCCCGCCTCGCCGATCTTCAGCGCGCCGGAGCCGAGCAAGAGCGCCCGGCGCGGCAGCGGGGTGTGCGCGCCATTGTGCGCCTCATGCCTCATTCAGCACCTGGACGAACTCGTCGAAGAGCACGCCGGTCTCGACCGGCCCGGGGTAGGCCTCGGGATGGAACTGGACGCTCATCCACGGCCGGCGCGCGTGGCGGATCCCCTCGTTCGTGCCGTCGTTGGCGTTCACGAACCACTCGTAGAAGCCCGCGGGCAGGCGCGCGGCGTCCACGCCGTAGCCGTGGTTCTGGCTGGTGATGTAGCCGCGCCCGGTGAGGCGGTCCACGACCGGCTGGTTCTGGGAGCGGTGGCCGTACGGCAGGCGGTAGGTGCGGCCGCCGGCCGCGAGCGCCAGGAGCTGGTGGCCGAGGCAGATGCCGAACACCGGCCTGTTGCTCTGCAGGTAGCGCCGGATGCGCTCCACCAGCTCCGGGACGCGCGTGGGGTCGCCCGGGCCGTTCGACAGGAACAAGCCGCCGGCGCCCAGGTCGTCTTTCAGGAAGTCGTGATCCCAGGGCACGCGCACCACGTTGACGCCGCGGCTGAGCAGGCTGCGCAGGATGTTGTGCTTGGCCCCGCAGTCCACGAGGATCAGGGTCTTGCCGTCCGGCCGGGCGGTGAAGCGGTGCACGCCGGGGCGGGAGACCGCGGGCACGAGGCGCCCCATGTCGAGCGTGTCCTCGGCGAGCGCGCCGGCCTCGTCCGCCGGGCAGAGCCGGCCGCGCATGGTGCCGAGCGCGCGCAGGCGCCGCGTGAGACCGCGCGTGTCCAAGCCTCCGACCGCCGGCACGCCGGCCTCGGCGAGCCAGGTCGCGAGCGATTGGCTGGCGGCGTGGTGCGCGTAGCGCGGCTCGCTGCGCGTCACCACGAGTCCGAGCACCTGCACCGCCGCGGATTCGAAGGGGTGGGGCAGCCCGGTGTCGAGGAGGGCGCGCGGCACGCCGTAGTTGCCGATCAAGGGATACGTCAGCACCAGGATCTGCCCGCGGTACGAGGGGTCGGAGAGCGCCTCCACGTACCCGGTCATCCCGGTGTTGAACACCACCTCGCCGGTCACCGGCCGGCTCGCGCCGAAGGATCGGCCGGGCCAGACCGTGCCGTCCTCGAGGACCAGTTTCCAGTCCGTTCTCATCGGGGCGGGAGGATAGCAGAAACCCGGACCAGCGGGTGCGGCGTCTTGGGCCGCCGGCGAGTTCGACCGCGGGTGGGATCAGCGCCATGGTCGAGACACGCGACCACCGCGCCGTGGCCCTTGCGGCGGGCACCGGCCGCGGACAGGGGGGTCGTGATGTTCTGCCGCCCAGAGCTTGTGAGGTCCGAATACCTGGCCGACGTGGATCCCGAGATTGATGATCGTCGCCGTGGCGGAATCGGCGGTTCGATCTGGCGGAAGTCGAAAGACCCTTGCCATCGGCGCGAGGGTGTTTCCGGCGGATCAGGGACGCAGGGCACGCCTCGGTCCACCGAGGAGGGAAGAAGGAAGGGTCCGGGCTCCCTCGGATCAGGCTACGGCCCGGTAGTAGTACTTCAGGAGGCCGCCCAACGTGTCCT
>JACQZJ010000043.1 GCA_016213895.1 Planctomycetota bacterium | reverse complement strand
GCGAAACCTGGGTCTTTCGGATCGGGAGGAGGATTCTCGTTTGCGAGAGAGAGAGAGAGAGACAATCCACCGCAGACTCGAAGAAACCAGGTTTGGAGGAAGTCATGAAGATCCAGGGCGTGTTCCTGGCGCTGGTCGTCGTCGCTGCGACGCCGTTGTTCGCTCGGGAGGATGGCGATTCGATCGTGTGCCCCCTGGGCGTGGACCTGCTGCAGATGAACGGGACCCTTCATCTCGCCGTGCCTCAGGACTTCTTTGCCCCGGGATCGGCCTCGTATACTGGCGATGTCCCGGCCGGCGGCGTCCTCATCAACACCGCCTGTGCCTACGAGCTTGGAACGACGAGCCTGATCGTGAGGCGCAACTCCTCGGTCTCGATCCCTCTGCCGCAGAGTCAGCCCGCCCATGTCCTGACGACCGTGTCGGGGTTCGCTCTGTCCGGGACGCAGCGGATCACCGTGCTCGTCGGCGGTGTCCCGCAGGAGTGGTCGGTGTCCGCATCGCTCTCGCCCGAGACGATGGTCTACGGGTCGTACGACCTGACCAGGACGAGCCTCTCCAGCGGCACGTTCACCGCGAACATCGAGCTGCCCCTCCTGTTCGTCTTTCGGCGAGGCAACGTGGTGAGGACGCTCGACCTCGGCGTCGCGACGCTTGTGACGTCCGGCGGCACGTGGACGACGATCGCGACGTCGCCGACGGCGGCGCTCGCCGTGTCGAATCTCCAGCCGGGGGTCGCGCTCACGGGAACGCTCACGTCGACGGCGCTTAGGTACGTCGATCCGACGGCGATCGTCGATCCCGGGGTCGGGAGCCTCGGTCGCTACTGTCCCATCGGCGCCGGGGCGACCGTCGCCGCGGGCGCCGTGATTGGGCCGCATGCGGTCATCGGCGACAACGCGCACATCGGCGCCGGCGCGGTCATCGGCGACCGTGCGTCCATCGGCCCCGGCGTCGTCGTGGGTGACGGCGCCGCCCTGGATTCCTTCGCCGTGCTCGCCTCGGGCTGCATGATCGGAGCCGATGTCATTCTCGGCACGGGCGCCAACCTCGGAATAAGCTGTCAGGTCGGCGATGGCGCCGTGATCCTCGGTGGCTCGGTGCTGGAAAGCGGCTGTGTGATCGGCAGCGGTGCGTGGCTGGGCCGGCAGGTCCGCGCGCGGACCGGCGCCACCGTGGGCGCGGGCGTGGAGATCGCCTCGGGTGCGGCCGTTCCGTCCTCCCCGGCGCAGCTCACCGACATCGTGTGCTGCACCCTCGGCGACGGCTCGGTGGAGTACCGGACACTGCCGACCTCGAGCTGGCCTCCGGGGACGCCCCCGGCCACGATTCAGCAGGACTCGTCGGTATCCGGCGGCTCCGGCTCTCTGGCGGCTCCGCCCGTCATGGCTACTCTCGAACCCGTGGACAAGGGCAATCCACCGGCGGGCTACAATGAGCTCGGGGAACGCATCGGCAAGAACATCGCACCTCCAGGAAACGGTGGGACGGGCAAGCCCTACAAGAAAGGCGAATACGGATGCGCCTGGTACGCGGAACAACTTCGCATCCAGCTCGACCCGTTCTATGACACAACATTCACGGCCTACCTGCAGCTGAACCCGGACTGGAAAGAGGGGAGTGCGGCGCGAAAGTGGATCCATGGCCACGCTCTGACGGACATTCACTGGCCCGATGGGACGGTGACCTGGATCTCGGCGCAGTGGCCCGACGGCAGTGGAATCGACAAGCAAACGCCCAAGCTCGATGGCAACGGCGACGGCAAGGTCACCGTAGCTTGGGGCAGTCTTCCCGACCAGCCGACGGACGGCGACATCGTCATCGGGGTGTTCGAGACCCGCGCCGAAGCCGAAGCGGCTGGTGCCACATGCACTGGCAACTGACGGATAGGGTGCCCTACGTTCGCCCTCTTCTCATTCTCGCCGTGGTTGCCCTCGTGGGCTGCTCGGAGGAGAAGCACGACCCGTACGAGCCGTACCCGCCGGATAGCTGGCAGCGGTACGCCCCGTCAGGTCGGATCAAGCTCAGTGGAAGGCTGGGGGAGGACCGATTCCACGTGGTTCCGGAGTCCTGTCAACCCGAAGCGCAGGCGCTGCTTGCCGAGAAGCCGTATGTGGTGGTTACGAAGGAGCAGGCCATGCGATACGGACTTCCCGCCCCGACCGGCGGCGAGGGTGTCGTGGTGCTCCTGCGCGGCTTGGAGGCCGAGAAGGACGATGACGCGGATTCCGGCGAGATGGACAGTTTCCAGGTGACGTGGACGGATGGCTATGTCGAAGTCGCGCACGGCGCCTATCGATCGCGATACACGCGCGCCAGGCGGCGCGCGCTGATCGCGATCCTGCCGCGCGAGCCAACGGACGTGTACATCGCGTCGTACATCGAGATCTGGGGAGACCTCGAGCTGCCTCCGTGACCTTCCTGATGACGTCGTGGTCGCGGAGGAAGTGAAGGTCCGGCTGGACGCGAGGCAGCGCACGGCGCCGCGCGCGCTCGGCGACCCTCTGCGCCGCGTCCCGGATCACGCGGGTGGTCGCCGCGACGAGCGCGCCGAAGTGCTTCAGCAGGACCCCCTGCGAGGCGAGAAGCGCCCCCCGCGCCGCTCTCGTGGCAGAACGGGAGAAGTTGCCCGCGGAACACGGGGCGTGTCGAAGCCGCGGAGAACAGAGAGCGGCGCCATCGTCACCTGTTCTCCCCCTCAGCCATGGTCATCGCCTTCAGAACCCGCTGACGAAGGCTGCCGGCACGGGCTCGCTGGTGACCATCGAAGAACGGGAGGCGCGTGTTTGGGTGCGGCGCAGCCGCGATGCGGGAACAGGTTCCGGCCGCCCAGGCTCAGGAAACCCTTCACTCGGGGGGGACGCACGGCCGATGAGAGGAGGACCGCCCTGGCCCGGACACAAGACGGAAAAGGCGTCCCGGAACGATCATGGCCACGGTTCTCATCGGACGACAGCCGATCTGCGACCGCAACCTCGACACCTACGGGTACGAGCTGCTCTACCGCTCCGAGTCCTGGCCGGCGAACGGCATCCTGGACGGTGACCAGGCCACCGCGTCGGTGGCGATCAACACGATCTACAACATCGGCCTGGACCGCCTGGTGGGGCAGCACCGCGCCTTCATCAACATGACGCGCTCCTTCCTCGTCGAGGGGCTCTACAAGGCGCTGCCCAGCGATCGCGTGATCCTCGAGGTGCTGGAGGACGTCGAGCCGGACGGACCGGCTCTCGCGGCCATCAGCGAGGCGGCGTCCCTCGGCTACGGCATCGCCCTCGACGACTTCGTGTACGCCGAGAAGCTCGAGCCGCTCATCGAGCTGGCCTCGGTCATCAAGGTCGAGACGCGGGCGCTGGACCGCCAGGGCATCGCCGAGCACGCCCGCATCCTCGACCGGCCCGGCCTCTTGCTCCTCGCGGAGAAGGTCGAGACGCAGGAGGAGTACACGGTCTGCCGCGACGCCGGCTACGACCTGTTCCAGGGCTACTTCTTCTGCCGGCCGAAGGTGCTGCGGCGCAAGCGCATCCCTACGGATCACCTCGCCCTGATCCGGCTCACCGCCGCCCTGCACGACCCGGAGGCGGACATCAAGGAGGTCGAGCGCGTCGTCGAACGCAACGTGTCGCTGAGCTACATGCTGCTGCGCATCGTCAACTCGTCGCTCCACGCCCTCCCGCGCCGCATCGAGTCGATCCGCCAGGCGGTCGTGCTGCTCGGCTTGGACATGATCCAGAAGTGCGTCAGCCTTCTGCTCATGACCACCATCGGCGACAAGCCCCGGGAGCTGATGATGACCGCGCTGGTGCGCGCGCGCTTCTGCGAGCAGTACGCCGCCTTCGCCGAAGGCCGGCCCTCGGCCAAGTACTTCACCGTCGGCCTGCTCTCGGTCGTGGACGCCCTGATGGACATGTCGATGAAGGAGGTGCTGGATTCCGTCTGCCTCACGGACGAGATCCAGGCCGCCCTGATCCATCGCGAGGGCGTCCTCGGCGAGGCTCTCTCCGCCGTGGTCGCGTGCGAGCAGTCGGACGCGCGCGCCTTCAACGGCGCGCCCCTCGACCAGGGCGCCCTGCAGGACTGCTACTTCGAGGCCCTCTCCTGGGCCTTCGAGGTGCAGAAGGAGCTGGCCGGCCTGAGCGGCGTTGCGCGCTGACGCGGGCGCTCCTCAACGGCCCTGCGCGCGCGCCGCGAACAGCTCCCTGAGCACGGGCGCGAGCTCCGCGGCCGCGCGCTCGTGGCCCCAGGCGTTCCAGTGGCCCTCGCGCAGGTAGGCCGGCCGCCCGGCGCGCGCCTCCTTCTCCAGGGGTCCGAGCATGTCGACCACGGCGAGCCCCTCGCCGCGCAGCGCCGCGACCAGCTTGCCGTGGAAGGCGGTGCGCTCGAACTGCTCGCGCCGCTCCTGCGGATACCAGGAGAGCAGGTCCGCGAAGCGGGCAGGATCGGCCTGGATCGCCGCCGGGATGACCAGGACCACGAGATCGGCACCGATCTCGCGGCAGCGGTCGCGGAGCTCGCGCAGGAGCTGCTGCGTGTAGCTCAGGCCGATGAGAAGCGTCCCCGGCGGCTCGGGCTCGATCATCCAGTTCAGGAACTGGTTGGTCGGCACCTGCTCGCTGATCAGGCGCAGCTTGACGAGCGTGGCCTCGATCCCCGGCAGGAGGAACTGGATAGTCGAGCTGGACCCGAGCCAGAACGGCACGCGGCGCACGCCGCCCAGGAAGCGCGGCAGCGGCGGCCCGGCCGCGCGCTCGCTCTCTTTCTTTCTGCGCTCTTGCTCCTCCTTGTTCGGCAGGAGGCCGTACCGGCGCGCGCCGGCGCGCATGTTGTCCTCGAGGTCGTTTCCCTCGTAGACCGCGGCGATGACCACGTCCGGCTGGGCGCGCGCTGCGAGCGCCTCCAGCCGCGCCAGCCCTTGAAGCTGCCCGTCGCCCGGCAGGGCGGCGCAGAAGACGCGCAGCGGCCGCCCGGCGATCTCCTGGCCGCTCTCCTCGAGCCGCTCCTGGAAGGTCTCCTCCACTTCGACGACCGTGCCGAAGACGAGGGAGTCGCCGAGCACGACGAGCGACGCCTCGCCCTCCCGCTTGGGCACTGCCTCGTCCAGCCCGTCGCGCAGGCCGTAGTCGTTGATCTCGACGCGCGTGCCCAGGAACTGGGGATGCATGTACTTGCCGCGGAAGCCGGGCGTGGCGTGCAGGAAGCCGTTCTCTCCCTCGACCAGGCAGGGCGCGGAGCCGAAGCCGTCGGGCACGATGTCGTAGACCTTGACCGGGATGACCAGCCGGAACGCGGCCTCGACCGCGAAGAGGAGGAACAGCGTGCTGCAAGACAAGAGCCCAAGGCGCAGGACGAGGCGCGCCGCCGCCCCGCGCCCGCCGCGCGTGAGCAGGGCGAAGAGGGCGGTCGCGTGCGCCAGAAAGCCGCTCGCGTGGAACAGGAAACCGAGTGCGTAGGGCGTGCCGAAATGGAGGTTCGCCTCGAGCAGGCTCGCCCAGAACAGACCGGCCGCGCCGAGCGCGATCAGGAGCCGCGCGGGCCAGAGCGGGCGCCGGCTTGCGCCGCACGCGCCGGCCCAGGCGAGGAGGCCGAGCGCGACCAGGAGGAACGTGCCGCGCATCCGGGGCAGCGCGCCGAGACGCAAGAGCGCCGCCGCCTGCAGCGGCAGGGCAGCGAGCACGGACAAGGTGACCCAGCGCACGGCCGGGCGCGTCAACTCGCGATACCAGGGCAAGACTCCGCTCCCGACACCGCGGTTCCTCGAACCACAGGCCGTGTACCATAGCGCCTCTGAAAGGAGACTCATGGCCGAAGCGGTCATCTCGACGAACGATCTCGCCAAGCGCTACGGCGCCGTCGCGGCCCTGGACGGCGTCAGCCTTGAGCTCGCGCGCGGGGAGATCGTCGGCTTCGTCGGCCCGAACGGCGCGGGCAAGTCGACCTTCATGAAGCTCCTGCTCGGCATCGCCCGGCCGAGCGCGGGAGCGGCGCGCGTGCTCGGGCTGGACATGATCCGCGGCTCGGAGGCGATCCGGCGGCGCGTGGGCTACCTGCCGGGCGACTTGGGGCTGTACCGCAACTTGCGCGCGGGCGCGTTTCTCGCGTTCTGTCTGTCGTTCTACCGCGACGCGCCGCGCGGGCGCGGCGCGGAGCTGGCACGCCTTTTCGAGCTGCCGCTCGAGCAGAAGATCAAGGGCTACTCGACGGGCATGCGCCAGAAGCTCGGGCTGGTGCAGGCGCTCGCCGCCGGCGCCGAGCTGCTCATCCTGGACGAACCGACCAAGGGGCTCGATCCGACCAGCCAGGCGCTCTTCGCCGACCTGTTGGCCGAGGAGCAGGCAGAGGGCCGCTCGGTGCTGCTCTCCTCGCACGTGCTGGAGGAGGTCGAGCGCATGTGCCACCGCATCGAGTTCCTCGACCGCGGGCGCATCATCCCGCCGGATGTCGTCGCCGCGGTGCGCGAGGACTTCCGCCGCGTCCTGAGCGCGACGTTTCGCGCCGGCCGCGAGCCCGACCTCGCCGCCATCCCGAACGTGCAGGACGTGCGCCGCGAGAAAGACAGGTTCCTGCTCCGCATCGACGGGGAGATCGGGCCGGCGCTGGCCGCGCTCGCGCGCATGGACGTCGATTCGCTGGAGTTCAACCGCCCGGATCTGCAGGAGATCTACCACGCGGTCTACCTGTCCAGGAGGCGGTCATGATCGTGCGCCGCGCGCTGCGCGACGACTGGTGGAAGGTCCTGGCCTACCTGGCCATCCTCGCTTTCAACGTCATCGTCGTGCTGCGCGCCTACCCGACCTTCGAAGCGAACCTCTCGCAGCTCATGAACCTGATGCCCGACTTCCTGTCCTTCGTCGCGGCTGCGCTGCTGGACGCCGGCGAGCAGCGCCTGCAGGTCTTCATGGGCATCAACCACTTCTTCAAGGGCGCGAACATGATCGGCCCCGCGGCGGCCATCATTCTCGCCCTGGGCACGGTGGTGCGCGAGGTGGAGATCGGCACCATCGGCCTGCTCCTCTCCCGGCCGATCTCGCGCACGCGCATCCTCTTGAGCTTCGCCGCCGTGCACCTCCTGGAGCTGATCCTGCCCCTCACCCTGGTCACGGTCTCGCTTCCCTTGCTGGCCGACTGCCTCATCGACCGCCAAGTGGAGCTGCTGCCGTTTCTCTGGGCCAATCTCCACGCCTCGGCCTTCATCGGCATGGTCTACGCCCTTTCCCTGCTGATCGCGGTCCTGCTCAACGAGCAGATCAAGGTCGCGGCCGTGGCCGGAGGCGTGTGCATCATCTCCTTCATGCTCTACTTCATCGACGCCACCCGCCCCTTCACGCTCTACCGCCTCTCGTCGCTCGACGTGTACGTCGACATCGTCAAGGGCGGCCCCCTGCCGCTCGTCGAGTTCTCGGTGTGCCTCGGTGCCGGCGCCGCCTGCCTCGCCGGCGCCATCCTGGTCTTCCGGGAGAAGGACTACTGAGGCGCCCGTGCCCGGCCGCGTGACCGAGGAGGTCGCCGACGAGTAGCATGCAGCACGATGATCAAGAAAAGCTTCCAGCACGATCCGGACGCGCCGGCAAGGCGCGCGTCCGCCGCTCTTCTCCTCCTCCTCCTGCTCACGCCGGCGGCCCTTGCCGACGTGGTCCGCTTGAAGGACGGCCGCACGCTGCGCGGGGAAACCAGCAAGCGCGACGGGTTGGTGATCGTGGCCACCGCCTTCGGCAAGGTGGAGGTCAGAGAATCCGATGTGCTCGCGATCGAGGAGGAGGTGAAGGAAGAAGACGCGGCCGCCGCGTTCGCAGCGCGCTTCGCCGCGCTCGAGAAGGCGCCGGACGCGGCGGCGCTGGAGGAGCTGGCGCGCTGGTGCGCGGAACACAGTCTCATCAAGCAGCGCCGCCAGGTGATCGAGCTGCTCAAGCAGGTCGACCCAGACAACCAGTTCGCCAACCGCGCGCTCGGGCTGGTGCAGCACGGCGACCGCTGGGTCTCCCGCGAGGAGGGCGAGCGCCTCGAGCAGGAGAGGATCGCCGAGGAGATGCGCGCCAAGGGCCTCGTCCTGCACCAGGGCCGCTGGATGAGCGCCGAGGAGAAGGAGGCGCTGGAGAAGGGGCTGGTGCGGGTCGGCGAGCGCTGGCTGACCGAAGACGCGGCCCGCGCGCTCCAGGGCTGGGTCATGCACGAGGGCAAGTGGCAGAACCCCGCGGAGATCGAGGCTGAGTTCCAGCAGGCCAGCGTGGCGCAAGCGTTCGGCAGCGCGGAGCTGGTCTCGGGCGAGCACGCCTTCCTGGTGACCGACCTGCCGCGCGCTCCGGCCGAGCGCCTGCACGCCGCTCTCGAGGCCGCGGGCGCGCGCCTTGCCGCACTCTTCGACAACGAGCCCGCCATCCGCCGCCGCACCAACCTCAAGCCCGGCCAGTGGAACGACTGCCTGGCGATCGTGCTCTCCTCGCGCGAGCGCCACGCCGCCTACGCCGGCGCGCTCGTCGAGCGCGGCCTCTTCGGCGAGCCCGAGGCGGCGCTGGCTCGCGCCGGCCGCTACTGGAACGTCTTCTGGCCGCCGCTCGTCTACCTCTACGTCAGCGAGATGGGTGAGGAGCACGCGTGCGCCTGCCTGGCGGACGCGCACGTCATCCTCGCCCTCGAGAGCCGCAACGCCACGCGGGCGCCGCCCTGGCTCAATGCGGGACTGTCCGGCGCGCTGCAGCTCGACGTCGCCGGCGCGATCGGCAGTGCGCCCGGCGGAACGCCGCTCGCGCTCGAGGATCTGACCGTCGCCAACTTGAAGCAGGAAGCGCGCCTGCTGCGCGAGGGCGTCCTGCCGCTCAACTTGGCGCGAACCCTGGTCAAGCCGGCGAGCGAATTCACCGTGCCGGACGTCGCCAAGTCCATCGTGCTGGTGCGCGTGCTCCTCGGCGAGGAAGAGCCGTGCATCGGCCGGCTCCTGGCCGGCCTCGCGGCGCACGGCTACGATCCGGCCGGCTTCAGCAAGGACTCCCTCGACGCCCACGCCGCGGCCTTCGCCGAGGCGCGCCGCTGGACGCTCGACCTGCTCGCGGAACGCTGGCTGGACACGGCCGCCGCCCTGCCCGCGCACGGCATCCTCGGGTCGCGACGGCGCCGCGACCCAAGCCGGCGGCCTCACGCCCGGCGCCAGGCCGCCGTTCATTAGGCGGATTCCGCAAGTTGCTGCTCTGAAGGCACTTGCCAATCTGACGTAGATACTCATTCCCCCTCTCTGCGCCCGGCGTGGTGTCCGACCAGCCGTCGATGCCGGACCCGCCGCCGGCCGTCGCCACGTCCCCAGCGAACGTGGTCACCGTCCGTCCGGACCACGACCAACCCCCGTCCGCAGCCTGACGAGGTGCGAAATCCCAGCGCTACTGGCCCTCCTCGATGCACTCGTCCGGTATTGCCGCCGGCCCGCTCGCCAATGGTATGGTGGCCCGAGCTACCTCCCCGGCCGCTACGGCAATCGTCACTGGCCTCACAGCACTGCCCCCCCACTGCACCCAGAACGTGTAAACGCCAGGCGCCAACCCGAAGACCGCACGGCCCCTACTGACAAGGACGGACTCGCAACCGCGAGCCACCACATACTCACCCTCGCGCCTCAGGCGCCCGCGGATCATCGTCACACTAGCCTCGCCGCTCCACCAAGGCAGAGCGCCCTCATCGCCGATTTCCAGGCAGACCGCGCCACACACTGGCACAGCTATCGTGAGCTCCCCGCCACCTCGTCCGATCACCACTCTTCTACTACTCGAATCGCCCGATTCCTCCGACCCGCAGACCAACCTGAACGTTGCATCGTACTCGCCGATCGGAACACCTGGAATATCCAGCACGTTTGAGTCACCATGCCCCAGGACAACGTACCTGTGTAGAACCTCTGCTGACGGGTTCGCAGGTGAGCGCAGTGTCAGGGTACCGTCGGGGACGAAGTTCAGCGGCAGGCGGTACCCTGTGGCCTCATCAGCCTCAAAGGTCACCCGCAAGGATGCGACTCCTGTCAACGCCTCCGTGACAACTTCGAACCGCGGAATACTGCCACCAATGGCAGGCAGAAACGCCCTAACGCCAACCGGCCTGTAGCCTGGCACGGACACGCTCACGATGATCGGCTGCACCGCTTCACCGTAGCGTTCCGATACGGCACCCACAACGTAGTCTCCTTCCTCCAACTCCGCCAGCTCGGGAGCTGACAGCAGAAAGCCCACCGGCATTCCCAACCGAACGTTGGCCTGAGACGCCTCGAGGGAGGCGCGTATCGCCTCGCGCTGAGAGCTATTCTCCGCTACTGGAATGATGGTACCATCTGGATCCCTCGCTCGCACAAGAGCCGCGTGCGCCTGCCAGACAGTGATCTCGCATGAGCTGCAGGGTGCGCCTATCCCAATGACCGGCGTTGGCGAAACTAGTCCATTCCCCCCGGCTACCAGAGTATAGGATCTCCCGCGGCTCAAGCCGCCAATAGTGAACAGCCCGGCTGAGTCCGTGACAGATCTGTGGATGCCGAGTCCGTGCGCCAGCGCGTGCATGAAGTCCCCGCCACCCGGCTCAGGACTATCTGCGACCCACGCCGCTACCGTCATGCCGGCAGGCGCGGCACCCTGGCTCTGCATGACGACTCTGCCGCTGATGACGGCCTCGGTGTCCAGCTGAATCTCCAGGCATGCCTGTCCGGACGCCGGTCGAGCGTACGCCGTCGCGTAGCCCTCTTTGCCGGCGATCACCCAACGGGCCTGCCCGCACCGACAGGCCGTAACGCCGCTGGCGTTTGTCTCTCCGGCCCATTCGCTTCCATCGGACAGGAGCACGCGAACGTGCGCTTGCGGTATGGGACTGCCGCCGGCGTTGTCTGTCACGCAGACGGATAGTGGGCTCTCATTCGGCCCCGGTGCGGAGGCGACTGTGTCCCTGAACTCGGCGCCGCCACTGTAGTCCGCAAGGGACACGGATTCGAACCGACCGCCAGGCGTCTGAGGGTCGTCGTCTGGAGTTACGTCGCGCCTCGGCGGAAGGATGACCAGAAGCGAGACAACTACAGCGACTAGGATTACCCCGCCCAATCCCTTCCCTGGCAGGCCCGTTAGAAAACTCACCAAGGTGCCTCCTTGTTGCGCAGTTCAGGATTCGTGTCCGCAGGGTGAGCGAGGATTCCTGAGGCGAGCACCCGGCTACGTCTGCTTGGTTGATTTCCGGTGCAGAATGCGACCGTCTTGATTGGCTCGCCGGTCTCAGGATTCAGCAGGTCGACTTGGCTGCATGCGCCGCTCTCCGGGCGCACGTCTTGGCCACAGGTCCCTTCGTGATCCACGGTTGTAGAGGACCCGTTCCAGTTGACAACGAGCCCGCAGCAGCGGCTGATGGCTGCTTCGCCGTCGTGGACGCACGCGCACGTCGATGACCTCCCCATCGTATACTCGGTGCAAGTACCCTGGTCGCAGGAGCCGGAGTATCCGGTAAAAACCTGCGTCGACCAGTAGTACTCACCCCCCCCCCACAAGTTGATGACGCGGGGGCAGGTGCGGCAAGCACCAGAACAGGAGGTAGAGCGGAGGTGGTGAGCAGGACACTGGGAGTAGAACGTAGCGTCTTCCGAACTCCTTTCTTTCCGTGTCAACCCTCTGGTGTCGAGTGTGCTTTCTCGGAAGGTGGCGTCAAAGGTTTTCATGCCTTTTTTTGATGGCACACTCGAAGTCGGTCGTTCGCACGGGACCTCCGGCCGCTCCTCGCTTCCTCCTTGTCGCGCCGGCCGGATTCCGCCATGCTCGTCGAAACAGTTCGGGACCTTCGCGTCGCGCGGAGGTCCGGGCGGTTCGAGGCATGGACCGGGAGAAAGCGATGACTCGCTCCCCGCGCTCGAGTTCCATGCGCGCGCCCGGGGCGTCGGCCAACCCCCAGTGGCAGGCGGAGAAGAAGGCCTGCTGGTCGGTGGAGTAGCTCTGCGTGTCGCGGATCTCCTCGATGCGCGCCTCGAGGACGGCCATGCCGCGGTGAAGCCGCTCGACAAGGGCAAGGACGTGCGCTGGCCGGACGACGGCGCGGGCGCCACGGTCGGTCCGGGCATGTTCTGGTGCCGGATCGGCAAGAAGATCCACGTGAAGAACGCCTGGTCCTCGGCCGCGGCCTCGGGCGTGAAGCCGGGCATGGAGGTCGTCACCGTGAACGGCGCGCCGGCGGCCAAGTGGCTCGAGGCGCGCATCGAGGAGATCCGCGACACGCAGAGCTACTCCACCGACCAGCAGGCCTTCTTCTCCGCCTGCCACTGGGGGTTGGCCGACGCCCCGGGCGCGCGCATGGAACTCGAGGTGGCGGACACGGACGGCAAGAAGAAGAAGCGGACCGTGACCTACACCAAGGCGAGCGTCCTGCCTGATGGGCCGGCTTTCCCGCCCCCGGACCTGCAGGGCACGGACGACGTGCGCTTTGGCACCACGCCCAAGGGCTACGCGTACATCCATGTGCGCCGCTGCCCAGACAACCTGCCCGAGCTGACGGACCAGGCCCTGGCGGCCGTGGGCGACGCGCCCGGCCTGATCCTCGACTTCCGCGCCTGCGGCGGAGGCGCTTTCGACCACGAAGCGTTCCTGGGGCGCTTCGTCCCCAAGGGCGAGACGCTCTCCTTTGCCGGCAGCTACCCGAGCGCGGGCGAGAGTCCCTACGGAGGCCCCATCGTGGTCATCGTCGACGCGGGAGCGCGCAGCGCGGGGGAGACGGGCAGCGGCATCTTCAAGGAGGACGGCCGCGCCTACCTGATCGGCGAGAGCCCGACCGCGGGCATGTCCTCGCAGAAGACCACCATCGAGCTGCCCTCCGGGCTGTTCGCCCTCTACGTGTCTGTGCGTTCCAACAAGGCGCATTTCAACAACGGCCGCGGCATCGAGGGGATCGGCGTCCTCCCGCACGAGATCGTCGAGTACGACCCGAGGGACCTGGCGCAAGAGCAGGACACGCTCATCCTGCGCGCCGAGAAGCTGCTCGAGCGCTTCCCGCAGAAGGACGTCCCCTACGACCCGGCCAAGTTCGGCTGGAAGCGGTAGCGCTCGCCCCGCTCAGCGCCCCGCGCCGCGGCGCGGCAGCACGCGCTCGAAGAAGCGGCCGAGTCCGGCGCTGTACTCCTGGCCGGTCACGAGGAAGCCGCTGTTGTGGTCGCCCTGCATCTCGAGGAACTCCTTCTGCTGCGGCGCCGCGGCGAAGAGGCGCTGCCCGTGGGCGAAGGGCACGATCTCGTCTTCCCTGCTGTGCGCCACCAGCACCGGGCAGCGCGCTCCCTTCACGTACGCCAGGGCGTCGACCTTGTTCTTCACCAGGAAGCGCAGGGCGAGCCAGGGGTAGAGCTCGCGCGCCATGTCCGGGACCGAGGTGAAGGCCGACTCGACGATGAGCCCGGCCGGAGCGACGCGCGCCCCCAGCCACGCGGCGACGCCGCCGCCAAGCGAGCGGCCGAAGAGCACGATCTCGGCGGGCGCCACGCCGCGCGCCTCCGTGAGGTAGCGCCACGCCGCCTCGGCGTCGCGGTAGAGCGCCGCCTCGCTCGGCGTCCCCGTGCTCCTGCCGTAGCCCTCGTAGTCGAAGATGAACACGTTCAGGCCGTGGCCGTGGAACTCGCGGATCGACTCGAGGCGGTGCGAGATGTTGCCGGCGTTGCCGTGGCAGAAGAGGAGCGTGCCGCGCGCCTCCTCGGCCGGCACGAACCAGGCGCAGAGCTCGCGGCCATTCTCCAGGGGAAGCATCACCTCCTCGAAGGACAGGCCGATGCGCGCGGGCGTGGCCCCGATCTCCCGCGTGGGGAAGAACAGCATCCGGTCCTGCACCAGGAACAGGAGGAGCGCGAGCCCGAGCCAGGCGAGAAGCAGCACCGCCAGGACGATTGCCACCGATCTCACCCGGAGCATGGGCCACGCAGGCAGAGCGTGCCGAAGGCCACGGCCCCCGGAGAGGAACCGCGGAAGACGTACGGCCGCCTGCTCGTGCGCCGCTCGTACTCGGCCGCGACCTCCTCGACCGCCTGCTCCGCGCCGCGCCGCGCCAGCACCGCGACCGTGCCGCCCTGGCCGCCGCCCGTGGTCTTGGCGCCGAACAGGCCGCGCTCGGGCCCCGCCTCCTTGACCAGCTCGACCAGCAGGTCCGTGCCGCCGCAGCCGATGCCGCACCTCGAGTAGCTGTCGTGCGAGGCGAACATCAGGTTGCCCAGCTCCACGCACGTCGCCGCCCTCATCGGCCAGCGCAGGAGCTCGGAGAACTCGCGCACGCGCGCGTGCTCGAACACTGGGTGAGCGGCGGGCTGCCGCACCGCGTAGATGCGCTCTGGATCGACGCGCGTCACCGGGTCCGAGATCCCCCCGTAGCGCTCGAGGAAGGCCTCGCCGTCCATCTCCTCGGGCAGCAGCCGGGCGAGGCGCACCTCGAACTCCGTGGGATCGACGTTCGCCAGGAAGCCGCGCCAGCGCTCGTCCTCGATGCGGAGCGGCTGGCCGGCGCGCCCCTCCCGCACCGCGCAGCCGAGGTGGTCCGCGAGGATGCGGTAGCCCATGAACGCTCCGGTGCGCACCGCGGCGTATTCCGCCCCGGACACGGCGTGGCGGATGCCGGAGTCGAGGCCGAAGAAGGCGATCTCGCGCGGCACGGGGATCGTCCCCTGCGGCTCCGCGGGCTGGCAGAGGAGCGCCAGCAGCCGGTCCTCCTCGCCGCAGGCGGCGGTCATCTGATCCATGACGCCGCAGGGCGCGCCGGCCACCAGGTTTTCGACCTTCTGGCAAAGGAGCGCCGCGGCGCGCGGCGCGAGAGCGATCTCGTGGGCGGCGCACAGGGCGAACATGGCAGCGACCTCGATGGCCGCGGACGAGCTCACGCCCTTGGCCTCGGGCACCGCGGAATCGATGAGGATGCGCGCCCCCTGCTCGAAGTGCAGGAGCCCCTCGCGCCGCAGCACCAGGAGCGCACCCGCGACGTATGCCGCCCACCGGCGCAGCGGGTCCTTGTTGAACAAGCGGCGCGCCGCCGCGTAGGCGATCGGCCGGCCACGCTTCTCCAACTCGTCGAGCCCGAGCGTGAAGTCGGCCGCCCGCGATTCGCCGTCCGCGCCGAGCGACACGACCCGCACCTCGCGCTCGGGCTGAAGCTGCACGGCGGCCCAGGCTGCCTCGCGCAGCGGAAGCTCGAGGACGAGCGCTCCCGAGTAGTCTGCAATCCCGCCCATGACGTCGAGGCGGCCGGGGGCGCGCGCGCAGAAGAGGTCGCGGCGCGCGTCGAAGAGCGTCGCGGCGCCCACCTCCGGCCGCTCCGGCAGGCGCTCGAGGCGCGCGATGAACTCCAGGACCTGCGCGCGCAACGCCTCCCCGCCGCTCGCGATCGACCAGGTCACGGCGCCGCCTCCGCCGCCCGGTAGTGCAGGTCGGACAGCGCCCGCAGCTCCGCCGCCTTCTCCTCCGGGCAGGTGTCGCTCAGGAAGTTGCCGCCGCCGATCTCCGGGCCGGCCAGGTACTTCAGCAGGTTCTTCCGCCTGAGCGGCGGATGGAACTCGACGTGGAAGTGGAAGCCGCTCGCGTCGCCGCCGTCGGCCGGCGCCTGGTGCAGCGGCATGACGTACGGGAAAGGAGCGCGCCAGAGGTTATCGAAGCGCACCAGCACGCGCTTCAGCACGCGCGCCAGGTCGCGCCGCTCAGCACCCGAGAGCGTGGCCAGGCTCGGATGCGCCGCCTTCGGCGCCACGAACACCTCGTAGGCATAGCGCGCGAAGTAGGGCACGAAGGCGATGGCCGAGTCGTTCTCGAACAGGATCCTGCGGCCATCCTGCGCCTCGGCCTCGAGGATGTCCTGGAAGAGCACGCGCCCGGTTTCATGGAAGTGGCGCCGGCACGCTTCCCGCTCCACGGCGATCGTCTTGAAAACGAAATTCGTGGCGTAGATCTGGCAGTGGGGATGCGGGTTGGAGACGCCGACGACCTCCCCGCGGTTCTCGAACACCAGGACGTGCTCGATGCCCGCGCGGCCGGCAAGCTCGGCGTATTGCGCGCCGAGCATCTCGAGCAGCTCGTCGACCTGCTGCTCGGCGAGCAGCGCCAGCGACAGGTCGTGGCGCGGCGTGTAGCACACCACGCGCGCGACGCCCGTGGCCGGCCGGTTGCGGTTCAGCCCGGACGGGGCCTCGAGGTCCGCCGGCGCGTCCTCTCCCACGCAAGGGTGGTCGTTGTCGAACACGAACACGCCGCGATACGGCGGATTCCGCTTCCCCGACACGCGCGTGTTCCCCGGGCAGAACGAACAGGCCGGATCGTGGGCAGGAACGGCCGCGCCCGCGCCGGCAGGGAGCGTCTCGCCCACCCACGGCCGGTCCTGGCGGTGCGCGGCGACGATCACCCATTCCTCGCGCAAGGGGTGCCAGCGCTGTTCCCAGATCATGCGCAGACTGTACCAATGCGCCGCGTTCAGGGGTGCACGAGCGCCACGCTCGCCACGTTGCTCAACGCCGGCGGCCCGCTCAGGACCGCCGCCTGCAGGAAGATCGTCGCGCCCGCCAGCAGCGGATCCTGCGGAACCGTGGCCGGCACGCGCGCCAGGCCTTCCGCCGGGACCGTGGCGTCGAGGACCAGGACGAGGGAGGCGAGGTCGAGGCCGAGCGTGCCCTGGACGCCGGCGACGGCTGCCGCCCCGGCCTGCGGCGCGGCCAGAAGGAAGAAGCGCGCGCCCGCGGGAGCGGCCACCTGCACCTCGATGTCCGCACCGAGAGCGCCGCTGCCGAGCAGCGCGAGGTGCGGCGCCGCGCCGAAGTCGAGCACCAGGAAGTCATCGACCAGCGCCTCGGTGACGGAGGTGTTCAGCGGGTCCGCGGCGATGAAGCGCAGGCGCATCTGGCTCGTGGGAGCGACGAAGTCCGCGACGCGCCGCTCGACCTGCAGCCACTCGTTCGGCTTGCCGGTCACGGTCTCGAGGTTCGTCCAGTGCGCGCCGTCGTCGTTGGAGATGTCGATGACGAAGGGATCGTCGGCGATGCTGCACCAGTACCAGCGCCGCCAGCAGACGCGCGCGTCCCACGCCGCCGCGAGGCTGAAGCGCGGCGAGAGCAGCGTCGTCTTGCCGTCGTCCACGTCGTCCTGGCCCGCGGCGGTGCCGTTATTGCCGGTGACGTAGCAGAAGCGGCCCGGCGCGGGCGTGGCGTCGTCCTCGGGCTGAGCGAGGTCGAGACCCTGCAGGATCTGCCGCGGGTCGTCGCGCTTCCACTTGCCGGTGAGCGCGTCGTCTCCTGCCTGGCCAGCGCTCCACCCCAGGTCGCGCTCCATGTCGTCCGCGAGGATGACGCGCGGCGTGCCGATGTCGAGCAGGACCTCGCTCGCGACCGAGAAGCCGTCGCAGTCGAGCGTGAGCGTGAGGCGCGCGCGCTGCCCTGGAGCCGCGGCTTCCGCCACGTGCAGGCGCAGAGCCGAAGTCGAGACGTCGGCCAGGCTTGCCGCCGGCGCGAGGGCGGCCTGGCCGGCGATGATCGCCACCGCTGCATCGGAGCTGGCGAGCGTCACGCTGGCGGCGCCGCTTGCCCGGAGCCCGCTGTTCCGCACGGTCACCTCGAGGTCCACGGTCTCCCCGGGATCGGCGCAGCCGTTGTTGTCGCCGGCGCCGTCCAGCACCCGGTGCCCGGCCACGGCGAGGCGGCTGCCCGCGAGCCGCGCCAAGAGACGGAGGGGCTCGACGTTCTCGGCGGCCGCCGCGACCATCTCGTCCATGATCGGCCAAAAAGACGTGCCCACCTCGAAGGCCCAGGCCTCCGCGCCGGAGGCGAGGTAGTGCTGGTCGAGGGCGTTGCCGTTGGCCGGCGCCTGGACCACGGACACGGCGCCGGCGAGGTAGCCGTTGAGCAACGCCAGCTCCGCGCCGTGCTCCTCGAGGGCTGCCAGGTTCGCGGGCGCGAGGTCCGCGTAGCCGAGAGGATGCACCATCTGCCGGCCGTAGGAGTGCAGGCTCACGACCACGTCGCAGCCGAGCGCCGCCGCGAAGGCCGCGAGCGCCTGGGTCTCGGGCTCGGACGCGGCCGCTGGTCCGCGGTACGTCTCCTTGCACGGATCGCCGCTCGAGCCGTAGTCGTCAAAGCCCCACTGCGCCGCGTAGTTGCGGTTCAGATCCACGCCGGCGCAGCCCGCGCCGGAGAGCCGGCGGTTCTTGCGCCACATCCCGCCGCCGCCGGGGTTCGTGCTCTCGTTGTAGACGTAGCCGTCGGGGTTGACGACCGGCACGAACCACAGCTCGCGCTCATCGACGATGCTCGTCACGACGGGATCCGCGCCGTAGGTCGACGCGAGGTGATGGAGCAGGAGAAGGAGGGTCTGCATGGACGCGGGCTCGCGCGCGTGGTGCAGCGCGTCGATCAGCACGCGCGGCTCGTTCTCCGCCTGGCTCGGGTGGTCGGAGACCTTGATCGCCCAGATCGGCCGGCCTTCGACCGACGTGCCGATCGACTGTTTGGCCGAGACGATGCCCGGATAGGACTGGGCGTAGTGATCGAGAAGGCTCTCGACCTCGGCAAACGTGTAGTAGCCGCCCATCGCTCCCTGGCCGAAGCCCGGCGGGGCGGGCACCGCGACCTTCTCTACCGGTCCGAGGGCTTGCGCGAAGTGCCCCTCGAGGTCTGGAAGCAGAAGCCGCGGCCGAAACCCGAGGAGGCGAAGCGCCCGTGCTTCGCCGCGCGTCACGACCAGATCTGCCGCGCGCGGCGCGCCCTCCCCACCCGCCGGATCAGCCTGGTGGATCGTCGCAATGTCGAACCCGTGCAGCAACAGCCGGTCGAGCGCAGCCGGTTCCTGGATGTGCACGCGCACCAGCGACAGCCTCTCTCCCGCGAGCGAGGCGCTATCGAAGAGCGCCCAAATCATTATCAGTAATGGGATTACGCTTCGTCCCACGCCGCCTCCGCCGGATTCGCCGGCGTCCAGTTCTTGGACGAAGTCTAGCACGTGGACGAACAGGTGCCGGCTGCGCGGGGCCGGATTCTCGATTCGTCGAGCTGCTGCGAGGCAGATGCTGCCCGCGCAAAGCTCAAGCTCGGCGAGGAACGCGCCGATCACTGGCGGGGCCGGCGCCTGGCCAGAGCCCGGAATCCGAACTGACGTCTTCCTCCGCAAGGAGAGGCCGTGGACAGCGATCCCATCATCGAGGCGTTCTTCGAAGAAGCGGACGAGCTGCTCTCCGACTACGAAGAAGCACTGCTGACGCTCGAGGGAGGATCCGGCGGCCCCGACGTGCTCAACCGGATCTTCCGCAGCGCCCACACGCTGAAGGGGAACAGCGCCATGCTCGGCCTGGAGGAGATCGCGCACTTCACGCACGCTCTCGAGGACCTCCTCGACGGGCTGCGCAAGGGAGTGCGCGAGGTCACGGCCGACACGGTCAGCTCCCTGCTGGCCTCGGGCGACATCCTCAAGGGCATGCTGGAGCGCGCGCGCGACGGGCAGCGCCCCGCCACGCGCGAGGAGCAGGCCGAAACCGAGCGCGTCCTCGCCTCGCTCAAGACCCTGCAGGGCGAAGTCGCCGTGGCGCATGCGGTGCAGGCGATGGCCGCGACGCCGTCTGCTCAGGACAGCGTGCCGCGCGAGGCGCCCCCGCCGCCGGCGGACGCGCCGGCGGAGGAGACGCTCTACGAGATCGCCTTCAGATCTCGCGCGGACGCGGGCGAGCCGCGCTTCGATCCGGCCGCTCTGTTCGATTCCTTGGCGGCGCTCGCCCGGGGCCTCGAGGTGAGCACCTCGTCCTCGGAGCCGCTCGCGGCCGGCGCGGTGACGGCGCAGCACTGCCGCGACGGCATCCGGATCCAGGCGCAGTCCACGGCAGCGAGGCAGGCGATCGAGGAGGTTCTCGCGCGAGCCGGCGCGGCCGAGTACTCGGTTTGCCCGATCTCGGCCATGGCCGTGCCGGCCGTCTCGCCCGCGCTGCCGCCCGAGGCGCCGGAGCAGCCGGCGGAACTGGGAGACGGCGGCGACGCGGAAGGGGCAGCCGCCGAGGCGGACCTGGCCGCGCCTGCGGCCAGCGGCGCGGCTGGGCGCAAGCCGCAAAGCACGAGCATCCGCGTCCCGGTGGAGAAGGTCGACCGCCTCATCAACCTGGTGGGAGAGCTGGTCATCACCCAATCCATGGTCGCGCAGACCGTGGACAGCTTCTCCGCTGACCAGCTGCCGCGCATGAAGGACGCCGTGGCGCAGATGGACCGCCACGCGCGCGAGCTGCGCGAGCGGATCATGGCCGTGCGCATGGTCCCCATCAAGACGCTGTTCACCAAGTTCAACCGCCTGGTGCGCGACCTCGTGGCCGTCACCGGCAAGAAGGCGACGCTGGAGGTGGCCGGCGAGGACACGGAGCTGGACAAGACGGTCATCGAGAAGATCGGCGACCCGCTTACCCACCTGATCAGGAACTCGCTCGACCACGGGATCGAGACGCCGGAGGAGCGCGTTGCCGCGGGCAAGCCGGCGGCCGGCGCCGTCAGGCTGGAGGCCTATCAGCAGGGGGGGAACATCTGCATCGAGGTCAGCGACGACGGCCGCGGCCTCGACCGCGAGCGCATCATCGCCAAGGCGATCCAGAGCGGGCTCGTCGGCCCGGA
The DNA here is from genome assembly GCA_016213895.1 of Planctomycetota bacterium. Lineage (GTDB taxonomy): Bacteria > Planctomycetota > B15-G4 > B15-G4 > JADJEK01 > JACQZJ01. Next base: position 9,027 of record JACQZJ010000043.1, on the reverse strand, counting down.
GCAGACGCTCAGCGACGAGCAGGCCAACGCCCTCATCTTCCGCCCGGGTTTCTCGACGGCGCAGGAAGTGACCGAGATCTCGGGCAGAGGCGTGGGCATGGACGTGGTGCGCAGGAACGTCGAGGCTCTCGGCGGCGCGATCTCCATTCGCACCGAGCGCGGCAAGGGGACCCAGTTCCGCATCACGCTGCCGCTCACCCTGGCCATCCTCGACGGGCAGGCGGTGCGGGTCGGCGGCCAGACCTACATCCTGCCGCTCGTCTCGATCACCGAGTCGATCCAGCCCCTGCCCGGACAGCTGCATGCGCCCGCGGGGATCGCCGAGGTGATCCTGGTCCGTGGACAGCCCGTTCCCATCGTGCGCCTGCACCGGCTCCTCGCCATTGCCAACGCCTGCGATGACCCGCGGCGTGGCCTGCTGGTCATCGTCGAGAACGAGGGCCGGCTCGCCGCCATCCTCGTCGACGAGCTGCTCGGCCAGCAGCAGGTCGTCATCAAGAACCTGGAGACGAACTACCGCAAGGTCGACGGCGTGGCGGGCGCCACGATCCTCGGCGACGGCCGCGTGGCGCTCATCCTGGACATCCCGGGATTGCTGGCCATCGCCTCGGGATGCGCGCTGCAGGCGGTGTGACGATGGCGCCCACGCGCAGTCACGACGCCGGCAGCGGGAAGCGGGCTCCGCCGGGCTCGATCCCGCTGGGGCGCGTGGCGCCGCAAGCGGCACCCGCCCTCACGGAAGAGGACTACACGGCGCTGCGCGACATCGTCTTCCGCGCCACGGGCATCTCGCTGGGCGACGCGCGCCGCCAGATGCTGCAGGCGCGGCTCGTGCGGCGCATCCGCGCCCTGGGCCTGTCCTCCTTCGCCGAGTACCTGGAGCATCTCAGGAGGCACGAGGGCGAAGAGACCGCGCGCTTCATCAACGCCGTGACGACGAACAAGACCGACTTCTTCCGCGAGGAGCATCACTTCCGCTTCCTCGCCGAGGAGTGGCTGCCCGAGATGCGGGCGCGCGCCGCCAGGACCGGCGAGCGCACCCTGCGCATCTGGAGCGCTGCATGCAGCTCCGGTCAGGAGCCGTACTCGATCGCGCTGACCTTGCTCGAGGCGCTGCGCGGCGAGACGAGCGACCTCGACATCAGGATCCTGGCGTCGGACATCGACACCGACGTGCTCGCCGCGGCCGCGCGCGGCGCGTACGGCAAGGAGCAGGTCGCCGCCGTCCCGCCGGAGCTGCTCAGGCGCTGGTTCACCCGGGGAGAGGGGCCAAACGCGGGGCTCTACTGCGTGCGCGAACCGGCGCGCGCGCTGGTGCAGTTCCGGCAGATCAACCTCGTCGCGCCGCGCTGGCCCATCCGCAGCCCGATCGACCTGGTGTTCTGCCGCAACGCGCTCATCTACTTCGACCAGCCGGAGAAGGAGATGACCGTGTGCCGCTTCGCCGCGCACCTCCGCGCCGGGGGCCACCTGCTGCTCGGCCACTCGGAGAGTCTCAGGCGCGGCGCGACGCCGTTCCGGCACGTAGGGAACACCATCTATCAGCTTGCCCCGGCGGGACAGGACGAACCGTCCCGGGGCGGACGCTTCACGGTTCATGTCGGCGCGGCGCCCGCAGGCGGCTGCGGGCGCCGGGACCACGATCCGGGGACAGGACGATGACCGAATCCATTCTGATCGTCGACGATTCGCGCACCATCCGCATGATGGTGCGCACCGCGCTCGAGGGACGCGGATACGACGTGCTCGAGGCGTCAAACGGCGTGGTCGCGCTGTCGGTGCTGGCCCGGCAGGTGCCGGACCTGCTGCTCACCGACGTCAACATGCCGGAGATGGACGGGCTCACCCTGATCCGCGAGGCGCGCGCGCAGCCCGGCCTGGCGAGCCTGCCGATCCTCGTCCTGACCACGGAGTTCGCCGACGACATCAAGCAGGAGGGGCGCCGCGCGGGCGCGAACGGCTGGCTGGTCAAACCCTTCAACCCCAAGCAGCTCTGCGACACCGTCGCCCTGGCCCTCGCCAAGTTCGGATCGGTGGCTCCATGAGCCGCCAGCCGCGGCCCGTCGCCCAGGCGCCGCCGGCGCACGCCGGCGTTCCGCGCCGCGACGTGACGATCATCATCGGCGGCGTGGCGGCCGCCAAGGAGCCCACGCTCATCAGGACGCTCCTCGGCTCCTGCGTGTCGGCGTGCCTGTACGATCCCGTCACGCGCATCGGCGGCATGAACCACTTCATGCTGCCCTACGCCGCGGAGGGGACGGAGGCCGGGGATGCCACCCGCTTCGGCTCCCACTCGATGGACTGCCTCATCGGCATGATGATGCGCCTCGGCGCCGACCGGCGCCGCATCGTGGCCAAGGTCTTCGGCGCTGGACACGTGCTGCCGGGCATAACGTCGGCGGACAGCGTGCCGTACAGGAACATCCTGTTCATCCGCCAGTACCTGGCGGACGAGAACATCCCCGTCGCGGGCGAGGACCTCGGCGGCCGCTGCGCGCGTCAGGTCCAGTTCTTCACCGACACCGGACGCGCCAGGGTCAGGCAGGTGGATCTGGCCGCGGCGCGGCTCGCGCTGCAGCAGGAGCAGGAGCGCGGGCAGGAGCAGCCCAGCTGCGGCAGCGTCGAGCTGTTCGACTGAGGACCGCGCCGGCGACCGACCGCCGGCGCCGCGCGCATGTTCCAACCGCCTCGCCGAACGCCCGGGTGCTGGGCCACCATCGGCGCGATCCGCCTCAACGACTCATAGCGGGGATGCCGACAACGGAGCATGCCTTCCATGCGCGCCGGTGCGTGCCCGCGCGGCGGAAGGCCGTGGCCGCCCTGGCCTGGACCGGGATGCCTCGCACGAGAGGACCGAGCGGCGTGCTCTCACGACTGTCGCTGAAATACCGAGTGCTGGCGCTGGGCGCCTTGTGCGCCCTGCTCGCGGCGCTTTCCGGCGTGGCCGGCATCCTGTCCCTGCACCAGATCCACGACGACATGAGCAGCACGACGGAGCACGTCGGCGCGGCGCTCGCGGCGCAGAACGGGCAGGTCCACCGGCTCATCGCGCTGCGCTCGCTCGTTTCAGACATCATCGCCGCAACGAGCCGGCCGCAGCTGCGCGAGGTGTTGCAGGGCGCACTCGACGCAACATGGGCCTTCCACGACGCGCGCGGCGCGAAGACCGCCGTCCTGCTGTCCGACCTGTTCCGGCTGAAGGACGAAGCCCTGGCGGCGCAGTCCGTGCTCTGCGACTTGGCGTGCGGCAGCGACGAGACGCTCGCCGAGGTGCGGACCCTCGCCTCGACCATGGCCGACGGGGCCGAGTCCGACTCCATCAGGAAGATCGCCGCGCTGGAACGGGCGGTCCATGAGAGCGTCGAGAAACTGACCGGCACGGTCGCGGGCGATCTCGCGCTGGTCGAGGCGGCCCAAGGTCTGCGGGTCAGCTATCAGGAGATCAAGCGCGTGCTCGGCCGGGCGCTCGCCTCGCACGAGCCGGCCGCGCTCGACCAAGCCGAGTCAGAGGTCAACGCCCTGCTGCAGCGCGCGCGCGGAAGCGTGGCGGCTCTGCAGGGCGACGAGATGGGCGGGGCGATCCGCGGGCTGCTCGACGAGCTGGCCGCGGCTTCCGCGGAGCTGCTCGCGGCAGCGCGGCGCGCCGCGGACGAGGACGCGCTCCCCCCCGCGGCCGGGCGCGAGACGCGCGTCGCGATGCTGGTCGCCGAGATCGACCGCCTCACGGACGAGAACCTGCAGGGCGCCGAAAACGAGACCTCCGCGGCGCTCAACGAGGCCACGACGCGCATCCGGGAGAGCATGCAGGCGATGTCCGCCGTCACCGGCCGCTCCTTCCACGCCTCGAGCGCCGCGCGCAGGTTGCGCAGCGGGTGCAGCGACCTCTCGGCCCTGGTCAACAAGTCCCTGCTCTCCACCAGCCCGGAAGTCGTCAGCGTCAGCCGCGACGAGGCGATCCGCCTGCTGGAGAGCACACAAGCCGTGGCATCCACCCTGGAGGAAGGAGACACGGCGCGCGCGATCACCGCGACGCTGCGCCAGCAGCACGGCCTCCTGCAGCAGCTCTACGCGGCCAAGCACGCGGACCTCCTGGCTCAGGAGCGGCTGCGCGACGAGTGCGCCGCCGTCACGCGGAACATGCGCGCCGTGGACGAGGCCATGGCCGTAGGTTCCCGGGCCACGCACGCCGAGGCCGGGCGCGCGCTGCGCGCCAGCGCCGACCTGGTCGGCCGCTGGCGCAACATCGAGCTGACCCTGCTCGCCCTCTCCCTCGCGCTGGCCATCGGCGCCTGCGCCGCCGTTTCCGCCTCGGTCGCCGGCCAACTCAAGCGGTTGAGCGAGGGCGTCAAGGTGGTCGGAGCCGGCGACCTCGAGTTCCGCGTCGATACGGGCACGCGGGACGAAATCGGGCAGCTCTCGCGCGCCTTTGACGAGATGGCCGAGAATCTGGACAAGCGCAGCCGCTCCTTGGTGGAGAACGAGCGGCGCTTCCGCGGCCTCTTTCAGCAGTCGAACGACGGGATCGTCGTCTTCGACAGGAACCTGCGCATGTTGGACGCCAACGACCAGATGACCCGCATGCTCGGCCGCGACCGCCAGGATCTGCTCGGCGGTCCGGTCAAGGCCATCGCGGCCCCGGGGGAGGAGGACGCCCTGGAGGCGGCGCTGCGCTCCCTCGACCAGACGCGCAGCGCCTCCTTCGAGACGGTGCTGCTCAGCGCCGGCGGGCGGGCCCTGGACGTCGAAGTCAGCGCCTCGGTGTTCGACGCGGAGAACGGCATGGCCCAGGCCGTGGTGCGCGACATCACCGACCGCAAGAGCGCCGACCTGGAGATGAAGGCGCGCCTCCAAGAGATCTCCGAGGGGAAACGCAGGCTCGAGCTGCTGGTGTCGAAGACGGCGGAACGCGAGATGCGCATGGTCCTGCTGAAGGACGAGGTCAACGAGCTCCTGAGCGCCGCCGGCAGGAGCCCGAAGTACGCCGCACCGGAGCGCATCCGGGAGGCCGGTCTCGAGGGGGTGCTCGCCCGGCAGGTCCCCATGGAGGGCTAGAGAATGACGGTGAACCTGTACTGGATGCAGTGCGGAGGCTGCGGGGGCGACACGATGTCCCTGCTCAACGCCGACGCTCCGGACCTCCTGGACGCTCTGGCCGCGCTGGACGTCCGCGTGCTCTGGCACCCGTCCCTCTCCAGCGCCTCGCCGGCGCAGCACATCGAGCTGATCGAGTGCATCCTGGGCGAGGAGCTGCCGCTCGACATCTTCTGCGTCGAGGGCGCCGTGGTGCGCGGCCCCACCGGCACGGGGCTGTTCGAGACTTTCGCCGGCCGGCCGAAGAAGGACCTGGTCGCCAGGCTGGCGTCCAAGGCGCGCTTCGTCGTCGCCGTCGGCACCTGCGCGAGCTTCGGCGGGATCAGCGCCGACTGCGCGGCGGAGGCCTGCGGACTGCAGTTCCTCAAGTGGGAGAAGGGCGGCTTCCTGGGCCGGGACTTCGCGGCGCGCAGCGGCCTCCCGGTCGTCAACCTGCCCGGCTGTCCCTGTCATCCGGACGTGGTGACCGGGACGCTGATGGCCCTGGTCCAGGGCGCGCAGGTCGCGCTCGACGCGTACAACACGCCCTCCGAGTGGTACGGCATGCTCGTGCACCAGGGCTGCACGCGCAACGAGTACCACGAGTACCGCGTCGAGGAACGCGACTTCGGCGAGAAGGGCTGCCTCTTCTTCCACATGGGCTGCCAGGGGCCGCTCGCCCACGGCCCGTGCAACAAGCTGCTCTGGAACCGGCGCAACTCCAAGACGCGCGCCGGCACGCCGTGCTTCGGCTGCACCCGGCCCGGCTTCCCCCAGGAGGAGCCCTTCTTCCAGACGCCGAACATCGAGGAGCTGCCGCTCGTGCTGCCCGAGGGCGTCGATCGGGCGCACTACATGGCCTACAAGGGCATGGCCGCGGCCGCGGCGCCGCAGCGGCTCAAAGACCGCAGGACGGAGGTGTAGGCCCATGCCCGCGGCGGAGGTCAAGGCCAGCAGGAGGATCGAGGTTCCGCTCAACCGCGTCGAGGGAGACCTCGAGATCCGCGTCGAGCTGCAGGACGGATGCGTCGCCGACGCGTGGAGCTCCGGCACGCTCTACCGCGGCATCGAGAACATGCTCGTCGGTCGCGGCTCCTACGACGGGTTGGTCATCACGCCGCGCGTCTGCGGCATCTGCGGCACCGCCCACCTCACGGCCGCGGCCATGGCGCTGGACCAGATCACCGGGGCGAGCCCGCCCGCGAACGGCATCCTCGCCCGCCATCTCGCGCTCCTCACCGAGCACCTGCAGAGCGACGTGCGCCACGCCGAGCTGATGTTCTTCGCCGACTTCGTCAACCCGGCCTACGCCAACTGCGCGCTGCACTCCGAGGCGGTGCGGCGCTTCGCGCCCTTCCAGGGCCGAGCGGTCGTCGAGGCCATCAAGGAGACGCGCAAGGTCATCGAGATCATCGCCATCCTCGGCGGGCAGTGGCCGCATTCCTCGTACATGGTCCCGGGCGGAGTCAGCACCGTCCCGAAGAAGAACGAGATCCTGCGCTGCCGGCATCTCCTGGGACAGTTCCGCGCGTGGTACGAGCACCGCATCCTCGGCTGCTCCTGCGCGCGCTGGGCCGCGATCCAGAGCTGTGCGGACCTGGACGCCTGGCTCGACGAATCGCTCGCGCACCGCGCCGGCGACCTGGGCTTCTTCATGCGCTTCGCGCGCGAGGCGAGTCTCGACCGCATCGGCCGGGGACACGGCAACTTCCTCTGCTTCGGGCAGTGCGCGATCCCGGCCGGGTCGGCGGTGCGCGGCCCGGGGGGAAAGAGCGACTGCCTCGTGCCCGGCGGCTTCGCACGCGGGGAAACGGTCCTCCCGTTCGACCAGGAGAAGGTGGCCGAGCACGTGGCCCACTCCTGGTACGAGGACTACGCTGGAGGAAGGCACCCCTTCGACGGCGTGACGCGGCCGTTCGCCAGCGGCGCCGAGGGCAGGAAGTACTCCTGGGCCAAGGCGCCGCGCTACGACGGACAGCCCGCGGAAACCGGCCCGCTGGCCGAGATGATCGTCTCCGGCCATCCCCTGTTCCGCGACCTGGTGGCGCGCGGCGGCCCGAACGTGTTCGTGCGCGAGCTGGCGCGCCTGGTGCGGCCGGTGGCGCTCTTCCCCGCCATGGAGCAGTGGTTCGCGGAGATCGGCCCGGACGAGAAGTTCTACACCGCCCCGCCGCGCGTGGAGGACGGCCGCGGATTCGGCGGGACCGAGGCCTCGCGCGGAGCCCTCGGCCACTGGGTCAAGATCGCCGGCGGCCGCATCGAGCGCTACCAGATCATCACGCCCACGGCATGGAACGGATCGCCGCGCGACTCGGAGGGCGTGCGCGGTCCCTGGGAGGAGGCGCTCGTCGGCACGCCGGTCAAGGACCCGGAGAACCCGGTCGAGCTGGGGCACGTCATCCGCTCGTTCGACGCCTGCCTGGTGTGCACCGTGCACACCCTCGAGGGACGGCGGGCGCTCGCCAGGACGAGGATATGAGCCGCGCGGCGAGGAGGATCGTCTGCGTCGGCAGCCGCTTCGCGCCGGACGATCGGGCCGGCCCGCTGGTCTGCGACGCGCTGCGCTCCGCCCCGCTCCCCGGCGGCGTGGAGGTGATCGACGGCGGGCTGGGCGGGCTCGACCTGCTGCGCTTCGTCGCCGGGGCCGAGCGCGTGGTGTTCGTCGACGCGGTGCGCGGCTTCGCGCCGGGAAAGCGCGTGCTGCTCCTCAGCGCCGCCGAGGCGAGCCGCGGCGCTCTGCCGGCCTACGGCCACGACGGAGGGTTGGCCTACCTGCTGCGCGCTCTGCCGAACGTGCTCGAGCGCCCGCTGCCGGAGGTCCTGGTCGTGGGAATCGAGGGAGAGCCGGACGCGGAGAGCGTGGCCCGCGCCGCCGCCCTCAGCCTGAGCGTCGCGACGCGCGGCGCGCGGCGGCGCGCGTCCGGCCAGAAGCGGGAGGCGCGCGGCAAGGCGGCACGATGAGCGGCGATTCCGGCGAGCGGCTGCGGCGCGAGAACGAGATGCTGCGCGCGGAGGTGCGCGTGGCGCGCCGCGCGTCCGTCATCACCGCCGAGCTGGTCGCCAAGGAGTTCGCCAAGGCCGACGAGATCCTGGCCAAGCTCGAGGAGAAGGCCACCGCCGAGCGCAGGCTGCGCGAGCAGCTCGCCGTCCAGCTCGAGACCGCCCAGATCCGCGAGCGCGAGCTCGAGGCCGAGCGCCGGCGGCTCCAGGAGATGCAGGTCGCCGCCGTCAACATGCTGGAGGATCTCGCCGTGGCGCGCGAGGAGGCGGAGGCGGCGACGCGCGCCAAGAGCGAGTTCCTGGCCAACATGAGCCACGAGATCCGCACACCCATGAACGGCGTGGTCGGCATGAACGCCCTCCTGCTCGACACCGAGCTGACCGAGGAGCAGAGGAGCTACGCGCGCAACATCGGCCTCTCCGCCGAGGCCCTGCTCGCGCTCCTCAATGACATCCTGGACTTCTCGAAGATCGAGGCCGACAAGCTGGAACTCGAGAGGATCGACTTCGACCTGCGCGCGCTCCTGGACGAAATGATGGAGACGCTGGCGCTCAAGGTCTTCCAGAAGAACCTGGAGTTCACCTGCCGCGTCGCTCCCGGCGTGCCGCACCTGGTCCGCGGCGACCCGGGCCGGCTGCGCCAGATCCTGGTGAACCTCATCGGCAACGCCACCAAGTTCACCCAGCGGGGGGAGATCGCCGTGGCAGTGAGCGCGGCGGGCGAGCAGGGTGACACGGTCGAGCTGCGCTTCGCGGTCGCGGACACGGGGATCGGCATCCCCGCGGATCGCCGCGACCGCCTGTTCCAGTCGTTCACCCAGGTAGACGGTTCGACGACGCGCCGCTACGGCGGCACCGGCCTCGGGCTCGCCATCTCCAAGCTGCTCGTCGAGCTGATGGAGGGCACGATCGGGGTGGAGAGAGAAGAGGGAAAGGGAGCGACGTTCTGGTTCACCG
>JACQZJ010000033.1:1105-32341 GCA_016213895.1 Planctomycetota bacterium | reverse complement strand
TGGAGCCTTCCAGTTCCTGGTGCAGGCGCCGGCGCTGCGCCGCACCGGCTTCCGCTTCAAGCCGGGCCTCGACTTCAAGGACCCGGGCCTGCGCCAGGTGCTGGCGCTCATGGGCCCGGCCATCATCGGCACGGCCGCGGTGCAGGTGAACGTCTTCGTCAACAACAACTTCGCCTCGCGGCTCGCCGACGGCGCCGTGTCCTGGCTCAACTACTCGTTCCGCCTCATGCAGTTCCCGATCGGCGTGTTCGGCGTGGCCATCGCCACGGCCACGCTGCCGGCCATTGCACGCGCGGCGGCGCGGCAGGACCGGGAGGAGTACCGCGCCACGCTCGCGCAGTCGCTCCGCTTCGCGCTTTTCCTCACCGTGCCCTCGGCCGTGGGGCTGATCGCGCTGGCGCGGCCGATCATCGCGCTCATCTACGAGCGTGGCAGCTTCCACCCGGCCGACACGCTCGCGACCGCGTCCGCGCTCGGCTGCTACGCCGTCGGGCTCGTGGGCTACTCCTGCGTCAAGATCCTCGCCCCGGCCTTCTACGCGCTGGATGACCCGCGCACGCCGGCGCGCGTCTCGCTGCTCTCGATCCTGGTGAACCTGGTTCTCTGCTGGTTCCTGGTCGAACCGCTCGGACACCGCGGCCTGGCGCTGTCCACCGCCTGCGTGGCCACGGCCAACGCGCTGCTCCTCGCGTTCCTGCTGCGCGCGCGCGCCGGCCCGCTCCGCGGCCGCGAGATCGCCGCCTGCTTCCTGAAGGTCGCGCTCGCCTCGGCCGTGCTCTGGGCCGCCTGCCGCTTCAGCCTGGGCGCGCTCGAGGCGCGGCTGCCGGGGAGCGGCCTCGGCGCGCGCACGCTGGTCGTGCTCGGTTCGATCTCGGCCGGCGGCCTGGCGTTCTTCGCTGTCTGCGTGCTGTTGCGAGTCGAGGAGGCGCGCAGCTTCCTGCGGTTCTTCAGGCGGCGCGGCGGCGCGCGCTGAGCCGCGCGGGCTACTTCCACTCGGACTTGATCGGCCCGCCGAGCATGACGTGCTTCTTCAGCTCCATGCGGACCTGGTAGACCTTGTCCGTCTCGCCCGCCAGGATCATGTCGAGCGGCTGCCACACGCAGACCGGGTTCGCCTTGTAGTCATCGAAGGTGGGCTGCGCCATCGCCTGCGGCTTGCCGACCACGGCCCCGTCCCGGAGGCGCATGGTCACCTTCTCGGGAATGGCCGGCACGTCGTAGAAGTGCGTGTACAGCTCCCCGGCCCGGCCGTAGACGACCACGGTATTGCCGGGGATCTTCACCGCGCCGCCGGCGATGCGCTGCGTCTCGAAGTCGAAGGTGAACGGCTCGCCCAGCTCGATGACCTCCTGCTGGTCCTTCTTCACCGGGAAGGCGACCGACTTTCCCGGCAGGATCATGCAGCTCAGCTGCGACTTCTTGGTGCCGTAGCGGATGATGCCGTAGGAGAGGCGGTAGAGGCCCACGGGCACGGTCACCGGCTTCTTGCCGATCGCGAAGTAGGCGCCGACGAAGTTCCTGATCTCCTGGATGATCACGATCTGCGGCTCTTCCTTGGCCCCGGCCGCGGCGTGGAACTTCATCGCGACCTTGCCGGTGTCGACCGCGAGCTTGCGCGTGCGGATGGTGTAGTCCTCGGGAGAGAGCTTGAGGCGGTAGAAGGCGCCGTCCACCTCGAGATACTCGGTCCAGGGCCCCGCGACCTTGCCGCCGTCGATGATCATGGCGTCGTTGTCCATGTATTCGGGCGTGAGCGCGGTGGTGCTGTCGCGCAGCGTGTCCGGATCGCCGAAGCGGCCGCTCGAGTTGTCGTCGAAGACCATGATGTCGTGGCCCAGCACCTTGCCCTTCAGGTAGCAGTTGGACGCGTAGCGGATGCCGAAGTGGTCGGCGTTCGGCGAGCTGTTGACCGGCGTGCCGAAGAGCATCTCGTCCGGGCCGCCGCTGGCCGCGAGCCAGCCGTACTCCAGCTTCTTCTTGTTCCCTTCCCAGTCGGCGTACTCGGTCTCCACCTCCACGACGTTCGGTTGGCTGATGACCTTGATCTCCTGGGGCTTCTTCGCGCCCTCGAGCTGCACGAAGATGCGCATTCCGTCCCTGGTCACCTGCATGGCCTTGCCGAAGGGCTTGAAGCGCGCGTCGAAGGCCTGCGGGCCGTTCCCGTCCAGGCCCCAGGCGTGCCACTGCGCCGTGCGCTCGCCCGAGTAGATGGACGGCGTGACGTAGGTCTCGACCAGCGCCTTCTTCTCGATCACGCAGCGGAGCTGCACCGGGTCGGAGTACTTCTGGCCTTCGGGGTCCGGCGACCAGGAGGTGCCCGAGTTCGTGTCTCCCTCGCCCTCGGCGGGCTTGGACGCCGGGTCGAAGCCGCGCGCCCGGAGGTCGTCCCTGGCCTTGGCCACGTCCTCGTGGAACTTGAAGCCGCGGTAGCCGGCGGCCTTGAGGATGCCGTCCACCTGGTCGAACAGCTTGAACGCGTCGGCCTGCTGGTTCTGGGCGAGCGCGTCGGCCACGATTCCCAGGCAGTACGCCTGGTGCTGCGCGTCGCCGAGCTTCTCGAACACGGCCGCCAATTCCTGGAGCTGCGTGAGTCCCTCGTTGAGCACCTCGGTCTGCGTCGGGTCGGAGCGGGCGCTCCGCACCTTGGCGTTCAGGTCGGAGAGGCGCGTCATGCTGTCGCGCCGCTCGCGGCGCGCTTCGACGCCGAGGCCGTAGACGGTCTTGAAGCGCAGCGCGTACACGTTGCCCTGCTCCACCTCGTCGAGGGCGCGGCCCAGGAGCTTGACCTCGTTCCAGTCCTCTTCCGCTTCGCAGGGCAGCGCGCGGATCTCCAGGACGGCGTAGATGTGCGCGCACTCCTCGTGGTACTGCTCGACGACCTTGCTGATCTCCTTGACGTCGTTCAGCTCGGCCGCGGCCAGGACCTTGTCGTAGATCTTCTGCTCGTTCTCGGGGAGCCCCTGGGCCGGTGCAGAGGGCGCCAGGGAAACCAGGAGTGGGGTGATCAGGAGGGCGGCTGCAAGCGACTTCATGGTCTCATTCCCGTCTGGCAGGCCGGTGGACTCGGGTTCGTGCGCCGGCCCATTCTACGAAGCAGCGAGGCGCGCGCTGGCAAGGAACCGGGGGATGGGCGGGCCGCGCGGTACAATGGCCCCGGCTCCAACCTCCATACACCGGCCACGGGGTCGCCGGAAGGAGGGATCATGAACTCGTCCCATCGCCTCGCTAGTCCCGAGCGCCTGGCCGGCGTGCTCCTCCTGCTGGCGCTCGCGCCCGCGGGACACGCCGAGGACGCGCTTCTCGCCGTGGACGGCCTCGCTCGCGGCGCAGGCCTTCGTGGCGGCCGGCGGCGTGGCGCCGTGCTTCTCGAACACGAACGGGGTGGCGGCGCGCTTCCGTTGGCGGCGGAAACGCCTGCTGGAGGATGATCGATGAACGCGCTCGTGCTGGCCTTCTCCCTGATCGGCGCGGTCTGGACCGTGGATGACGACGGGCCCGCGGACTTCCCGAGCATCGTTGCGGCCGTGGCCGCTGCGGCCCCCGGGGACGTGCTGCTGGTCGAGCCCGGCGACTACGCGTCCTTTACCCTCAACACGCCCCTGACGATCTTGTCGTCCGCGACCGGGGCCCGGCCGCGCATCACCGGCCGCACGCGCTTCCAGGCGGCCGCGGGGTTCACCGCCGTGGGCCTGGACCTGCAGGAGGCCATCGTCTCCAGGGCTGCGAGGTGCGCGGCTTCCTGGGGCCCGTCCAGGCGGTCACGGGCGGGACGGGAGTGAAGGCCGAAGGCTCGACGGTCGTCATCACGAACAGCGTGGTCGTGGGGGGAAGAGGCTGGGACGCGGAATACCCCACGTACAGCGGCGGCAACGCCGGCCCAGCCATCGCGGCCGTGGGCGGGAGCCTCTTGACGGTTGCGGGCTGCGCGACGATCCGGGGAGGCCGCGCCGGCTGGGGTAACGCGGGTATCAGCTGGCCTCCTCCTGACGGCCACGCGGGCGACGGGATCCGCGCGCAGGCCTCGACGGTATTGATCCGGGGCGAGCTTGCCGACCGGGTGGAGCCCGGGTCCCCGGAGTACGGGACGCCGGGACACGCCATCGTCGCCGAGGCTGGGAGCCAGGTTGCCTGGAGCGGAGTCACCCTCGGCTCCCCGCAGATCCTGGCGACGGCCAGCACGGTCATCCACCCGGCTCCGGACGAGCCGTTCATGGAGATCCTCGGTCCGGGTTTGCCCGGGACGATCCGCGAGTTCCACGTGCACGGCCCGGGCGGGGCGAGCGCCCTGGTTGTGTTCGGCTTCCCCGGTCCTGCCTTCGCTTTGCCCGGCTTCGGCTCGACCTTCTGGATCTCGGTGCCGCCCGTGGCCGTGGTCTCGGTCGTGACCGCGGGCTACTGGCCGGTGCCGCTTCCCGTCACCCTTCCCGCCGCGTCCGGCCTGGAGGGCGTGTCGCTCAGCGCACAGGCCGCGTTCCCCGGCCTGCCGTCGCCCTTCTCGCCCGATGTGTTCGTCACGAACCCGGCGACGGTGGTGGTCCGCTTCTGACCGCGCCCGCGGCAGCTCTCGGCTTCGGCTACTCCACGTCGATCAGGACCGCGTTGGTGTTGCGGAAGCCGGCCGGAGCCGCCGGGTCCGGGATGAATGCCTGGACGGCGAGCGTGCCGAGGGCCGTGGCCATGGGGATCTCGGCGTACGCGCTGAACACGCCGAACCAGCTCGTGACCACCCAGGCGGGCGTGTGGGGCGGCGCGACGAGGAGAGAGCAGCCACCGCCCATGGGCAGTGAGGTGGTCGCCGGCCCGACGAGGAGGAGCACGGGCGTGGTCACGAGGCTCCCGGCGTAGACGCTGACCAGCAAGGTGCCGCCGGGCACCGCGCAGCCCTGGATCGTCAGGCTGGGCGGGGCCGCCGCGGATCCGGGGCAGCCCTGGCCGACCGCGGTGATCGTTCCGCAGCGCGTGGAGACCACGTGGGCGTAGGACGTCGGGGTCCCCAGCGGCGACCCGACGATGATCTCCGGTATCCCGTCGTGGTTCACGTCGCCGGCGCTGCTCACACTCCTGCCGTAATGGTCGGTGGCTGTCTCCCCTTCCAGATGGAACAGCTCGCTGCCGTCCTTGCCGGAACGGCCGATGATGCCCTCCGGCGACCACACGTGCAAGGCCAAGTCGCTGAACCCATCCTGGTCGGCATCGCCCGCGCCGCAGACAGCATCGCCGCCCTCGGCTTCTCCGGGCTGGCCGAAGGTGTGAATCACCACGCCGTTCTTGCCCGAGTAGACCTTGGCATAATAATAAGACAGAGAAGCGACCTGCAGCCCTCCCACCACGACATCCGCGAATCCATCGGCGTCGACGTCTCCGGCGTCGCTCACGCACAAGCCCAGCTTGCCAGACACGGGCCCGAGGAAGCGGTAGAGCGACGCGCCATTCTGTCCCGAGAACACCTCGACGCTGCCCGCGCCGTACCCGCCGCCCGAGTCGAAGTCCGCACCCACCACGATGTCGGGGAAGCCGTCATTGTTCACGTCGCCCGCGTCGCTCACCGAAGTGCCGAACCGGGCCAAGGCGACATGACCGTAGAACGTGTAGAGCAGTCCCCCCTGGAAAGAGAAGACCTGCGCGCTGCCGGCGTCCACGAGGCCGCCGTTGTCGTCCTGGTTCGCGCCCACCAGCACGTCCGGGAAGCCATCGCTGTTGAAGTCCCCGGCGCTGCTCACCGATACGCCGAAGGAGTCGTGCATCGACGTCCCGTACCAGGTGTGCAGCACGCTCCCGCTCGCCCCGGAGAAGAGCTGAGCGTATCCACCTAGAGTCGCCGGCCCCTGCAGACACGGCGCGCCGACCAGGATGTCCGTGACGCCGTCGCCGTCCACGTCACCGGCCCCGCTGACGGACCAACCGAAGTAATCACCCGGGTTGCCCGGGAAGCCGAGGAGCCCCTGGCCATCGCGCCCCGAGAACACGGTGACCGGACCAGAAGGCGACCCGGGCGGTGTAGCTCCCGCTCCGCCGCTCACGACAACGTCGGGATACCCGTCGCCATTCACGTCTCCCGCGGCGCTCACGGATCGGCCCATGCTCGCCTGGACGCCCGGGGCGGGCACGAGGACGTGGAGCACTCCCTGGCCAGCCGCGACCTGCGCGAGACCGAGTGCCGTCGCCGCGCCGACGAGCTGGATCAGGAGCTTCTTCACGGCTGCTCTCCCTCTGCGCGGACCCGCGAGCGCCCATACCTCGGACGGGGCCGAGCGTGCTTCGGACCCGTTTATCCTACCCGGCTTCCCCTGTAACCCACGCCGGTCTCGGGGCGGCGTGTCCCGGGGAAGCCGCTCGTCGCGCGCCAGGCCCGCTCACCCCGGCCGCACGCAGCGGAAGGCGTCGCGGATCATTGTCGCCTTGGCGTGCAGGCCCGCGAGGATGCCTTCCCTCTCGGCCACGAACCGGTCGTACGGCTCGCTGCAGCGCAGCGGCGGACAGATGCGGCCGGCACGCACCTGCCGCAGATCGCCTCATGGCCGGCCAGGATCGCGCCCGGCCGCACGAGCGGCGCGCTCGTCGACTTGAGCGACTTCCCGCCCACGCTGCTCGACCTCGCGGGCGCGCCGCCGCCTCCCGGCCTGGCGCTCGACGGGCAGAGCTTCGCGCCGGTGCTGCTGGGTCAAGGCGCCGGCGGCAGGCGCTGGGTCTTCTCGCAGGTCCAGCAGCGCTGCTTCGTGCGCGGCCGGCGCTACAAGCTGTACGGCGACGGCCGCTTCTACGACGTGGCGGCGGACCCGGAGGAGGAGCGGGATCTCTCTGGCGACGCGACGCTCGCCGGGCCGCGGGACGGACTGCAGGCCGTGCTCGACTCTCTCAGGCGCTGAGTGCGCGCCGCCGGTCCCGGCTACTCCACGTCGATCAGGACGGCGTTGGTGTTGCGGAGGCCGGCAGGAGCGACCGCGTCCGGGATGAATGCCTGGACGGCGAGCGTGCCGAGCGGCAGGGTGATCGGGATCTTCACGTCAAGTCCGAGCACGCCGAACATGCCAGTCATGACCCAGGCGGGTGCGAGAGGCGGCGCCACGAGGAGCGAGCAGCCTCCGCCCATGGGGACCGACGTGGTCCCGGTGCCGGCGACGAGAAGGGCGGGCGTGGGCAGGAAGCCGCCGGCGTACAGAGCCACGTACAGCGAACCGCCCGGCACCGGGCAGCCCGTGATCTCGAGCGTTGGCACGGCCGGCGCGGATCCCGGGCAGCCCTGGCCCACGACCTCGCTCGTACCGCAATCCGTGCTGATTACCTTGGCGTACGAGTCCCCGCTCACGATGATCTCGGGGATCCCGTCGCCGTTCACGTCGCTGGCATCGCTCAGACTCCGGCCGAAGAAGTCAGTCGGTGTCTCGCCGTACAAGCGGAGGATCTCGGCCCCGTCCTTGCCGGACCGTGCCACGACGCTGTGTGGTGACAGAATCGGCAGCAGCACATCCGCGAAACCGTCTTGGTCGATGTCTCCACCGCCAGAGACGGCACGGCCGCCTTCACCCAGACCGCCGCCCAAGCCGAACGAATGGATGATACCGCCATCCTTACCAGAGTAGATGTTCGCGAATGACTGCGTGCCATTCTGTTCGCCACCCACAATGACATCTCCGTACCCATCGGCGTTGACGTCCCCGGCGTCGCTGACGCATTGGCCCAGCTGTGCGTAAGCGGGCCCCAGGAACCGGTATAGCGACGCGCCGTCCTTGCCCGAGAACACCTCTGCGCTGCCCGCGGCAAGCCCGCCCGTCTGGTCGTAGCGAGCGCCCACGACGACGTCCGGAAAGCCGTCGTTGTTCACGTCCCCTGCGTCGCTCACCCAGCTCCCGAACTTGTCTCCGGCGCCGTGTCCGTGGAAGGTGTAGAGCAGCCCGGCCTGCAGGGATAGGACCTGCGCGTTGCCGGAATCCACCAACCCACCGCTGTCCGTCATGCTCGCTCCTACGAGGACATCAGCGGACCCATCGTTGTTGAAGTCGCCTGCCCCGCTCACCGAAGTCCCGAAGGAGTCGTAGACCGAGGTGGCGTACCAGGTGTGCAGGGCGACCCCTGTGC
Organism: Planctomycetota bacterium; assembly: GCA_016213895.1. Taxonomy (GTDB): domain Bacteria; phylum Planctomycetota; class B15-G4; order B15-G4; family JADJEK01; genus JACQZJ01. Next base: position 24,265 of record JACQZJ010000033.1, on the reverse strand, counting down.
TGCCGGAGTAGACACGCGCGTAGCCGAGGGTCGTGTCCGGAAACTCGGATGGTGCGCCGGCTACGATGTCTGCGAAGCCGTCACAGTTCACTCCGGGTCTCCGTCGGCGTCCACATCCCCGGCACCACTCACGGACCAGCCGAAGTCCCCTGGGAGGCCAGGGATACTCGTGAACACATACAGGTCCCCTTGCCCTGCGGCGACCTGGGCAAAGCGCAGCACCATCGCCGCGGCAGTGAGCTGGATCAAGAGCTTCTTCACCGTCGTTGTCCCTCTGCCGCGCCACACGCGCGGGCATTTGCCCGCTCGGGCGAAACGTGGCTCTGACCTGTACGTTCCATCACGGCAACGGTTTGCCTTGCCGCATGGCCGACGCCAATCGGCTCAGGGACTGACCAGCTTCAGCACGAAGGCGTCCGTCTCCGCCACCATATTGCCTACCCCCACGGGCCACTCCGGTCTCCAGCCAGTGCCCGAGAAAGCGTCTCCGCCATAGTTCACCGTCTGGTAGCCCGAGAGCGCGGGGAATGGGACGTTGAGGGCCGCGTAGAAACCCAGTCCTTCGTAGGGTTGAGCGCTCAAGCCCGCGATGTAGTAGCCGCCCTGGTCCGTGGCGAGGCCGTAGGCCTCGTCCGTGGCCGCGCCGCCCAGGTAGGTCGAGTACGCCAGGCCGTTCGACTGGAACCTCGAGAAGAAGATGTCCTGGCCCACGCCGTTCGGCCCCAGAGGATACTTGAAGTGCGCGTCGAGTGTCGTCGGGAAGTAGGGCTTGTAGCTGTCGCCTTGGCCCCATGAGTACGTCAAGCCGACGCAGTACAAGCCTCTACCGGTGCTATCGGTGTCGATGGCCGTGCCCTGGTCCTGCCCCTTGCCGCCCAGGTAGGTCGAGAAGGACACACTTGAGATGGCGTAGGGCTGGAAGCGAGCGATGAACGCGTCGCTGTCCCCGGCGTTGTTGGCTTGGTAGGGGTTCACCAGGGGCAGGTCGGTCGAGTAGGTCCTGCCGGTCAGGGCCAGCCCGTCGCTGTAGGCAGCGAGGTCGAAGCCGATGTCCTGACCGAGGCCGCCGTAGTAGGACCCGTACACGTGGGCAGTTGCGGTCGCGTTGAGGCCGATGACGAACGCGTCCTCTCCGCCCCCCGGCGTTTGCTGGAAGGCGTTCCACGGGGTGAGGGGGATTCCGTAGGTGTCCGCGTTCTGCACCAAGCCCGTCACGAAAGCGTTGACGTTTGTGGGGTCCGAGTCGTCGATGTGCAAGGCGATGGCGATGCACCAAGTCCACGGCGCCGTCATCTCCTGGTTCACCGCCCGGACGAATGTGGAGTACACGAGGGCGGTGCCATCCGGCGCGACCTTGCAGACGTAGCCGGACCAGTTGCCGCCAGTCCTCGGCTCGACCACGTTCCCGGGCGTGGTCGGGAACGGAGGGTCCGGCGACCACCCCGTGACCCAGTTCGTGCAGCCGCAGACGTACGCATGGCCCAGACCATCGATCTTCAGATCGGTCGCCGTGTCCTCCCCGCCGCTCCCCAGGTAGGAGGAGTAGATGATGTCGGAGCCAGACGGGTCGAGCTTGAGCACGAAGCCGTCGCCCGCGCCGCCGCAGGTCAGCTGGAAGGGCGTCTGCCGCCGAAGAACGTGGACCAGCGGATGCTCGTGCCCATGGTATCGAGGCGCGTCACAAACACATCGCAGCTCCCGTTGAAGCTGCCGTCGGCGGGCGTACCCGGGTAGGGCGTAATGGGGAAGTTGCCGCTCGCGGTGCACCCCGTGACCGTGGCCTTGCCTGCCTTCACCGCGATGTCGGTGGCCATGTCGCCGCCGTCATTCACGTCGGAGGTTCCCCCCAGGTACGTGAAGTACGCCGGATCGTACGGATCTGGCCTTTCGCAGGTTCTCAAGCGGCCGATGTGGCGTGCACGAAGATCGCGGCCAGTCCATGCGCAATTCGTCGTGAGCGATCGGTCCGAGGGCCTGACGCGAAAACCGTCTGCGCAATGATGTCGCCTCTGAGAGCGGATAGCTTCGTCGCAAAGGACTTGTCCCATGCAGCCGGGCGCGCTCGGTATGTCCAGACCTCCACCCAGGTGATCAAGGCCATGCAGAGAGTCGCATGACGGATCACCGCGCGCTCCTTGCGAACCTCGGCTGTGTCCAGTCCCATCTGGTTCTTGGCGACCGAGAACAGCTGCTCGATCGTCCAGCGCTGGGCGAAGGCCGAGATGACCGCTGTAGCGCCGAGGAACAGATCGGTCGTAAACAGGTAGGCGACCCGTCTCGGGTTCTTGGGGTCCCGCGTGATGACAACCTGGATTACCTGATCGATCGCCGGCCAGTAGGCTCGGAGCGTGCGCACCAGCACCGTCACGTTCTTGCCGTACATGGGTACGACCTCCCGCCGAAAGGACCCGCGAGACCGGGCCATGCTGGGGAGGTCGGGGAGCCGAGCGCCGAACTTCGGTCTTCGTCCTGGACGGGGGACCGTCCGCTTTGCCGGCTCGGGGGCGCGGAGGCGCGCGTCGCACCGAAGCCGACTGACGACGTCCATGCAGAGTTCCCTCGCTGGCCCCATGAGCGACTGGTTGGCGTACGCACCATCGGCCAAGAGTCGAACCGGCCCCGGAAACCAGTCTCGGACCGCTTCCAGGGCCTGGGTCGCTAACTGATGCCGAGTCCGGAACTGGCCACGCGCACAGGAGTCCTTCCTGCGGTAGAGTCCGATCCAGAAGGGCAGGGCCACCGGGCATTTGCCGCTCGGCGCGCTGACGACGACAGACAGGACGATCCAGTTGTGGCCCCAGATGAACCCCGGCCGCGGTCGTTTGACGTGGTCGAAGAACGCGCTCGTGCCGAAGATCTTGCGGCCGTACTTCGGGCACAGCGTATCGTCCAGAACAAGGGTGAGCAGCTCGGGCCGGAAGGTGCGAACGATGAGCTCGAAGAGGGACCGTCTCAAGATGGCAAGGCGCCACTTGCCGTCCGAGAGGAAACGGTAGTAGGATGAGGCACTGCGGCGCAGCCATCCCAAGGCCGCGAGGCGCTGCACCGAACGCTGCCCGGCGCAGATGACCCAGGGCAGGGCGACGGCGAGCAAGTATGGCCATGACCTCTTGGAGAAGGCAACACGGGCAGTGAGGACTATCTCGTCCAAACTCGCTGACATACTGCATTTCAACACGGCTCGGTCCTCGATAGAAGGAGGTGTTCATCTCTTCCATCGGTGGCCCGCGCCGTGTTCTGCAGTCATATTTCGGGTTCTCCTGACCACATCCCACGCGCGTGGCATTGGCGGACCGGGGAGTTGGGGGGCTCTGCCCCCCAATCCCCCCGAGGTTTATCGCTTTCGGCCGAAAGCCCAGGCGGGAACGGCAAGCGCTGTTGGAGCGGTGTGGTGTAGGGTGGTTGCGCCTGCCCGGAGGATACGGCTCTGCTGAGGAGCAACCCGAGCGCCGCGGCGGGGGCGAAAGCCGAGGAGGCGCAGGCGCACCCCGCTGCAGCAGAGGTGGATCATGGCGACGAGGGCGGGCAGCGAGTGGAAGCCGCGGGCGCGATGGATGGCGAGCTGGATCTTGCTGTTGATGCCCTCGGCCAGGCTGTTGGTGAGGCCGCCGAAGCGGAAGAAGCCGAGGATGCCCTTGAGGTGTCGGCGCAGAGTGTGTGCGAAACCCCGCATGGCTTGCAGGCGCGAGAGCAGGGCCGAACGTGTCCAGCTCATGAGGAACTCGCGCGCCTCCTCCTCGCTCGAAAGCATCCAGAGATCCTCGAAGCTGACGCGGAGCTGGTAGGCACGGAAGAGGCGCTGGTTGGTTCTCTCGACTCGCGCGATCGCCTCCTGGTCCTTGGGCGTCCGGTGCGTGGGGTTGCGCAGCAACGAGAAGCGGACGTCCTTGAGCGGATGACCCGCGATGCCGCCGGTGTTGCGACACTCCTCCCGGCGGACTTCGTCGACCGCCTTGAGCAGCAGCTTCACGACGTGGAAGCGATCGAACACGATGTCGGCGTGCGGAGCCCAGTCCTCGGTGGCCGTCTGGTACGCATCACTCATGTCCATGCACACCACCTCGAGTCGTTCGCGGCGTTCGGCGCCCAGTTCGGCGTAGAAGCGTCCCAAGGTCTCCGCCGACTTGCCTTCGCCGACCCAGACCACCCGACCCGACACCACGTCGGTGACGACGGTCAGGTAGCGGTGGTTGCGCTTGTAGGAGGTCTCGTCGACCGAGATGGCGACCAGCCCGTCCAGCAGATCCTTGGGCAGGAACGCGTCCACCACCCGCTTCACCATGCGGCCCACGCTACGCCAGGCAAGGTCGTAGGTCCGTGCGGCGGCGGTCTTGTCGGCGACCTGCACAAAGCTGGCCACCTGTCGGTCGAAAGACCTGGTGTGTCGGGCACGACCGTGAGCCCACGGCACCGACTCCACCATCCGGCTGTGCCTGGGGCAGCGGCCTTCCCGGATGTCGGCAACCAGGTAGCAGCGAACGCCAACTACGTCGAAGTGCCGCCACTCGTGTCTGGTCCACATCACGCGGCCACCGAGGACCCGGTCGCGCCGGGGGCAACGGGGCTTGGCGTTTCCGTGCCGCCGCACGTCGATAAGAACCCGATCGCCGTCGCGGTCCAAGCGAGCACCGAGGACGATCACGCCTTGCAGACGGAGCAGGGATTGGAAGAATGCTCGCAGCGCGCGCACGGGTTGCCCTCCGCAGTATTTTGAACACCGCGAATGGTGCTGACCCGTGCGCCGCTTTCAACCCCCTTCCCGGCACCTTGTTACAGCTTCCCGCCCACGCCGGATTCGCCGTATACGATCCGAGGCCTCGCTCGGCACGATCGGGACTACTCCGCCCCTCTCCGCTCAAATGTCCCTGGCCATCCAGCCCCGTGGGATGTGGTCAGGAGCTCCGCTTGATTCCCGCGGCGTTCACGCGGGCAATGTAGCGCAACGCCGCGGCCGCGGCGCGTGCATCCTCGGCTGCGAGCGGTGCCGCCCGCAGCACAGCGGCACTTCGATCACTCCGGCAGGCGCCTGAGCTCGAAACGGATTTCTCGGAGAGGGTCGCCCAGTTTGGTGTCAAAGGTGCGCTTGTCTGAAGCGTATCCAGGCGCCCGAACCCTGATGAAGGTCTTGCCCGGCGGCAGCACCCGCTCCTCCTCGTTCGCCGTCAGGCCCGTCATGCTGTAGGAACCGGCACCTGGCCTCGTCACGGAAAACGTGATTCTCGCACCGGCCACGGGCTCTCCGGACAGCGCATCGACAACTGCGACTCGAAACGCCGGGTGCGGTTCGAGGTCCGGCAGAGACACCACGATCCGGTCGCGTGGCGAGGTCAAGTCGAGTTCCACCTCCACGGACCCGGAGCCTCTGGCGATATGGATCCTCCCCTGGTAGCGGCCGGGAAGCACCGGGAAATCTTGCTGCAGCGTGCCCTCCATGTCCGTCCGAGCTTGCACCAACCATGACCCCGGGCACTCCGGCAGGTCGAGCATGATCGTGGCGTCGGAGACAGGCCGACCCTGGGCGTCGACGACCCTGGTGTTGAGCCGCGTCTGCCACGGATCGATGGACTCGAGCCGAAAGACCAGTTCCTGCGACGCGACCCCCGGAGTGATCCCGATGTCCCGCACCTCGATCGCATGCCGCGGCGACCAGGCGGCTACACGGTAGCGCCCCTCCACCAGCCCGAAGTCCGGGACGACAAGACCGCTCCGTCCGCCCCGCCCCACCCTATCGGTGGGTTCCACCCAAAACTGCGCGTCGCGGATCAACGCGCCGTCTCGGTTGTCCCGCACTTCCACGTGAACGAAGGCGTGCTGCGTCAGCTCGATCGGCACGTACTGGGTCGTGCCTGAGGATACCTCCACCCTCTCGACCTCGACCTCGAACTCGGTATCGGGCCGGCCGGGCAGTTGAGCGTGTACGGAGACGTTCGCAGAACCTGGGGTCACATCCGGGAAGTCGAACGACCCGTCAGTCTCAGGCGCCGCCGACCTGCTGCGGTCATACCAGCGGCCGACAGCGCTCTTTGACGACCCCAACGCCCACTTCACTCGGTACTCGAGGTCCTGTCGCGTATTGACAACGCGCCCGCTCACGCGGGCGACGTCCTTCTGCGGCTCACCCACCTCGAACTCCACCACCTCCGTCTTGCCGGACTCGAGCTGGATGGTGGATTCGGCCAACGAATCCCCGCCTCCCGACCAGCTCCAACAGCCGGGGCCCAACGGACCCGCGACCTCGCGGGCGCTTGCCGGCTGCTCCCTTTCCTTGAGCGGCAGGATTCGCACGGCCACAGCGCCCGGCTGCCGGTTCTTGAGGGCAAAGCGACCCTCTGCGTCCGTCCAGCACGGCAGCTCGATGTGAGGGCCGTAGCCGCCCCAGCTTCCCATTCCAATCTCCGTCGCTGCCTCCGGTGGTGACAGGCCGGCCAGTCCGAGCTCTTCCATGAAACCACCGACCCGCTCGCCGTCCTCGACGCGCCTCGCCTGGATTTTGTAGGGACCCTTGAGCCTCGGGTCTCGCGACACGACCCGTCCCTCGAGAATGGCGGCGGGATGCAGCTCAAAGTCCAGCTCCGCATCCTCGTCGAGGCCCAGATTCACGCGGCTCGAGAGACTCGGGATGAATCCCTCGGCGAACGCCCCGAGCCGAAACGTCCCCTCCTGCAGGCCCGTGAGTACGTACGCACCGTGGACGTCGCTGACCGCCGTGGCCGCGATCCGCGAGTCGCCCCATGTGACCTCCTGGGCCCGGACCACGACTCCCGCGGCCGGGCCGCTCGCATCGGCGAGCCGCACCCTGCCGTGGACGCGGCCGCCCGCCGCCAGCTCGATCGTGACCGTCGCGCCCGCCTGATCCGGGCAGCGGACCACGGAGGGGGCATAGCCCGCGCAACTTGCTCGCAGTAGCAGCTTCCCCTCCAGGACTCCCAGCCGATCCATCAGGGTGACCGTGAAGACGCCCGGCGCCGCTGGTTCCATGACGATCCAGTCCGCGTCCACCAGCAGCAGGCGCGCGCGAACCTGCGCCTGGACGATCTCCATCACGGGCTCGACGCGCGCCTCCGGCAGGATCTCCCCGGATTCCGCGCTCGTCACCCGCACCTCGATGGCCGGGGCCGTTTCCATCTGCAGTCGCAGGTCGGCCGCTGGCGCGCCGCGGAGTTCGTACACCTTGCCGCGAAACCCGGTCTTGCGCAGGCCGAGATGCGCGGGCATGCCGGTGAACGTGCGGATGGTGAACCTGCCTTGTTCGTCGGTGTAGGCCGTTCTCCCGATGGCGAAGGACGTGCTCGCGCCAGCGGTCGGAAGGCGCGCGATGGAAGACTCCCGCTCCCCGATCGTCACGGCCACGTTCGAGAGCGGCGTCCCGTCCGGGCCCGTCACGTGGCCAGAGACGTCTTCGACGGGCGGGATCGTGAACGTCCTCGGAGTTCCTTCCTGGCTCGGATAGACGACGATCGACAGGCGCTCTGCCACCGTCAGTCGGATCAGCGGCGAGGGCTGCGTCCGCGGCGGCAGAGCGAGGCTCCCGGCGCCGTTGGAGTCGGTGAGCGTCTCGGCCAGAGGCCGGCGCGGGCCGAAGCCCAGGACCCGAGCCATCAGCAACGTCGCAGCCGGTGCAGGCGCAGCACGTTCGAAGGCCGCGAGGTCCCAGTCAGCGAGGTGCCAGGCTGTCACTCGGACCCCAGGGAGCGGAGCGCCGGCCGAGTCGAGGACACGGATTGCGTGGGGCTCGAGATCATCCAGCACCACGTCCCCGACGACACAGTCTCGCACGGACACCGGAACCCTGCGCGCTCCTGGCGCCAGTCCGTCCGCGCGTGCCGTGAGCACGCCGGTGTCGATCAGGCAGCTGCTGCCGCGCACCGTGATGGAGAAACACCCGTCGTCCCCTGTCGTTCCCCTGCCGATGACGTTGTCCCAGATGCCCTCCAGGTGAGGCGGAGCCGTGAGCGGATTCCAGCCCGCGGCGATCTCGACCACCGCCCCAGCCACGGTCTTGCCCTTCTCGTCGACGACGCGACCGGAGAAGCGCCGGCGAAGGTCCTCCGGAATCCCCTCGGCGCCGGTCGGCACCGACACCTCGGCCAGGCGAATGGGCTGGCCCGGAGGAGCCGGCGCGGCGGAGTCCCCTGCCACGACCACGCCGGCCGCGTCATCGATCCGGGGCGCGGGGCCCGCATTGCGAGGCCGCTGCACGCCGTGGTCTGCCGAGCGCAGCCTCAGATACGCGCCGCCCGCCACGAGCATTGCCAGCAGGCCGGCGGCCGCGACCGCCACCGCGAGGCCGCTCGCGCTCGATGGCGCGGCCCCGCCGGCCGCCTCCAGGACCCTGGCGCGGATCGCGGCCAAAGCCCGGCGCGCCGGCGACAACGTCAGGAGCGCCCCGAGGAGTCCCTGCGGCAGCCACTGCCTCAGGAGGACTATCGAGCGGTGGAGCTGCTTCCGCACCGTCGCCGGCGACCGACCCAGCCGGGCGGCCACGTCCACAGCCTTCTCTCCCGTCAGGCGCCGATCGATCACCTCGCGGTAGACCGGCGGCAGTCGGCGCAGTGCGGTCCTGACTGCCGTCCACAGCTCCTTCTCGAGCGCGGCGTCCTCGGGCCTGGGCGGTGCCTCCATGCCGACCAGCGCGGGATCCGGGTTGCGCCGGCTCTGCCGCCGCAGCAGCCGAGCCTGGTTGATGAGGATGCCGAGCAGCCAGGGCTCGACAGGCCGGTCCGGGTCGTAGGCATCGGCCGCCTCGATGGCCTTGACGAAGGTCTCCTGCAGCAGGTCCCGAGGATCAACGCCCGCGCAGGTCAGGTGACGTGCCACGCGCAGAAGGCGGGGAGCGGTCCGATCGAAGACCTCGCCCAGCGCTCGCGCGTCACGCTGGGCACGAAACGACAGAAACAGCGATTCGGTGGTCCTGCTTCTCATGCACGTGTATGGACAACCGGAGCGAAAACGCGGCCCGGAATCTCACGAGAACATGCTCGGGGACGTGCGTCCAGCGGCTTCCCGCAGGAGCAGGCCCGATCTAAGGGGCGGGTCGGGCATTCATCTGGGCGAGCCCTGAGTCCGCGGCGCTCAGTTGGTCAGCGCGTTCAGGGGCGGCGGCACGTGGCCGCCGCGGCGCACCAGCACGTCCGAGCGGAACTTGCTCACCGGCATGACGTAGGCGACCCCGAGCAGGCCGCCGAAGTCCACGCTCTCCCCTGCCTTCTTGCCGGGGATCGGCAGCAGGCGCACCGCGGTGGTCTTGTTGTTGATCATGCCGATCGCCATCTCGTCGCCGATCAGGGCGGCGATGGTCTCCACGCTCGTGTCGCCCGGGATGGCCACCATGTCGATGCCGACCGAGCAGACCGCGGTCATGCCCTCGAGCTTCTCGTAGGTGAGCGCGCCGGCCTGCGCGGCGCGCACCATGCCCATGTCCTCGGACACCGGGATGAACGCCCCGGACAGGCCGCCGACGTGGGCGGCCGCCATGGCCCCGCCCTTCTTGACCGCGTCGTTCAAGATGGCGAGGCACATGATCGTGCCGGGCGCGCCGCAGCGCTCCAGGCCGAACAGCTCGAGGATCTCGGCGATCGAGTCCCCGGGCGCGGGCGTGGGTGCGAGCGACAGGTCGACCGCGCCGAACGGCACGCCCAAACGCCGCGCCGTCTCGCGGCCGATGAGTTCGCCCATGCGCGTCACCTTGAAGGCCGTCTTCTTGATCGCCTCGGCCACGGCCATGAGGTCGGCGCTCTGCCCGACGGCGGCGAGCACGGCGCGCACCACCCCCGGCCCGGAGACGCCGCAGTTGATCGCCACGTCCGGCATCCCGACGCCATGCATGGCGCCGGCGATGAACGGGTTGTCCTCGACCGCGTTCATGAACACCACGAGCTTGGCGCAGCCGATGCCGCCCTGGTCGGCCGTGCGCGCGGCCGTCTCCTTGACCACCTTGGCCATGTCGAGGCAGGCGGCGAAGTTGATGCCGGCGCGCGTCGAGCCCACGTTCACCGAGGAGCACACGCGCTGCGTGCTGGACAGCGCCCGAGCGATCGAGTCGATCAGGCGCCGATCGCCGCGGCCGGTGCCGTGGTGCACGAGCGCCGAGAAGCCGCCCACGTAGTCCACCCCGATCTCGGCGCCGGCCTGGTCCATGGCCTCCGCGATGGGCGTGAGGTCGTCGCCGTCGAGCGCCTCGGCCAAGAGCGCCACCGGCGTCACGGACACGCGCTTGTTGACGATGGGGATGCCGTAGTCGCTCTCCACCTCGGCGGCCACGCGCACCAGGTCCTTGCCCGCGGCGACGATGCGCTGGCGCACCGCGTCCGCCGTCCTGCCCACCGTGGGGCGCACGCAGCCGAGCAGCGAGATGCCAAGGGTCGTGGTGCGGATGTCGAGCGCCTCCAGGTCGACCATCCGGACGGTTTCGAGGATCTCGTGTTCGTGGAAAGGCACGCGGCGCTCCGCTTCAGACCCGATGCATGTACTTGAAGACCTTCTCGTGCTGGACCTGCACCTTGTAGTCGCCCTCCCGCGACAGGCCCTCGATCCTCGCCTTCGCCTCTTGGAAGCTCTGCTTCATACCGCTCGCGTCCACGGTGAGGATCGTGTGGAAGTAGTCGTCGATGATGCGCTGCGAGATCTCGCGGATGTCGCCGCCCGCGTCCGCGATGGCAGTGGCCAGCTCCGCCAGCACGCGCGGGCGGTTCCTGCCGACCGCGGTCACCACGACCATGTGCTCGCGCTCGCACGGCCCCGGGCCCATGTGGCAGGAGTCGAGGTGCGTCTCGCGCGGTCCGAACGCCGTGGCGCGCGCGTCCGCCGCGGGCGGCGCAAGGGGCGGCGCGGCCTGGCCGGCCGCGGCGCCGCTCCAGACCGTGGGATCGCCCGCGCGGCGCTGCTCGCGCAGCTTGTCGGCCCAGTCCGCGGGCGCGGGCGGCGCCGCGCCCCTGACGCGCGTCGAGCGGTTCAGGGACGGCGGCGGCGCGCCAGCGAACGACGCAGCGCACGAGGCGCCCGCCGCCGGCCCCGCGGCGCAGGGCGCCTCGGGGAAAGGCGCCGCGTCCTCGGCCTCGATCAGCGCGATCCCCCGCGCCTCGGCGCACTCGCGCGCGGCCGAGGTGATCAGGGTTCCGGGCAGGACCTTCTGCGCCTGCCCGGCAGGAAGCGCCTCGATGTCCTGTTTAGTCAGCACCTTGCTCATCCGCTCACGCCTCCAGGGGCACCGGGCCCTGCGCGGTCAAACGGAAGACGCGCGCCTGGCCGTGGTCCACAGACACCAGGTACTGGCCGTCCGGGAGCTGCAGGACGGGCAGGGCCGCGCGCGCCAAAGCGCCGCCATCCGGCCGCGCGGCGCCCGGCGCGCCTCCGCCGCGGGCGAAGACGACGCGCAGGCCGAGCGCGGCGGCGCGGTCGAGAGCGGCCGGCGTGATGTTCGTGTCCGCGTCCACCACGATCGGATCGCCAGCCCGGCCCTCGCGCACGTCGGCGTCGGTGATGAGCCTCGCTGCCACGGCTGCCTCAGATCAGCTCTTCGTGCCGCGCGAGCAGGTCGCGCATGCGCGCGTGCGGCCGGGGAATGACCACCCTCCTCAGCAGGAGGCCCTTGTCCTCGGCGAGGGCCGCGCCCGCGTCCACCGCCGCTTCCGCGTCCGCGACCTCGCCCGTGAGCGTCACGTATGACTTGCCGCCGATGCCTTGCGCCAGACGGATCTCGATGAGCCGCACCGCCGCCCGCTTGGCAGCGGCGTCGGCCGCGAGGATCGTCGAGGCGACCGTGCACGTCTCGATCACCCCGACCGCGTCCAGCTCCGGGACCGCGAGCGGCCGCTCGAGAGCGCGGAACACGTCCTCGTGCACGGCGGGCAGGCGCAGCTGGTCGACCAGGCTGTCCGCCCCGACCTCCGCCCCGGCGCGCAGCGAGCTGGTCACGTCCTCGACCGAGCCGGTGAAGAGCACGACGTACTTGCCCGGGCTGACCGGCCGGGCGAAGAGCACCTCTACCGTCGCTTCCTTGAGCACGCGATCGGCCGCCTCGATCCCCCGCGCGATGCTGGAGAACTCGAGCACTCCGATGGTCGGCTCGTGCGCGTAACTCGCCATTCCCGGCCTACAACTCGAACGGCACGCCGTTCTCCAAGGTCAGGTAGTCGACGATGCCGACCACCGCGACCTGATAACCCACGTCCTGGCCGCGGCCGATGGTGTGCCGCGCCGCGCGGCCGAAGGCCACGATGACCGTCTCGCCGATGCCCGCGCCGATCGGATCGGCGGCCACCACGACTTCGCTCGAATCGTCCCCGCCGAGCGTGAAGGGCCTGATCAGCAGGAAGCGCAGCCCGTCGAGCGTCGCCTCCTTCTTCGTGGCCCAGACGTTGCCGATGACCTTGCCGAGCAGCATGGCTACACCAGCGCCTTGCCGCTGCGCTCGTCGACGATGCCGACGACCGCAGCCTCCACCGCGATGTCGTGGCCGCGGCCCACGGCCACGCGCCCGGCGCGGCCGTAGGAGACCACGACTTCCTCGCCCACGCCCGCGCCGATCGGATCGGCGGCGACCACCAGGCCGGGGCGATGTCCCGAGCGCGCGCGCTCCTCGACCCCGAGCGGATCGACGAGCAGCAGCCTGAGACCCTCCAGCGTCTTGTCCTTCTTGGTGGTCCAGACCTCTCCGACGACCCGTGCGACGAACATGCGCGCCTACCCCTTGGCCTCGTTGGGACGCCCCGCGATGCCGGCGAGCGTCTTCTCCGCCGCGGCCGCCGCCTCGCGGATGTCCGCCTCGGCGCCGCCGAGGTAGAGGCGCCCGAAGGCGCCGATCGGCCGGATCTCCAGGATCTTGATGGGCGCGGCCTTCTCGGCCTCGTTGGCCGCGATCGCGGCGTAGGCGGCCGGGTGCGTCTCGAGGATGTAGAGCGTCTCGCCGCCGAGCAGCATGTTGCCCTGGCGCATGCGGTTCACCAGCATGGTCTGGTAATCGTCCACGCCGGTGATGATCTCCGAGGACATGATGCGCGGCTTGAGCCGGTCCTCTTCCTTCACCTCGAGGTAGTCGAGCATCGCCTTGCCGGCGGAGAGCACCTCGGCCTGGGAGTGCGAGTGGATCTCGAGCACGCCGAAGGCCCGCTCCACCACCTGCAGCGCCGGCCGCACGTTGTTGGACTTCAAGGCCACGTCCGTGATGCGGTTGATGGCGATGCCGGGAGCGATCTCGATGTAGAGCGCCGCCTGCCCCGAGACCGGCAGGTAGCCGCGCGCCGTCGAGGCCACGAACGACGCGAACTGCGGCTGCATCGAGTCGAGGAAGATGTAGGTGCGCAGGTCGATCATGTGCCGCTAGCCCACTCCGCCCCGGTGTTCTCCGGGTTCGGCTCCGGCAGGATCTGCTCGACCTCGACGTGCGGCCGCGGAATGACATGCACCGAGACCAGCTCGCCGACGCGCCGCGCCGCCGCGGCGCCTGCGTCGGTTGCCGCCTTCACGGCGCCGACCTCGCCGCGCACCATCACCGTCACGTAGCCGCCGCCGACCTTCTCCTTGCCGATCAGCTTCACCCTGGCCGCCTTGACCATGGCGTCGGCCGCCTCGATGGCTCCGACCAGGCCCTTCGTCTCGATCAGACCGAGCGCAATCTGGCTCATTCAACTCCTCCGTTGGATCGCTGTTCTTGTCACGGGCGGCCGCGCGGGCGCGCGCCCTAGTGCGGCGCCTCCCGGCGCTCAAAGCCAGGCGACGAGTGCGGCCCGACGTGCGCCAGCCGCGGCGGCACCTGGTACTTCTCGATGAAACCCGGCTTGGTGTACCCGACGTGCTTGCGCAGGATCAGGTTCTGAGCCGAGACGTTGTCCGACGTGATGTTCAATCCCGCCGCGCCGCACCCCAGCGTGAGCGAGGGCCTGAGGTACGTGGACGAGCCGATCCCGCCCTGCGAGGTCGGGCCGTTCACGATCACGCGGTGCGAGGGCTTCTCGTTGGCGAACTGCCAGATGACCTTCTCGTCCGTGGCGTACACGCCGATGGTGTGCCCGAGGCCGCCGAACTCGAGGATCTCGAAGCAGCGCTCGCAGCCCGCCCGCCAGTCGGGCACGGTGTAGACCGCGAGCAGCGGGCAGAGCTTCTCGGCGGAGACCGGATGGTCGTAGCCCACGCCCGTCTCCTCGACCAGGAGCACGGTCGTGCTCTCGGGAACGGAGAAGCCGGCCATCTGCGCGATGCGGCACGGATACTGCCCGACGATCGCGGGGTTCATGCCTTGGCCGCGCAGGACGATGCGCTCGATGAGCTTCTTTTCCTCGGGGGTGCAGAGATGCGCGCCCGCGGCGAGGAAGGCGGCCAGCACCTTCTCCTTGACCGGCTCGTCGATGACCAGCGATTGCTCCGACGAGCAGATCGTGCCGTTGTCGAAGGTCTGCGAGCAGACCACGCCCTTGGCCGCGGTGACCGGATCGCACGAGCGGTCGATGTAGACCGGGACGTTGCCCGCGCCCACGCCGTAGGCCGGCTTGCCCGAGGAGTAGGCCGCCTTGACCAATCCCGGCCCGCCCGTGGCCAGGATGAGGTGGCAGTTCCTGTCGTTCATCGCCGCCTGCGTGCCCTCGAGCGTCGCCTGCGTCATGCAGCTGATCAGCCCCGGGGGCGCGCCGTTTCGCTCGGCCGCCTCGCGCACGATGCGGATCGACTCGTTGATGCAGCGCACCGCGCGCGGGTGCGGCGACGTGACCACGGCGTTCCGCGACTTGGCGCAGATGATCGCCTTGAAGAGCGCGGTCGAGGTCGGGTTCGTGGTGGGGATGACGGCCAGCACCACGCCGTAGGGCTCGGCGATCTGATAGAAGCCCTTCTTCTCGTCGCGGTGGATCACGCCGACCGTCTGCAGGTCCTTGATGTCCTCCCAGATGTCGAGCGTGCCGAACAGGTTCTTCTGGACCTTCGACTCGACGATGGTGCGGCCGCGGGATCATGTGCACCGAGACCAGCTCGCCCACGCGCCGCGCCGCGGCCGCGCCCGCGTCTGTGGCCGCCTTCACCGCGCCCACCTCGCCGCGCACCATCACCGTGGTGTAGCCGCCGCCGACCTTCTCTTTGCCGATCAGCGTGACGCGCGCCGCCTTGACCATGGCGTCCGCCGCCTCGATGGCGCCGACCAGCCCGCGCGTCTCCACCATGCCGAGTGCAATCTGGCTCATGAAGATGACCTGCCCTTGGGGGCCCGAAGCGGGGAATCCGCCGGACGAGCCCAGGAGAGCCAGAGTCTAGCCGTTTCGCTCCGCGGCTCAACGGCGACGATGCGGTGAACTTGACGGCAAGAAGCGCCCCGCAGGCCGCCGCCTCGTCACCAGTCCGACAGGGGGACGACTTCCGCGCCTTCTACCCGGGGCAAGGGCGCGCCGGGCGACGGCCTCGCGTCCGTCACGGTCAGCCGGATCGCCGGCTCGAGGCGCGGAACGTCTGCCCGATGGAATCCCAGGTCCTTCCAGAAAGTCTCGTGCAGCTCCCTGGCTCGCTCCTTTGCCTCCGCCACGAGCCGCGGCGCCTGGGCCAGCTCCTCGGGCTCCAGCCGGATCACCTGGAAGAGCGCGCCCGGCCACGGCCGGAGCAGACGATGAGACTTCCCTCCGGCCCACTCATCCAACACACGCAGGAACACGAACCGCCTTGCATCCCGAGTCGATTCGGGCGGACTGGTGAGGAAGCGATCCTCAGGCGCGAGCTGCCCTGCAGGAACGCCCCGGTAGACGATGGCGCTGTCCATGCCCTTGCAGAGAATCGTTCGCGGAAGCGCCGCCGGTCCTTCTGGTTCTGCCAAGCAAGAGGGAACATGAGGCAGCCAGAAGAGTTCCCGGCCCAGCACATAGCGCAGGTAGTCCGGGCCTCCATCGGCCGCGGCCGGGAGCGCGGGTTCTACGACCCAGAGGATCCTGCCCCCGCGCTGCGCCGGCGCAGCAGAAGGCCGAGATGAGCAGAGCGCCCGTGCGCCACGCGATCCGGCGACACCGTTCGAATGCGCTTGGTGCTGGTGCATTCCCCATGTTCGTGCCCTCGTCCTCTGCCGCCGCTCGCCTGCGCTGACTGCCCTGACGGCTGCGCACGTCGACGGCCGCAGTACACCGCGAAGACGCGCGCCTCGTCAAGGGGCAGGGAAGTCCGCTTGCCCTCTGGCCGCCTGCCCCTCTACACGCCGTCCCGGCCGAACGTCTCGCCGTCGAGAACCGTGATGCGGTGCGCCCCCACGCTCAGCACAAAGGCCAGGGCCATGAAGCTCGAGATGAGCGACGACCCGCCGAAGGAGAGGAAGGGCAGGGTGACGCCGGTCACCGGGAGCAGTCCGGTGGCGACGCCGGCGTTCAGGAACACCTGGAAGCCGAAGAGCGTGGCGACACCCACGCAGATGAGCCGGCCGAAGGCGTCGCGCGTGCGGCGCGCCACGCCCAGGATGAGCGCCACGAGCAGAAGGTGCAGGCCGAGCACGATGCTCGCGCCGAGGAAGCCCCACTCCTCCCCGACCACCGCGAAGATGAAGTCATTGCGCCGCTCCGGCAGGTAGTCGAGGCGGTTGTGCGGCCCCTCCCCTATGCCCTTGCCGAGGAGCCCGCCCGAGCCGATCGAGATCATCGCGTGGTAGACCTGGAAGTTGGGTCCCTGCTTCATGGCGCGCAGGTCGTGCTCCACGTCCCCGGCCTCGCGGTGCTTGCCCTGGGCGCGCAGCTCCCGCGCCAGCGCGGTCTGCTCGGGAATGGACTGCAGGAAGCTGCGGATGCGCACGCGCTGGTAGTCGTGCAGGAAGGGCGAGAAGTAGAGCGCCACGGCGAGCGCCACGCCGCAGCCGGCCACGGAGCAGAGCAGCCGCTTGCTCGCCCCGGCGCAGAACAGCATGGCGAAGAGGATCGGGACCATGATGACCGCCGACCCGAGGTCCGGCTGCTGCGCGACCAGGATCGCCGGGAAGAGCGTGAGCGCGAACGGACCGACCAGGTCAAGGAGGCGCGCCGGCCGCGGCCGGAAGCGCAGGTAGGTGGCGACGATCAGGACCACGGCCAGCTTGGAAAACTCCGAGGGCTGCAGCGTGAAGTTGAAGGGCAGCCGGATCCAGCTTTGCGTGCCGCGCACCTTGTCGACGTTGGCCAGGATGAGAAAGAGAAGGAAGCCGAGGGTGAGCGCGTAGGCGGGAACGGCCAGGCGCGCGAGCATGGTGTAGCGCAGGCACGCGATCGCGGCCACGATCGGCAGCACCGCGCCCACGTAGAGGAGCTGGCGCGAGACCAGCCCGACCTCCGCGTCCTCGCCGCGCGTCGTCGACCAGACGAAGGTCAGGCCGATCGCGGTGAGCACCAGGGCCACGCCGAGGATGTGCCAGTCGAACTCCTCAAAGGAATGACGCGCCCGCTCCCGCACGCCGGTCATGGGGCGAACTCCTCCTCGAACTCCGGCTGCGCCAGGAGCGCGCCCAGGACCGGCGTGCACGCCGCGCCGCCGCCCACGCCCACGTTCTCGAGGAAGATGGCGAAGGCGAGGCGCGGATCGTCATGCGGGAAGTAGCCGGCGATCCAGGCGTGGTCCTTCTCGCCCTCGGCCTGCGGCGTGCCGGTCTTGGCCGCCACCCGGTAGGGGCGCAGGTCGGTGCCGTCGCGCGGGTGCGCGGTCCCGGTCTCGGCGACCGCGATCATGCCCTGGCGAATCAGGGAGAGCGTGTTGGCGGAGAGACCGATGGACGCCGGCGCCTCGCGCGGCGCGCGTTCGCCGCCGATGGTGTCGATCAGCCAGGGGCGCACGCGCAGGCCGCCGTTGGCGAGAGGCGCCATGAGCGCCGCCACCTGCAGCGGCGTCACGTCGTCGATCGCCGCGTGCCCGATCGCCGTGCGCATGGCGAACGTCACGCCGCTGCCAGCCTGCAGCGGGCAGGCCATCTCGCCGATCGAGACGGCCCCGGCCGGCAGGCCGAGGCGCGCGGGATCGCCGAAGCCGCTGGCCTCGCCGCAGCCGAAGCGCCTGGCCATGACCGCGATCGGCTCCAGCCCGACCACTCCGGCCAGGCGGTAGAAGAAGATGTTGCACGACTTCTCGAGCGCGGTCGTGATCGTGACCGTGCCGTGGCTGCCCATGCACTTGAGCTGCGTGCGGCCGACCGCGAGGTACTTGTCGCAGGTGAACGCCGTGCCCGCGTTCACTCTGCCGGACTCGAGCGCGGCCGCAGCCGCCACCACCTTGAAGACCGAGCCCGGCGGCGGCGGGTTGCCGGGCGGCCGGAAGGCGCGGTGGCTGAGCGGATGCGACGCGTCGGCGATCAGCCGGGAGTACTCCTTCTTGATCTCCTGGCGCGTGGGCGAGGGCCACGTGGCCAGGGCGCGAATCGCGCCGTCGCGCGGATCGAGCAGCACGATCGCGCCTTCCTGCCGCCCTTGCTCCAGCACGCGCTGGCAGGCGAGCTGCAGCTCGACGTCGAGCGTGAGCCGCACGTCCAGCCCGTGGATGGGCGGCGTCATCTCGAGCAGGCGCGTGTCCCGCTTCGCGCTGTCCTGCTCCACGATCTGCCAGCCGCGCCGGCCGCGCAGCACGGGCTCGAGCAGCCCCTCGAGGCCCGTGACCCCCTGCTCCTCGTCCGCCGTGTAGTCCACGTGGCGGATCTGCAGCTTCAGCCAGTCGATGTGCTCCGCGGTCTCCACGTCGATCTCCTCGGGCGGCCTGCTGCGCAGCTCCTGGAAGAGCAGCCAGTCGTCCTCGGCGACCTTCAGGACCTCGTCGGTCGGGAAGCCCACCCAACCGAGCAGGGTCGGCGACACGTTCTCGAATTCCTCCGGATAAGAGCGCCGCTGCACGTCCCGGATCTCGAAGCCGCGGTAGCGCTCGGGCACGAGGCTGACCAGGTAGACGGCGCGGTACGTGACCGAGCGCTCGAGCACGCGCTGGCGGCTCTCGTAGTCCTTCTGCACCGCGCGCTGCTGCTTCACCGATTCGGGGTCGGGACTCCCGGCGAGCGCGCGCTGCACCGCGGCCGCGATCTCGGCGATCTCCTCGTCGATCAGGTCGATGAACTCAGCCGGCGAGGTCTCGATGGCCTGCGCCAGGTCGGCGATCGCGCCGAGCTGGCGGCGCGCCGCCTCCTCCACCCGCGCCAGGCTGTCCTCCACCAGCGCGTGCGCGGGCGCGGCCTTGTCCGCCTGCTCCTTGCGCGCCGCGCGGAAGTCCTTGGCCTCCAGGTCCAGCAGGCGGCGCAGGTAGAACTCGAGATCCTCGCGCACGTAGGACGGGAGCCGCTCGATCTGCTCCTCGGACGTGGCGAGCACGAAGCTCACCCATTCGTCCGGCCGGCTGGCGAGCGCACTCACCGTCATGGGGCGCTCCGCCTGCCCGGCCGCGTCGAGCAGGATGCGGCCCGCGCCGAGCAGCTGGCCGACCGGCGTCTCGCGCCGGAACTCCTGAAAGACGAAGGTGAGCTGGTGGACGGTCTCGCCCTCGGCCAGCGGCCTGCCGTAGCGGTCGAGCAGGCTGCCGCGCTGGAAGGGTACGGCCCGCCCGCCGGTGCGGCTTGAGCGCGCCTCGCTCTCCCAGAAGTCGCGCGTCACGAACTGCAGGAGGACGAGGCGCCCCTCCACGACCGCGAACAGCGCCGCGATGATCCAGACGAGCACGCGCAGCCGTATGAGCGCCATCGATGGTGCGGGGAGAGTCCTCGGGAAAACCGGCGCGAAAGCGCCGCGCCGTTCTTGTTCTACCGGGGTGCGCCGCCGCGGCGAAGGACGAAATGAACCGGCCGCCGCGGGGTGCGGGCGCGGCCGCGGCGCTCGTCAAGGCCCGACGCGCAGCAGGCGCAGCAAGCCGTAGATGCCCGGCGCCACGAGCGTGGCCGAGAGCGTGGCCACGGTCATGCGGAACAGCCCGGCCATGCCGCCGGCGCCGAAGTCCGGCAGGATGAAGCCCGCCGCGGCGTGCAGCGCCAGGTAGAGCGCCCCGGCCGCGAACGACACCACCCACTGCGTGATGAAGCGATCGGCGAAGACCGCGCCGCGCACGGCCGCGACCGCCTGGGCCACGCACAGGAGGATGAGCACGGTGGCGGCGAGCGGCTCCAGGCCCAGGCCAGCGCGCAGCAGGCCGAGGATGCCGGCGGCCGCCGAGATCCACTCGCGCCGCGCGAACAGGCCGACGTAGACCGCCAAGATCGGCCCCAGCTCGGGCGCCACCCGCGTCATCCGGCCGAGCAGGGCCTGGAGGAAGAGCAGGAAGACGGCCGCAGCGATGAACGGCAGGAGGGCCACGCCTCAACCCTTCCACGGATCGTCCGGCATGCCGCGGCGCCAGATCACGTGCACCGCCGCTTCCTGGAGCGCGGCCTGGCGCTGGACGTGGAACGTCTCGCCCTCGCTCCACAGGACCGTGCCGACCTTCAAGCCGCGCGGCACGTGCGGGCCGCGGCCCGAGGTGACGAGCAGGTCGCCCGGCCGGGGCGCGCGTTCGCCCGAGAGGAAGGTCATGTCGCCGCCGTCTTCGGCCACGGCGGTCGTGCGCGCGCGCACCGGGAACGGGCCGCCCTCGGCCATGACCAGCAGCAGCAGGTCCTGCCCCGGGTCGAACACGCCGCGCATGCGGGCGGCGCCCGCGAAGGCCGCGTCAAGCCCGTGAGGCTCGCGCCGTCGCGCCAGTGGGAGGCGAGGCCGCACGCCAGCCGCGCCACCTGGCTGCCGTAGAAAGACGGCGGTAGCGGGCTTGGCGGCGCGCGGGAAAGCAGGACCACGACCGCGTCCAGCTCGGCCAGGTCGATGCGGGGCCTGAGGCAGAAGGCCTCTCGGCCGGCGCGCGCGAGCGTCAGGTCGCGTTCGATCCCGCCGAGGCGCAGGCCGGCGGGAAGAGTGGGGATCGAGGCGGGCACGAGGTCGACGGTCTCCGGCGTGACGGCGTCCTTGCCGGCCTCGAGCCCGGACAGGCGCTCGGGGTTGGCCACGGCCGCGGTCCACTCGCGGCGCGCCAGGCCGGTGAGAACGATGCGGATGGCGGGCCTGCCCTCTTCGCCGGCGCAGGCGCCGGCGAAGCGCGCCTCGGGCGTGAAGGGGGTCTCGACCACGGCCACGCCGTCCTGGGCGTGCCGCACCCGGCCCACGCCGAATTGCCCGGCGAGCACCGGATCGCCGGGCAGAAGCTCCACGCCCGTGCCCGCGTCGATGAGCAGCAGGCGCTGGTGCTGGTCGATTGCGACGATGCGCGCCACGGCCGCGGGCCGGCCCGGCGCGACGAGGTCGGCGCCGGAGCGGAGGAGCGCGTCGCGCGCCGCGAGGCCCTGCGCCACGCGCTCGTCCAGGCCCGAGGCGGGCGGCGCGGCCGGAGCCTCGGTCATGCGTGCACGCAGCGCCACGAGGCCGGCGTCGAGCGGGCGGAAAAGGTGCACGGCGAGCAGGTCGACGTGACGCACGAACCTCGGCGCCGCCGGCGTGGCCGACAGCAGCGCCAGTCCGACGATCACCAGGCTCGCGCGCAGACGCGTCTTCACCAGGCCCCTGCCAGAAGGACGAGAGGAAGCGCAGGAGCATAGCAGCCTGGCGGCGCGCGTCTATTCAGGGCAAGAGGTCGATCCGCACGCAGTTCGAGACGGCAAAGCCCATGGGCTGGCCCGGATCCTGGCAGGCCGCCTGCACGTAGATCGACGCCGGGCCGCTTCCGCCCGGCACCGCGCCCGGCAGATCGACCGCGCCATCTCCGTCCGTGGCCGCCGCCATCAGCGCCAGCGGCGGCAGGATCGGGCAGAGGTAGCCGCCCACCTCCCACACGTACGTGGGCGTGAAGGACGGCGAGACCAAGAGGATCGTCAGGGCGTGCGGCGGCGCCCCGCTCAGATCGAACGTCGCGGCCTGGCCCGAGGACAGCGCCTGCCCCCACACGAGGATCTCGACCTGGCCCGGGCCCCCATACCCCATGTCCGCCTGGGCCACGCCCATCAGGTTCCTGTACCAGGCGATCTTGTCGTCCTGGAGCGACGCCGACAGCGCGTCCGGATCGCCGTCCCCGTCGAGATCGGCGGCAGACACGTGCCAGGCGCCGTCCGCCAATGTCGAGATCCGGTGCTGCGGGCCGAAGCTGCCGAGGCCGTCAGTGTTCTCGTACCACGCGATCTCATCGTCGTTATACGACGCGCACAGCACGTCCTGATCCCCGTCGCCGTCCAGGTCCGAGGCGAACACCGACACGGGGCAGTCCGCGGCGGTCGAGATCACCCGCTGCGGCCCGAAGCTCCCCAGGCCGTCCACGTTCTCGTACCAGGCGACCTCGTCGTCGTTGTACGAGGCGGACAGGGCGTCCGCGTCCGCGTCCCCGTCCAGATCCGCGGCGAACACGCACAACGCGTAGTCCGCGGCGGTCGAGATCACCCGTTGCGGACCAAAGCTCCCCAGGCCGTTCGTGTTCTCGTACCAGGCGATCGTGTCGTCGTTCGACGAGGCCGACAGGACGTCCACGTCACCGTCCCCGTCCAGGTCGACGGCGAAGACCGACCGCGCCCCGTCCGCGAGCATGGAGATCACCTGCTGCGGCCCAAACGCCCCCAGTCCGTTCGTGTTCTCGTACCACGCGATCTTGTCGTCGTTGGCCGACGCCGACAGCACGTCCTCGTCGCTGTCCCCGTCCAGGTCGGCGGCGAACGCGCACCATGCTCCATTCGCGACGTTCGAGATCAACTGCTGCGGGCCGAAGCCGCCCAGGCCGTTCGTGTTGTCGTACCAGGCGATCTCGTCGTCGTTGGCCGACGCCGACAGCACGTCCAGGTCGCCGTCCCCGTCCAGGTCCGCCGCCAGCGCGCGCCACGCCCCGTCCGCGGCGGCGGAGATCACTTGCCTCGGCCCGAAGTTCCCCAGGCCGTCGGTGTTCGCGCTCCAGGCGATCTCGTCGTCGTTCGACGAAGCCGACAGCACGTCGCGATCGCCGTCGCCATCCAAGTCCGCGGCGAGCACGCAGCGCGGGGCGTCGGCCTGCGTCGTGACCACCCGCTCCGCGTCGAAATCGCCGCTTCCCACCGGGTCGTTCTCGTACCACGCGATCGTGCCGTCAAGGTCCGAGGCGGAGAGCACGTCCGTGTCGCCGTCCCCGTCGAGGTCGGCGGAGAACACGCATCGCGGCCCGTCCGCCGCGGTAGAGATCACTTGCTGCGGCCCGAAGCTCCCCAGACCGTTCGTATTCTCGTACCAGGCAATCTTGTTG
>JACQZJ010000033.1:0-1078 GCA_016213895.1 Planctomycetota bacterium | reverse complement strand
CGTTCGACGAAGCCGACAGCACGTCGCGATCGCCGTCTCCGTCCAAGTCCGCGGCGCACACGGACGACGCGCCCAGCACGTTGTAGGAGACCAGCTTCTCCGCGCTGAAGGCGCCCAGGCCGTTCGTGTTCTGGTACCACACGACCTTGTCGCTCGGGTTCAAGGCAGACAGCACGTCTACGTCCCCGTCGCCGTCCAGGTCCGTGGGGTACGCCACCCATGGTCCGTTCGCGGTGCCCGAGATCACCTGCTGCGGACCGAATGTCCCGAGTCCGTTCGTGTTCTGGTACCAGGCGATCTTGCTGTCGTTGTACGAGGCCGAGAGCACGTCCGCGTCCCCGTCCCGGTCCAGGTCCGCCGCAGACACCCAGATCGCGAGCATCGCCGAGAAGGCGATCACATGCTGCGGACCGAAGCTTCCCAGACCGTTCGTATTCTCGTACCAGGCAATCTTGTTGTCGCCCCACGACGCCGAGAGCACGTCCGCGTCCGCGTCCCCGTCCAGGTCCATGGCGAACACCGACATGGCCTGGTCGGCAGCGGCCGAGATCACGTGCTCCGGGCCGAAGGTCCCCTGGCCGTCCGTGTTCTCGTACCATGCGATCTTGTCGTCGTTCACCGAGGCCGAGATCACGTCCGCGTCCCCGTCCCCGTCCAAATCCGTCGCGAACACGGACCAGGCCCCGCTCGCCGTGCTCGTGATCACGCGCTGCGGCCCGAAGTCCCCCTTTGCGCCCGAGGCGGCCGGAGCGCCCCACCCGAGCCAGGTCCCGACCGCGACCGCCTGCCACAAGACGAACTGCGTCTTCATACCGACCTCCCGCGACCTCCAGGGCCGTTCCACCATGCCCGGTCCGCCAACACGGCATGCTGGCCCCGCCGGCGCCCCACTCTACTCGAGCGCTCGCGAGAAGCGCTGGCGGAAGCGCGATCGCCTGCTGTCAGGGCAGAAAGTCGATCCTCACGCAGTTCGACACAGCCCAGCCCATGGGCTGCCCCGCGTCCTGGCAGACCGCCTGCACGTAGAGGCACGCCGGGCCGTTGCCGCCCGGCACGGCGCCAGGCAGGTCGATACCGC
>JACQZJ010000032.1:18358-49320 GCA_016213895.1 Planctomycetota bacterium | reverse complement strand
TGGCGGTGGGCTATGCGCCTGTGCGGCGGGCGGCCCGCCGCGCGCGGCGCGGGTGCGGGCGCTGGCGGCGCGGGCGCAGCGCGGGCTGAGAGAGCCGCCTCCTCCGCGTCCGTGCCGTGGGAGAGCGTGACGAACACGTCCTCGAGGCTCGGCGCGATAGGCCGCGCTCGCGCCGCGTCCCGCTCCGCGCCGAGTTCCTCCAGGATGAGCCGCTCGTCCAGGTCGTCCCGGACCAGCAGGTGGATGGCCTGGCCGAAGAGGGTCGCCTCCAGCACGCCGCGCAGGGCGCGCAGGGCGGCGAGCCGCTCCGCCGGCCGCGCCACCTGCAGCTCGAGGCGGCGCGTGCCCGCGGGCGTGACGCGCGGCAGCGCCTTCAGCTCCTCCGGCCGCCCCACGACCAGGAGGCGCGCGTCGTTGATGTAGGCCACGTCCGTGCAGCGCTCCGCCTCGTCCATGTAGTGCGTGGTGACGAAGAGCGTGACCCCGCGGCCGGCGAGATCGAAGAGCAGGTCCCACAGCTCGCGCCGCGCGACCGGATCGATGCCCGCGGTCGGCTCGTCGAGAAAGAGCACGTCCGGCTCGTGGATCAGGGCGCAGGCCAGGGCGAGGCGCTGCTTCCAGCCGCCCGAGAGCGTGCCGGCGAGCTGCTCCATGCGGTCGCCGATGGCGGTGAGGCGGCACACCTCGGCCACGCGTCGCGCCAGGCGCTCCGCCTCAAGGCCGTAGATGCGCCCGTAGAACTCGAGGTTCTCGCGCACCGACAGGTCGGCGTAGAGGCTGAAGCGCTGGGACATGTAGCCGATGCGCGGCTTGATCAGCTCGGCCTCGCGCGCGGCGTCGAGGCCGAGCACGCTCGCCTCTCCGGCGGACGGCTGCAGCACGCCGCAGAGCATGCGGATGATGGTCGACTTGCCGCTGCCGTTCGGCCCGAGCAGGCCGAAGATGGCCCCGCGCTGCACCTGGAAGCTGACGCCGTCGACCACGGTGCGCTCGCCGAAGCGCCGCGTCAGGCGCCGGGCCTCGATCACGGGCGGGGTCGTGGGTTCAGCCATCGCGGCCGAGCCACACGTCCGCGGCCATGCCCGGCCGCAGCAGGTCGAGCCCGTCCTCGAGCATCACCTTGATGCGGAAGACCTGCTCGCTGCGTTCCTCGGGGGTCTGCACGTTGCGCGGCGTGAACTCCGCTTCCCGCGCGATGAAGCCGACGCGGCCGGAGAAGGACTTGCCGGGAAAGGCGTCGACCGAGACCTGCAGCAGGTCCCCGGGCTGCAGCGTGAGCAGGTCCTCCGGCACGTAGGCGCGCACCCAGAGGCGCGCCGGATCGATGAGCGAGAGGACGGGTGCGCCCTCGCGCACCAGGTCGCCCGGCTGCAAGTCGATCGCCTCGATCACGCCGTCCACCGGGGCGCGCACCGCCAACTCCTCGATGCGCCGCTCGATGGCCGCGAGCGACGCCGCGGCCGCGGCCGCCGCGGCCTCGGCCTCGGCCACGTCCTCGACGCGGAAGCCGCTCTCTGCCAGGCGCCAGGCCGCGTCCGTCTCGGCAAGCTCTGCCTCGGCTCGTTCGATCTCCTCGGCACGCGTGCCTTCGAGCAAGAGCTCCAGCTCGTTGCGGCTCACCTCGAGCGCGGCCTCGGCCACGCGCAGCTCGCGCACCGAGCGGTCCAGAGTCTCCTCGCTGACCACTTCGTCCGCGCGCAGGGCGGTGGCGCGCTGGTGGTCCAGGCGGGCGAGGTCGAGCTGCGCCTCGGCCAGCTTCACGCGCGCCCGGCCGGTGGCGATCTCGTACTCGCGCGGGCCGTTCTTGAACTGGCGGAGCTGCGCCTCGAGCTGGTCGCGCCGCGCCTTGGCCTGGGCGATCTCCTCGTCGCGCAGCCCTTTCACCAGCTTGGCGTGCTCGGCGCGCCGCGCCTCGAGGAGCGCCTGCGCCTCGGCCAGGCGCTCGCGCAAGTCGAACGGCTCCAGCTCGACCAGGAGGTCGCCCTTCTGCACGGCCGCGCCCTCCTCGATGAGCACGCGCAGCACGCGCCCGCCGACGCGCGAGCCCACGCGCACGTCGTCGGCTTCGACGAAGCCGGAGACCTTGAGCGGAGCGCTGCGCTGCTGGCTCCAGAGCAGGACCGCGGCCAGCGCGGCGACGATGACCAGGAACACGGCGATGCGCCGGACCATTCGCGTCCCTCCGTGCCGGGAAGGTCCTTGCCTTCCGCCGGGACAGCGTAGCGATCCGCGCCGCGCCGGCTACTGCGGCAAGAGCTCGACCTCGACGCGCAACTCACGGCCGCCCCAGCGCTGCACCGCCGGCTGGCCGCCCGCGGGCACGACGCGCGTGTCGTCGATGAGGAGCGACTCGGTGCGGTACTTCTCGATGGTCGGGCTGTGGTTGCCGCCGCACTCGTCGACCACGAGGTCGCCACTGTGCAGGTTGACCCTGGCCAGCAGGCGCAGGGAGTAGGCGCCGTCGCCCTGGCGGTCGATGAGGAGCTCCATGCCGTAGCCGTCGATGCTCGCCGAGAAGTTCGGGTTGGGGATCGATGCGTCGTTGGCGACGTCCACGTCCCAGTCGCGCAGCAGGTTCACCTGCGTGCCGGACCACAGGCTGAGGCGCCGCCCTAGGACCGCGGGCGCGCGGGCCTCGGCTACGACCTCGTCCTCGCCGCGGAGCACGCGGGCATGCACGAGCACCGCCTGCGGCGGCCGGCCGAGCGCGGCGGCCACCTCGGCGGCGCGCGCGGCCGTCTCGCGCGGCGCGATCAGGGCAAGGCGCGCGCCGAGCGGCCTGAGCGCCACGCCGGGATGCTCGTAGATGTCCGGCAGGGCCTGCTCGAGCAGGGCCTCGAGACGCGCGCCGGCAGGCCCGCCGCCCTCTTCCAAGGAAAGCGTCGGCATGGTGCTGCAAGTTCCCGGTATGGACTCGAAGCAATCCGGTTCGAACGGAAGGCTCCCCAGACCCTCGCCCACATGGCCGCCGCTCATGACCAGGATGGAGAGGCCGGACTCGCCGTCCTCCGGATCGCGGTCCGGAAGCTCGCGCAGCGGACTCGCCGCGCGCGGCGCGCCCGTCACGCGCAGGTCGAACGCGCACTCGACCTCGGCCGACTCCACGCGCAGCCGGAACGGGATCCACACGGCCATGCCGTCCGGGATCAGGACCGTGCCGCCAAACGTCGCGAACGACATGCGCGGGTGCTCGACCACGAGGTCTACCTCGCGGCGGTCGATGGACTGCTCGCCGCGGATGGTCTCGATGCTCTTCAGCGTGCGCCGCAGCGTCGCGCCGGCCATCTCGGAGTAGCGCACGGCCAAGTCGAGCCGGGTCGCGCCCGGCACGGCCGACCCGCGCGCCAGCAGCACCAGACCGACGTCGTGGGACATGACGATGGGCTGGGAGATCACGCCTGCCTGGGCGATCTCCACGTCCCAATCAGACAGGAACAGTGCGGAGTCCAGGGCCTCGAGGCGAGCGACCGCGCCCTCGCGCAGCCCGCAGGCTCCGGCGCGGGCGACGCGCGCGCCGCCGGCGCGGATCAGCTCGTCGATGCGCTGGTCCGCCCGGGCGACGCTCTGCACCGCGAGCCCCGCGCCGGCTCCGGACCCGATTCCGGCGATGACCTTCACCTCGAGCGTGTGCGTGCCGGCCGCGTCATCCCGCAGCGCGGCGAGCAGCGCCGCCACGGTTGCGTGGACGCGCGCGGGCGCGGTCACGAGCAGCGGGCCGAGCGCTTCATCCGCGGCGAGGACGACCGCGTCCTCCTCGGAGCCCTCCGGGCAGACGCAGGCACGGACCAGCCCGGCCAGGTCCGCGGCGCTCGGCAACGCGTGCGCCAGACCAGCCCAGGACGACGCGCTCGAGAAGCCCGATCCCTCCCAGTACGGGAACGTATGCAGCACGTCGGACGCAACCAGGCACGGGCCGATGAGGTCGGCCACGTCGTACGAGCGGATCACGGGCGCAGGCGCCTCGCTCTCGGCCTGCGCGATGAGGCCAACGAGGACGCAGCAGACAGCAGAAAGACAACTCATGACGAACCCCTTCGGTTGAAGCCGCCGCCACGACGACAAGAGACAGCGAGCCCTCACGGCGAGGGCGCCTCCCCGGAACGGCCGGGAGGGAAGGGCCGCAAGCCCCTTGCCCTGTCGCGCGCCCGCGAGCGTGGCTATATGGGCGTCGGACAGATGTTGGGCCCTTTCCTCTCCGGCGGCGTCCGCGGCCTGTCGTGGCCGCCGTGGAGTACACGCGACCATGCTAGCGAGTAACCGGTGCGCGGCCGTGCCGGCGCTTGAACGCATGTCCCGTTTGCCCTTCCCCGGGCATGGGGTACTCTTCCTTCCAGAAGGAGAGGGATCGAAGCGCCCGAACCGTTTCGCATCCGGGAGCAGACCATGCGACGAACCGTCGCAACAATCATTCTTGCAGTGAGTTACATCGCCTCGGCGCACGGCGGAGAGATCGCCGCGCTGGCGCCCGAGTTCATCGTCACGAGCAACACCTCGTACGACCAGCACGACGTCTGGGTCGACTGCACGGACGAGGGGAACTTCGTGGTGTCCTACGCGCTGGGCGAGATCTTCATGCGGCGGCTCGACCGCGACGGGCACCCCCTCGGCGACGACACCCAGGTCAACCTGACCCTGACCTACGGCACGCAGGACGAGACCTACGTCGAGTGCGACCCGTCCACGGGCGACTTCCTGGTTTGCTACAGCGACCGCCACGGCAACGACGGCTTCGAGATGGGCGCCGCGGGCCGTTTCTACGGCGCGGATGGCGCGCCGCGCGGCGCCGAGAAGATTCTCAACGTCAACACCGATCAGTCCCAGTTCGAGCCGCACGCCGCGTTCATGGTGAACGGCCGCGTGCTGGTGGTGTGGGGCGACTCGGGCACGGACGGCTCCGTCGGCTGCGTGGGGCGCATCTTCGACCGCTCCGGCAACGCCCTCACCGCGGAGTTCCTCATCAACGAGCCGAGCACGGCCACGCAGATCGACCCGTCGGTCTCGTGCAGCAGGGACGGCCTGTTCGTGGTCGCGTTCGTCGACGCAAGCGGCGCCACGGGCGAGCCGCGCGAGGTGCTGGTGCGGCTTTTCGATCAGGACGGCGTCGCGCTCGGAACGCAGCGGCTGGTGAACAGCCCGTCGGTCGGCATGCAGCGCGATCCGATCGTGGCCATGGACGCGGACGGCGACTTCGTCGTGGTGTGGCAGGACGAGAGCGGCACGGACGGCGACGGCTTCGGCGTGTTCGCGCGCCTGTTCGACGAAAACGGCGACGCCAAGGGGGCGCAGTTCGTCGTGTGCGAGGTCACGGACGGCAACCAGCGCGATCCGCACGTCACCATGGACTACGCCGGCAACTTCGTGGTCACCTGGGAGAGCGACGCGGGCGGCGACTGGGACGTGTGCCTGCGACGCTTCGACCGCTTCGGCCAGGCGCTCTCCGGCGACCTGGAGGCGCACAGCAACACGGCCGGCGACCAGACGCAGGGCAAGTCGTGCCTCACGCAGAGCGGCGAGCGGCTCATCACGGTCTGGCACGACGAGAGCGGCGACGGCGACGCGTACGCGCGCGTGTTCAGCATGCCCGCGCTCCAGGCGAGCGGCGACCCGGCGCTCACGCAGACGGTCAGCCTGCACCTCGACGCCCCGGGCATGGGCGGCTCCCTCTATTTCATCCTGCCGTCCCTGGGCACGGCGCCGCCCATCAACGTGAACGGCGCGCGCACGCTCGACCTCGCGGTCGACGACATGCTGCTCTTCGCCGTGACCTATCCCGAGTCACCCGTGTTCAGCCACATCGCCGGCACGCTCGACCCGAGCGGCCAGGCCGACGCCACGTTCACCGTCCCGAACCTGGCTGAGTTCTACGACCTGCCGGTCCACTTCGCCGGTCTCACGCTCGATCCCGGCTGGGGCGGCACCTGGAACCTCGGGAGCGGGGCGATCGACGGCGTCGAGTTCCTTTCCGAGGTCGTGACCGTGCTCGTGGACGGCCCGCGGCGCTTCCACCCCGGGCAGGAGCTCGTTGGCGAGATCGTGGCGGCGACCGACGAGGACCACGGCCTGTTCGAGGCGACCAAAGGCGAGACGCTGAAGATCAAGATCGCGGCGGTGGACGCCGGTCTCCAGCCCAATGCCCTCTCGCGGGTGCGCCTCGAGATCCTCGACGACGAGGATGCGCTGCTTCGCGGCTGGACCAAGACCGTGCCCGCCCTTGGCGCCGACCCGTTGAAGCTGAAGTACAAGATCGAGAAGAGCGGAACGTATGTCCTGCGCATCCTAGGGCCGAACGGCGGCCTCGGGCACTTCCGCCTGCTCACCAGTCACAGGGTCACGCGGGCAGCCCAGCCGCGCGAGAAGACGCTGGAGATCGGCAAGAGCCTGAGCGCCAAGATCGGACTCCAGGCCGTGGCCGACACCCTGCTCTGCGTGGACGTGAAGCCCCTCGGCGGCGCGCCCTTCCCCACGGACTTTGACATCACCGGCCCCGGCGGCTCCGCCATCGACGTGGCGCCCTACCTGTGGAACGACGGCGTCCGCCTCCATGCCACGGATGTCCCCCTCTCCGCGACCGGCAAGCACCAGGTGATCCTGACCGGGCCGAAGGGCGCGGACTACAAGGTCACGGTGACGCCCACCCCGCCTGCGGCGACGGGCCCGCTCACGCTCGAGTGACGCGCGGCGCGGCCCGCGCGCGTTTCGCGGCCCGCGCGCGATCGGTCGTGAATCATCGCCTCGTCACGCCCTTGCGCGCGCCCCGCACCGGCCGTCTCCTTCGACCGGTGACGATTCGCAGAAGGGCCCGCAGTGCCTCGTTCACGGCGGCGGAGTCTGCAGACAGCTCGGCAACATCGGGATCGATGAGCACCATGTTGGTGCCCTCCGCGTGGCGCCGCGCATGCTTGCCCCGAATCCTTCACGCGCGCAGGGGTACAGCCTGCAGGGCAACCGGAAGACGGAGGAGGGCGACACCATCCCGATCGGGACGCGCAGTTCCGGCACATCAACAGGGAAGTCAATCGCACCTTGGCGAGGGGAGCGCCGGTCATCTCTGTTGACACCAAGAAGAAGGAGCTCGTGGGAGACTACGCCAACGCTGGCCGGCAGTGGCTTCCGGAGAAGAGGCCGGTCAAAGTCCCTTCGCGTTACCCACATCTTGCTCCCCACCGCGGCGACATGACTGCGCGAAGAAAGCCGTCGAGTTCGTGGCCTTGATGCTGAACACGGACCTTCCTGCGCCGTAGGGTCGCGCGCCAACGAACAGGACGTTGGCGCAGGAGGCCCCATGACGGCGGACCGTGTCCCCACGGCGACCGTTTGCGGTCGTGTGTTCACGCAGGGCGATCTAAAGGTCGTGCGGCGCATCATCGCGGCGGATGCCGGTACGACGCGCGCCGCCATCGCGCGCCACACCTGCGAAGCGCTCGCCTGGCGCACGGCGCGGCCCGAGGATCGCCTCGACGGCGCCAACCTGCTGCCCTGGCTGCTCGGCCAGGATCCGCGCCCGCCGCACGATGTTCTCTTCTGGCGCTACCGGGACCGCTTCGCGATTCGCCAGGGCGACCTGAAGCTGGTGCGAACGGACAAAGCCGCGGAGCCCCGCCTCTTCGACCTGGCCGCCGACCCGGGCGAGACCACGGACCTCGCCGCAGAGCGCCCGGAAGACGCCCAGACGCTCCTCGCCGCCTGGGAAGCCTGGAACGGCGAACTGATGGACCCGCTCTGGCAGCGGAGCGGCGGCCGCAGTGCGAAGCGCGGAAAGGACGCGGACGGCGCGGTCGACAGGATCCAATCTCTGTCCTCGCGCTACGGCGTGAAGCGCGCGTCCCTGTTCGACGCCCTGGACCAGGACGGCGACGGCCGGGTCACCTGGGACGAGGTCGAGGAGTGGAATGACCAAGAAGAGGACCTCTCCGAACCTCCCGGCGGCGCGGTCGAGCCGCCGCTCCGGCCGGCCGAGAAGAGGAACGTCGGCAAGGACTGAGCCGGCTCAGCTCAGATGTCCGAGAACATCCTGGCCCCCGGCTTCACGCACATCGCCGAGGGGACGAACGGACTGGCGGTGGCGGATCTCGACGGCGACCGGCGGTGCGTTTCGAGCGCGAGCACGATGTGTCTGCACCAAGCAGATGATGCGAAGGCTGATCGACGGGAAGCGCTGCGGAGGAAGCACACCCTCCGGCATGGCGACGATGAGGAAGGCTCCCCAGCGCCGGAGCCAGGCGAGGCCCGACGGTCCGCGTTCTTCGCCACGGTACGCCGGCTCGCCCAGTTCGGAGTGCGCGACGGCGACGAGGTCGCCCGCGCCCGCGATGCGCTCGCGGATGCGCGCGGCCAGTGGATCGTCCAGACCCGCGAGACGGCGGATGCGCTCTCCCTCCCAGTCCGTCACGTAGTAGCCGTGGCGCAGGCGCACGAGGAAGAGTGCTGCGTCGCGGGCAAGGCTCCCGCAGGCGCGGGCGCGCTGCCGCCGCCAGCGCAGGACGCCGTAAGAGCCCAGCAGGACTCCGTGGAGGAGGAAGCCCGGCAGGAGGGATCCGGTCGGGAGCCCGAGCAGGATGCTGGCGGCACCGAGCGCGAAGGTGACGGCGACTCCGCGCGGGCCATTGGGCATCCCCCGCTCGAAGTGAGGCAGAGCGAAGAGCGTCGCGCCCAGGATCACGACGAGCGCCACATCGCCGGAGAGCAGCGGCCAGAGCAGACTGCATACGAGTCCACGGAAGAGGATCTCTTCCCAGGCCGCGGCTGCCTGGACGCCGAGCCAGGTCCAGCCGCTCGCGCGCGGTCGCAACCCGCTGCCTAGACCGCGCTCCGCGAGACACGCCGTGGTGAGGATAAGGACCGGTCCAACGAAGACGAGGAAGCCGATCGGAGTGGAGCGCCACGCGGCGATCGCGCCCGCCCCGAGCACCAGCGCCTGGTCGGCCGCGAAGAGGAGCGCCCACAAGAGCTTGTGCACGAGCTCGCGGTCGGGTGCGAGGGGCGCCGCGACTCCCTCCATGGCGCGTGCGTTCGCGAGAAGCCACCAGAGTGCACCGGCCTGGGCGCGCGCCAGGGGCAGGCAGGCCAGCGCGAGAACCAACCGGGCGCCGTCCGGCACGGGCGCGAGCGCGAGACCGCCCACGAGCGCGCTCCAGAGCGCGACGCTCCGGCGCGTGCCGGAAAGGTCGGTCCGCACTGCACGCAGCCCGATGAGGACTGCAATCAATGACACCATCGCCGAGCTCCCGGACGTCCGCCCTCGCGCGCTCAGCCCCGGCTCGTGGCCTCCTCCGCGACGGCTGAACCTCCCCGCGGCCGCCGCTTCTCCCGTAGGTGCGCCGGCTCCGCATCCGGGAGCACGTCCGCAACGAAGGGGAGCTGGGCGCACTTCGAGTGCGGGATCGCCAGGCCCAGGAGCGTATTGCCCTCGCGCAGGATCAGACCGAGCTCCAGGAGAGACTCTATGGTGGGCTCCAGATCCTCGTGATATCCGAGGCGCTGACTCAGGCTCCCGAGCGAGATCGGATCATCGCACGCGAGCAGCACGTCCCTGGACAGGCCCCTCAGCAGGTACTTGCGCCCCGTCTGCGTGCTGCGTCCGTCGATGACGAGCACGAAGTCACCCGCGTTGCGGTAGACCAGCTCGGGCGCCCGCGCCCCCTTGAGCCAGCGGCGCTTCCATCGCCTCACGGCCCTCATGACCTTCTTCTGCGCGTGCTTCAGCTCGGCGGAGACGGCCAGGTCGAAGTCGTAGTAGAAGGCGATCTTCTCCAAGTCGATCAGCTCGGGAGGAAAGACGTGTCGGTATCCCCGCGAGGGCCTCACGTTCTCAAGTCCGAAGCTCCCCGAGTCCTCGAACATCGGACTGTGCCGCTGCAGGACGAAACGGCAGGCCTCGGCCGGCGGCAGGAAATGGTGCATGCGTTGGATCCACTCCGTCTGCTGCCGGTGATCCTCCACCGTCTCGCCCGGGAAGCCGAGCAGGATGTTGTAGACCGGCTGGACGCCGTACTGGCGGCAGAGCTTCAGCAGATAGACATTGCGAAGGGCCGAGGTTCCCTTGCGCATCAGGTCGAGCACGTGCGAGCTGAAGCTCTCGATGCCGGGCTGGATCACGCTCAGGCCAGCCTCGTGGTAGAGCCGCACATCCTCCCGTTTCAGATTGGCCTTGGTCTCGTAGAAGAGCTCCAGCCCGAGGTCCCGCTCCCTCAGACGGGGGAGCAACGTGCGCAGGTACTCGTGGTCGATGATGTTGTCGACCGCGGCCATGCAAACCTGCTGGTGTCGGGACGCCAGCACCAGCACCTCCTCCAACACGCGCTCGGGCGACTTGCTGCGGAAACGCATCAGGCGACCGTTGAGCCCGCAGAAGGTGCAGTGGCGGCGCTGTCCCCACCAGCACCCGCGTGAGCTCTCGAACGGCAGCGTGCCGATCTGCAGCGGCTGCCCGGTCAGATCCTTCGCGCCCTGCGAGTCGCGGAAGAACTCGTCGTAGTCGGGCATCGGCGAGCGATCCATGTCGCCGAGGACCGCGACCCCAGTGGCAAGCCGCGGGATTCCCTCATGAACGCGATGGCTCACGTACTCGATGGGCGGCTCATCCCGCTGGCCCAGTGCCCAGCGCACGGTCTCGACTCCCGCCACCTCGAACTCGCCCTCGTAGACCGCATCCACCCAGGGAAGCGCGCGCAGGAGCTCCTTGCCGGCGAAGCCCTCGCTTTGGGGGCCGCCGAGGAGAATGCGCACGTCCGGGTTCCGCTGCTTCACGGCGCGCCCGGCGCCCAGGGCGGGAATGAGCTGGTTGAAGGTGCACGAGAAGCCGAGCACGGCCCGGTCGGAAAGGCCCTCGGCTAGGCGCTCGCAGTAGGCCGGGATGACCTGTTCGCGGAGCAGGGACAGACGCTCTGCATAGCCGTCGCCCATGAGCTCGTGGAGCTGCTCGGCGACGCCGTCGTGGGGAATCCAAGCTTCCACGGCGCTCGGTCCTTCGCCCACGGCGTCGGCGCCGAAGGCCGCCCGGGTGAAGAGCCATTCGCCGAGAAACGGCCAGAGATCCAGCGCGGCCATGCGGTCGTAGAACCCGAAGCCCAGACTGCACGCGAGATCGATGCAGGGATACAAGACCTCGGAGGAGATCCCGGAGGAGGCGAGCTGGGCCTTGATGATGCCCAGCGCGATGCTTGGTCGGGTCGGGCTTGCCCAGGGCATCGAGATCAGCGCGACCGGGGCTGCGGAGGTCGTGCCCTTCTGGATCATGAGGTCACCGAGAGCGACGGGATTGCCACGATCAGGGGAAGGACGAGGAGGATGGCGAGGTTCGTCGCGGCGTGCGTGAGCCAGGCTTCGACGATGCCGCGCCTGAGGTACACCCAGGCGAAGACGAACGCGGCGGGCGCCTTGGGCAGGCCGTAGCGGAGCAGCTCCTCGAGCGCGGGCAGCCCGGGCTCGTGCGCCGCGTGCGCGAAGGTCGCCAGCGCCGTCGAGAGCGCGCCCGCGACGATCGCGGGTCGGATGCCGCCCCGCGCGCGAAACACAGGAAGCGCGAGCAGTACGACCTCGAGCGGGAGCCAGCGCAGGAGGACGTCCTCCTGGAGGGCGCTGGACAGGATGCCGAGCGTGCTCGTCGCGGCTCGCGCCGTGGTGGCGAAGAGCTGCGAGGGCCCGAGATCCTGGGCCAACCCAGCGAGCGCCTGCAGGAGCGGGGTAGCGAGCGCCAGGACCGTGGCGATCGTGACCACCCGGAGCGCTCGTCGCCTGACACCATCGCGGTTCGCTCGGTCTCCTCGCAGAGCGCTCTGCAGCGAACCGCAGCGGAGAATGGCAAGCCCCAACCCGACCGCCGCCAGCGCCGCGAGCACGGGGATCGCCGTGGGCAGGAATTCGGCGACGAGTTCGCGCTTGCGACCGCGGGTCATGCTCGGCGAGTGCGCCTCGACGAGCAGCGCGGCCGTGAAGATCGCGCTCAGCCCGACGCAGCCAGCAAGCGCAAACAGGAGGATCCACGTGGCGAGGCTCCTCCGCAGCGTCCCGGCCGTTCCCTGAGCGCCATCCACCAGCTCGGTCGTGCTCACCCGTCCACCTGGAAAAGGAAGGAGCTCGGTCCATCCTCGCTGACCGCGAAGTTGAAGATGCGGATGTCGCCCGCGAGCGCGCCGGGGCTCGAGTAGTGCAGCGTGTACCACCCCGGTTCGAGGTGAAGCACCAGCTTGCCCTCGACGGGGCGCGTCGTGTCGACGGCCTCCCGCGTCTCGGTTCTGTGCAGGCGTGCGAAGGCACGGGTCGTCACCGGGACTCCCTCGGCGGAGAGGATCAGGCAAACGCCCTGCGCGGGCTCGCCGCCGGGACCCTTGAGCTCGACTTCTATCTTGAGGCTCCTCGGAATCGTGAGCAGGAGCATCCCCCCCGAGCCCCCGACCTTGGCAGCGACGATGTGGACCAGTGGCGGAGCGTCGCCTAATCCGGGCGCGACGAGGAAGTCCCGCGGTGCGCGCACGGGCACGGCCCGCAGGACTCCCTCGCCGGCCTCGTCGGTGCGCACGACCGGGACGATCGCACTGTGGGGCGGGTAGGAGCCGCGTGCGCCGAACCAGGCGAGGGACACGACTGCTCCCGCGATCGGGCTGCCGTCCGCGTCGACGACGCGGATCGGCACGTCCTCGCCGCTCCGCGACATCTTCACCACGAGAACCTCGTCCAGCTTGCGCGCGAGGTCCCAGATCTCCGTCGGCTCGAAGCCCGCCGAGCAGAGGGTCGCGAACAGATGCCGCTCGGGATCGACGAGCACCTCGTAGTACCCTGCCGAGCTGTGTTCGACTCGCGAGGGGTAGAAGCATTGATCGAGGTCGTCGTAGAGGCTGATCTCGAGCGCGGCGAGCGCGCCCCCCTCCTCGTCGACGGCGCGAACACGGAGGAAGTTCTTGGGCAGAAGCGTGAACGTGACGTCCCGGCTGCCGCTCGGGACGGCGTGGATCATGCTTGGCTCGATCCGACAGGGTGGTGATAGGTCTCGCGCGGCGGCCAGGACAGTGAAGGTGCCAGCGCTCGGGACGGCGATCTCGAACGCACCGTCCGCCCGCGTCGTTCCGCTGAAGGACGGGGCGCCCTGGTCGACCCCCTCCAGCTTGGCGATGACCGTGATTCCCCCCAGGTCTCCGGGGAAGGGAGCAAGGAAGCGGCCCCCCACGACGGAGTCGCAGGAAGCGAGAACGAAGTCCAGGGTCAGGTCCTGGCCCGACCCGACGGAAAGCAGCGCTGTCTCCCGGGCGTGTCCCTCCAGCTTGGCCGTGAGCTCCACCGCGCCCGCGGCCGTGCGCACGTTCTCGAGGATGTAGCGTCCCTCGGCGTCGCTGAGCGTGGAGCGCTTCTGCAGCTCGCGCAGCGACACGATGTAGCCCGGGAAGCGCTTGGCCTCGGGGTGAAGGCCGCCAGCCGTGCTCATATGGACCTGAGCGCCCGCGAGTGGACCTCCGATCTGATCGGCCACCCGTCCGTGGATCCTCGCCGTCCGAGATGCAACGAGCTCGACCTCGATTGTGTCGCCCGCGGTCACGGAAAGCGCGTCCTCGGTCACCGCGACCTCTCCCCCGCAAAGCAGCGCGACGAGGTGGTGCTCTCCTTCCGGCACGCCCTTGAACCGGAACTCCCCGCGCTCGTCGAGGGAGACGCTCTCCACTCCGTAGTAGAAGTCCGAATGGGACACGCGGTCGACCGGACCGATGAGCACGTGACCGGCTCCCGGACCTCCGTCTCCGGCCTGCACGCGCCCTGCGATCGTCCCCCCGCCGGGAAGGTCGATGCGAGCGACGTCGTCAGCCTTGACGAACGGGATGTCGCCTCGCCACACCGGGTGGTTCGGCGCCTGCACGATCGCGTAGTAGGCCCCCGGACGCACCTGGTCGAACCGGGCGCGGCCGTCTTCGCCAGTGCGCGCGCTGATTCCGCTGTTCGCCAGCACGTGGGAGTCGAAAGCCCATGAGGAGGCGTTTCCCGGAAAGAGGCGGACGATCGCGTCGGGAACCGGTACGTCAGGACCGCCGCCTTCTCCGAAGTAGACCTCGACGAATGCGACCTGGGCCTTCTGCAGGGTGACTTGGAGGCGCGTCAGCTCGCCGGCCACGATCCTCAAGTCCTCGACGAGCGCCGGCACGAAGCCCGGCGCGGAGATGAAGACGTCGTCTCGGCCCGGAGGAAGGTCTACCAGACGGAATGCGCCCTGCCCGTCGGTCGTGGTCGCAACGTCCTTGCGCCTGGTGAGCCGAACGGCTGCACCGGACAGGGGACCATGACCGCCCCCACCGAGTGCCACGCCGGCAATGCCCCCCCACTCCGGGGCGTGGCCATCCTCGACGACGTCGACCAAGACGCGGTAGTCGGCCACGAGCTCCGCGGGCAGGACGACTCGATCCCGCTCGGCCGTTTCCGTTCGATCCGGGCGGGCAGGATGGACGGCGTCGTCCTTGCCGTCGTGCCCGCCGAAGACGAGCAGGTTGACGACGACCAGGCCGACAATCAGCAGAGTGATGCCGAGGATCCCGACGAGTCTCTTCATGTTATTCACGATGCTCCCACCACCGGGATCATGCGCTGCATCTGCGGCCGAACGAGGCGCTGGTAGGCGAGGCAACGCAGGATCAGTTCCTCGTGACTTCCGCTGTCTACGATACGTCCGTCTTGCAGGACGTGGATCAAGGGAAACCGGCGGATGCAAGAGAATCGATGGGAGACGGCGAGCAGGACGAGATCCCGTCTGTCCATGACCATGTCGAGGACTTCGTCCTCGAGCTCGCCATCCAAGTTGCTCGTGGCCTCGTCGAGGCCCCAGATGCTCGCGTCGTGGAGAAGCTCGCGGATGATCGACACTCGCTGGCGCTCGCCCGCCGACACCTGGAGCAGACCGGGCGCGGACAGATCCCCCGGCAAGAGATCCGCCTCACCGCTCTCCAGGCGCTTGCGGCGGCGGCCGAGCTGCTTCAGCTCGCGAGAGCTCACGGCGTCCAACCGCAGATGCGACATCATGTCCCGAAGGGAGGGATCGTCACGCTCCACACCGGCAGCGCGGTAGAGGACGTTGTCGAAGAAGCCTCGTCCGAGGAGGAATCCCTCATGGGAGACCTGGCTGAGCTGTCGGCGGTAGCAGCGGACGTCGAGGGTCCGAAGGTCCCTGCCGTCGACGAGGATGCGCCCCGAATCGGGGGTATAGAGGCCGCACAAGAGCTTCATCAGGGTCGACTTCCCCGAGCCGCTCTGCCCGACCAACACGGCCGGCTGCCCGACGACCATCCTCAGGTCGACGTGCGAGAGCACCTCGACGCGTTCGTGCCTCTCCAGGCGCGACGGCCGATGCGTCGCGCCGTGGTGACCCCGACGCGGCTTGTCGGGCTCGGGCGGCGGCGGATAGGCGAAAGACACGTCCTCCAAGACGATCTCCGCGATCCGCTCCTTGGCGCGAGGCAAGACCCCGCCCCTCCGGGTCTCGTCCTCGAGCTCGAGCACGGCGGACAGCCGCCGAAAGGCGACGAGGCCGTCGTCCACGTTGGACACGGCGCGGGTGGTGCTCTGGACGTCGCGGTTCATCATCGTCGCGAACATGGCGAAGGTGATCAGCTCGCCCGGGGTG
Source organism: Planctomycetota bacterium (assembly GCA_016213895.1). Lineage (GTDB taxonomy): Bacteria > Planctomycetota > B15-G4 > B15-G4 > JADJEK01 > JACQZJ01. The sequence continues at coordinate 33,725 of JACQZJ010000032.1, read as the reverse complement.
AGGGCGTCGCACGCGATCAGCCAGGCCCCGAAAAGATAGACGGTGAGGGGAACGCACCAGCGCGCCGCACGTCCGACGAGGCCCGCCACGATCGTGAGCCGCTCGCTGCGGACGCTCTCGCGCACGCCGACGTCCAGCCGGCGGCCGAGTTCCTCCACCTCCTTGTCCTCCGCGCACGCCAGCTTGACGAGCGGGAGGACGCCGATCACGTCCGCCAGCCAGGCACTGGTCGCGGTGGAGACCTCCATCCGGACCTCCTTGATATCGCACAATCGGCGACGGACCAGGAGCTGCAGGGCTATCCCGATCGGCGCCACGAGAATCAAGCAGAGGAACATCTGCCAACTGATGTGGACCAGGAAGGCGGCGAACAGGACGGCCGTGGTCGCGCCGGACAGCCGGAGGACGAGGTTGTGAGGGTAGAGAGGGGCAAGCTCACGAACATCGCCCTGGATGCGGTTCTGCCAGTAGGAGGCGGGCCGGCCGTAGACCTGTTCGAGCGGAGCCCGGGCGACGCGCGTGAACAGACATCTCGTCACCCGGCTCGCGATCTGCGCGTCCTGCGCGGCCGCTCCGTAGCGGTAAAGGATGCGAATGATCCCGGCGACGGACCCGAGCAGCGCGAGCACCCCGAGCACGACGGGGAGGTCGTCGGGGAGTCTCTCGATCCCGGAGCGATCGATGGCACCGCCGGCGTAGAAGGGCATGACCACCTGCATGGAAACACGCAGGGACACCATGAGAAGAGCCGTCAGCCACAGCCAGCGCTTCGGGCGTACGACCGACCAGGCCTTACGGACATCCGCGAGCCTGGTGCGAAGGCCGAAGCCGTCCCTCTTCAGGGTCTCTTGCGCCGCCATGGGATCAGCAATCCCCGGCCGAAGTCGTCCCGGATTCCGCGGACGACCTCGACCTCGCCTGTTCCTTCGTCACGAGTTCCTCCATCAGGCCCTCGCAGAGTCCGACCACATCCACATCCTCCGGATGGGACTGGATGCGCCCCTGCAGATAGGACATCACCTCCTCGCGCGGGATGCCGAGCTGCTGGTACTCCCGGATGCACTCGAGTGGGATCCCGTAGCGGTCGCGGAAGAGGCGTGCCGGGTTGGCTCGGCACGTGCGTCCGTAGAAGCAGTTCGATCGGTACTTGCAGTGCTTGCAGAGACTGAGCTTTGACCCGTAGTCCGCGCGCAGCCAGTCCCAGCGAGACGAACCCCAGATGTCGAGCAGCGGCCGGTCCCGGAAGTTTCCCATCGAGTAGGATGGGTCGCCGACGTAGCGCGGACAGCCGTAGACCTCGCCATTCGCCCCCAGAGCGAACTGGGAGATGCCGGCAGTGCAGACCTGGTAGCCGGACTCCCGGCTTCGCCTCAGCCGCTGCTGGAACTCGACGTCCCAGGCGAGATTTGCTGTCCGGTCCCTCTGCCCTCGCATGAAGCCCTTGCCGTCGTGATCCACGGGCTCCTCGAGCGGGTAGTTGTAGTTGCCGAAGTGGATGTCGAGCCCGCGGGACCGCCAGCGCTCGACCACGGGCCGCATCTCGTCCCGCAGCCGGACCAGGTCCTCGCGGGACAGGGCCAGGGTCTCTTCGCCTCGTCCGTTGCCGATCTGGTCCGCGGTGTGGATCGAGAGCCAACTGGCCCCGTGTCCGTTCACGATGGCCGCAACCCGCTCGACCTCCTCGGCCGAGAACGTGGCCGCATGGAGAGTGCTCTCGACGAAGAAGTGGATGCCGTTCCCTTGGAACAGCTTCATCGTGCGCAGGACGCGTTCGAAGTTGCCGCGCCGGTTGCGGAGGAAGTCGTGGGTCTGCGACGTACCGCCGTCCAGTGAGAGGTGCACCGAGAAGCGACTCCCCTTCGACCGGCTCACCGCCCTCAGGCGCCCGACGTCCTTCGCGCGGATGCGTGAGCCATTCGTGAACAGGACGAGGCTGAAGCGCCGGGCCGCGGCGTCCTCGAAGATCTCCCAGAAGTCCGGCCGGACGGTCGGCTCGCCTCCGGTGAGTCGCACCGTGACGGTGCCCCCTTCCTCGAGCTGATCGAACACGCTCGACAGCTCCGCGGCCGTCAGGTCGCCGTCGTTCGCCACCGCGGGACTGGATCCCACGCAGCAGTGCCGGCAGGAGAGGTTGCACCGTTCCGTCAGATTGATGGCCACCGTGGTCGGGAAGCTCCGGATGCGCTTGTCGTGATGCTGGAGCGCTGGCGCAACGAAATGGATCGGGCGGCCTCCCGGCTCCCACCAATCACTGTCGGGGTGGCGGACTCCTGGAGCCGGCTTCAGGAGTCCGAGCCCGACGATGCGGTCCATGTACTGTTCGAGCGGCTCGCCCGCGAGGGCCGGGTCGCTCAGGACTTCGGCCAGCTCCCGGTCGACGAAACGCTCCACATCCTCACGCGTCCGCGGCGCATCGAAGTAGCAAAGCAGCCGAAACTCGACCTCGTCCGGGTAGTGCGTCAGGTAGCGCAGGTTGTCCCGCGCCTGGAAGGGGAGTCGCTCGAAGTTGCTGGACTCGTCGATGAGCGTCAGGCGGTCTATGAGCACGTAGGCCCCGGCCGGGAGGTGCCTCCACGTGCGGTGAGGGGCCTTCCGCTGCGGTCTGTCGGTGTCGTAGGCCTTGCTGGGCACGTCGCGCTCCCTGCGAGCAGGCCGCGCCGCCTATCAGCAACCTTCGTTGTTGTTGGTGCAGGTGGTCAGGTCGTCACAAGAGCTGTTGTCGGTGCATGTGCCGTTGTCCGAGCAGTCCGAGTTGCCCGAGCAATCGCTGTTCTCACCGACCCACCCGCTGTCGCACGAGGTGTTCCCGTCGCAGGCGCCGTTCTCGTCGCAATCCACGTTCCGACCGCAGTCCGCGTTGTCGTCACAGTCGCTGTTGTCGTTGCAGGTCGAGTTGTCCTCGCAACTCGTGTTCTGCCAGCACTCGTCGTTGTCGGGATCCGTGATCGCGTCGACGATCTTGCCGGCCACGATACCCGTGACGACGCCGGTGCAGAATCCGGCGCCCACGACGTGCAGCTTGTCCAGGTCGCCGATCGATCCGTCGGGCACGGAGACGATCGATCCGAGCGCGGGCGCATCGAAGAATCGGTCCCGGTCGAGACCGCACATGGAGGACTTCAGCGTAACGGGATGACGCGCGATCATTGGGCTGCTCCTTTAGCCTGTGTTTCTTCCGGTAGGCGCTCACAGGGTGTCGAACTCACGCGAAGGTGCTACGGCACCCTTCGCGTCTTGGAGCATTCGCCTCCGTGTGTTCAATGCTGTCGGCGGCTACGAATAACCGTGCGATTTTGACTCCTCTGTCCTTTCCGTTCGGCCAAGGCGGTTTGGTCCAAGAAGTGGAACGGTCAGGGGGGCAGAGGACTCGGGCTCTCGGGTCATGTTTCTGGGTGGCGTTCGCTGGCGCGGCGGGTCCGCCCTGTGGGCCGCCGCGCCGCCCGCCTCGCCGAACGCCAGCAGGAATCGGGCTACAGGGCCGGCATGGTGGGGAAGTGGCATGTCGGCTGCCGCGATGGACTTGCAGCGCCCGCACGCGGCTTCGACGACTTCCTCGGCTTCCTCTCCGGGGCCAGCAGCTACCTGCCGGGCGGCCGCCGGCCGCTCAACATCCTGCGCGGCTCCGAGCCGGTCGGCGCCGACGAGTACCTCACCTGCGCCTTCGGCCGCGAGGCGGCAACGCTCATCGACCGGCATGACGGCGGGGCGGCGGTCGACCGGGTCATCTCCCTGGACCTGGCCAGATGCCCCTCAAACCAGGATCGCCACGTCCTATCTTCCACTGGCGGGTGTGTTGCCAAGACCCTCATCCGCCTCCCGGGCTGGCCAGCCTCCAGGCGGAGGCCGCCGCTTCCGGCCCGCATCTGCCGGCGGGAAGCGCTGGCAGACGACAGGCCGCACCACGGCCCATACCACGAGCCCCAGCAGCGCGCCCAGGAACCCGGCCGCGGCTCCTCCGCCCCAATACGCATCTCCGCACAGGCCTTGACGCGCCGCGTCCTCGGCGAACGACCGGCCGCATTGCGCGCCCAGAGCAACGTATCCCAGCAGGAAGCCCAGCACTCCCGCGCCAAGCGCCGCCCAGCTCCGCGTCAACGCCAGCAGGATGATCAACAGGACCAGAACGGCCAGCGCCAGGATCATCACGGGCTCGGACCGGAGGTAGTCCAGCGAGAACTCCACCCCGCCCTTGGTGGCCAATCCGATCGTGGCGCCGAGGCACCCCAGGAACACCGCTTGAACCACCCCCTTGCTCCGCCCCAACCACAGCACGATGATCACCGGCGCGAGAGCCATCACCGCCACGTACACCATCGGCCATGTCATCATGCGACACCTCCGGGGCATCCTGCCCGCCCCTCGTGCCGCGTGTCACTCCCTCGCCGTCCCATCATCCTCGAGCATGCGGCGGACTTCGTCCGTGAGATCGATGCCGCCCCGCGCATTGCGGTAGACGCTCGCGACCGTGCATGCCGGGCCCAAATCGCCCCACCACCCCAGCAGAAGGGACACGCAGGAGTAGATGAGAGCCCTCAGCCGCCGCGTATCTCCTGGTCTGACCAGCTCGCCTGGCCAAGGCCTTCACATCGCCCGGCTCGATCCGGCGCTCCATGAGCTCCGCGATCGGCGCGTGCCGCGCCTCCGCGGTCAACTCCTCCATCTCGGCACCCAGCTTCTTCAGCTCCCAGTCCGCCATGCGCCGATAGGTCGCTTTCCAATCGTGCATCACGTGCTTTGCTCCCGCCGGGTCATCGGCGCCCTCCACCTTCCTCTCAAGTCATCCAGAGCCAGACCAATGCCGCCGGCGTCACCTGCATCGTAGCGTTGTCCCAACCGTGCGGCGAGACGGCTTCGGCAATGGTACACGCCGCGCCGACGACCAGCACCTTGGGGACCTCGCGCCACGTGATCGCGATGTCCGGCGACACGGCGCCTGCCAGGAGCAAGGCCGCCACGCACATCACGAACACGGCCGCCGAGCCCTCCACGCTCCGCGTGGCGGGAACGGACCGCAGCGACGGTACGCGGTACTGGTGCCTGCCGCACATCGTCCCCACGGGCTCGCCGATGGCGTCGCCCAGTCCGGTCACCAGGTAGCCCGCGATGGCGATCCGGCCGAAGAGCATGTTGCTGGCGAGCCCCCCGACCAGGGTCGTGAAGTAGGGCACGAGGATGAAGAAGGTCCGGTGCGGCTCGTCCTTCTCCCTGGCCATGGCCTCGTACAGCACGTTGCCTCTCCCGCGCCAAACGGCAAAGAACACCGCCAGGCTGCACATGCCGCCGAAGAGGCAGACCGCCGGCGTTCCCAGGCGCCACTCCAGCGCGGCCACGGTGCCGAAGATCAGGAAGTGGAACACCTTGCGCGTGTAGCCTGTTCTCATGCCGCGCGCCTTCAAGCGGCCCGCGCACCACAGGCACGCGAGCGACCACGCCAGGCCAAGCGGGCCGCCCACGGCGATCGCCCGCCACGACGGGAGGTTCTCGCTGAAGAAGCCCCAGGCGCCGGCTCCCAATCAGCTCACCCGCTGTCGCCGCTCATTGCTCGGCTCCGACCGGCGGGGGTGAGGCTCCTGCCCTTGACATCGGCCACCCCCGTGACGACGCGCTTGAAGCGCGTGCCGGTAGGATCCGAGACCGCGACGACCCTGCCGTCCGCGCCCGTCAGGCGGCCGTGTTTGTTCGAGAACGTCCTACTGCTCATCGCGCCGCACCCTCCCCGCCATCGCGCCCTGGGCCCGCCGATGCCAGGTGCCTCGCCAGCTTCGTCTCGAGCTGGAACAGCCGCATCACCGGCGATTTCATCTCCTTCGTCTCCTTGAGAGCGACGGCCTTCATCTCGTCCATCGCCTTCTTGAAGTCGGCATTCATGATCACCTCGAGGCTCACCCTCATCTTGCGCACCGCCCGCTTCACGTCCTCCACGTCCCGAAGCTGGTTGTGCTTGGCGCGCGGATCCGCGCCGCGCACGATGGGCGACCACAGCATGAAGACCTTCTTGTACCCTCGGAAGTACCTCCGGGCGTAGGCGACGTCCTTCGTGAACTTCGCCACGAGCTTCGGCACGTTGTTCGCCTGTCCGCCCTTGACGTACAGCAGCCCCGTTTCGAGGTGAACCGCGACCTCGCAGAGGTGCACGGTCCTCGTCCTCATGTTGATCCCAACCACATCGATCTCGCCCTGTATGTCGCGCGTGGGCACGTTGTACGCCACGAACTCGCAGCCCTTCACCGCCTGTAGGTACGCGCCGACCATCTCCTCGCCCACGTTCTGCGCCGCCATTCCTCACCTCCTGCTCATCGGCCGCCGCCTCGCCTCACACAAGATCGAGAAGAGGCAGCAGGGACTCCGCGACGTATCGAGGCCGCACGCGTGCGTCCGCCGCGCCGAGGCGCAGGCGATTGTGCCAGAACACGGTCATTCCCGCGGCCGACGCCCCGGGCACGTCCACGGCCGATCCAGCAACGAAGAGAACGGCCGGCGCAGCGCATCCCAGCCGCTCCAGCGCCATGCGGTAGGGGCGCGGGTGCGGCTTGTAGTAGCCCGCCTCCTCCGCCGTGACGACCGTCTCGATGGGGACGCCGAGCGCGGCGACGGCTGCCTCGGCCAGGGCGATGGAGGCATTCGTCGCCACGGCGACGGGGACCTTCTCCTGCAGCGCACGCAGTACCTGCCGCGCTTCCGGCCACGGCCGCAGCTCGCCCCAGCGCCCGATCAGCTCGTCCGCGCGTCCGACCGGGACAGCGGTGGCGGCCGCGGCTTCCTTGATGATGCCCTCGTAGGAGCGGTACGCGCCCGCTTGATACGTCAGCTCCAGGTAGCGCGTCCTCCAGGCCACGCCGGCCGCCACCGACCCCGCCGCCTCGTTCCACAGCGACCAGGAATCGAGGAGGGCGGTCAACAGGTCGAAGACGACCGCCGCGTACTTCTCTTGCGCCACGTTCACAGCCCGCGCTTCATGGGAGTCGATCCCCGACCGAGCAGCGCGCCCTCGTCCACTGGCCATTCGCGGCCGGCGCGGCGGCATGCCCCCCGCCTTCGTCGCATCGGCCTCGCGCTGCTTGCCGTCGCCATCCTCTTCTTCCTCGCTCGTCTGCTCAGAACGTTCGCCCGAGCTCGTAGGCGCTCCGCAGGTTCTGCTCCCGGTGCGCGTCGTCCAGCGGCATCATGCCGCCGAGAATCTCCATGTGCGCATGCTTTCGGCCATGCCGGCTTCCTCGAGGCGCTCCACCGTATTCCCGGCCGAGCACGGGACGAGCGCCGGCTCGGATGGGCGTAGATCATGCCGGGATACCCTCCGCGGACTCCTGCTCGGTCTTCTCGCGGCCGCAGTATAGCTGCGCCGCGGCGCCGGGGTCCAATGCCCGGTCATGACCCACGTCGTCCTGATCCTGGCGGACGACCTGGGCTGCGGCGAACTCTCCGTCCAGGGATGCGCCGACGTCAGGACCCCGAACATCGACTCGAGCGCGAGAGGCGGCGTGCGTTTCACCAGCGGCTACGTCACCTGTCCGGTCTGCGCGCCCACGCGCGCCGGCCTGCTCATGGGCCGCTGCCCCCAGCGCTTCGGCGCGACGCGGGCGTCACTGTTCAAGGCCCTCGATCAAGACGGCGACGGCCGAGTCACCCGGGACGAGGTCGAGGAGTGGAGCGACGAGGAAGGCGACCTCTCCGAGCCGCCGCTCCGCGGAAGCTAGCGCGCAAGCTCCAGGTGAACCAGGGTCACCAGCCCGTCCCCACTCACCACGGCGCGGCGCGCCTCGACCTCCGCCAGGCGATCGACCAGGGTCGCCCAGTAGCGGCAGCGCTGCACCGACGGGATGGTCAACGTGTCTGGGATCTGCTTGATCAGGCGCAGTTGATCGGTGGGCATGAGGAGCAGCAGGTGCCGGAGCCCTCGTGCGCGCAGCAGCTCGAGGAGCGCTTCCGCCGAGTCCGCCTGATCGAGCAGGGAATCGAGCCTCACCGTGCGCAGCACGCCCGGCGCCTCGAGCCCGTACCTGGAGGCCAACGCCCACTGATCGAAGAACCACGTGCCCAGGCAGTCGAGGGTCACGTACGTCTGTTGTGCATCCAGGTGCTCGTCCATCCAGTTCTTGACGTCGCAGCAGCTGTCGGTGCGGCCGTACCGCTCCCAGAAGTTCTGGTACGTGGCCACGGCGTGCGGAGCGAGCAGGAGCAGCGCGCTCGCGATCACCACGCCCGCGCGGAAGGAGCGGCCGCGGCGCCACGCGCGCAAAAGTACGCCAATGACCGCGTCCAGGCAGAATGCGCCGAACACGAGCAGGAAGGGAATGACGGGCAGCAGGAAGCGCATGCGCGCGACGATGCCGCTGCCGAAGAAGAGCAGCGTGGGGACCGCCGCCAGGAGGAGCATCTGCGCGCCCACGTGCCCGCGCCGCACGGCCAGGTAAAGGAGCGCCGCGCCTCCTGCCGCGCACAGCAGCGCGAACGGCAGGCCGTTGTTCAGGGTCGCGAACTCGCGCAGATAGTAGTCCCAGGCCGAGGCGCTCGCCGCGGCCTCCTGCGGCACCCAGCCGTGCGACAGCAGGCTTTGCGCCTGGCTCGTGAACTGCTTGACGACCAGGGCGAAGCGCGGCACGGCGGCGGGCGAGCCGAGCACGAACCCAACGGGCACGAGCAGGAAGCCGAGCCAGTGCCGCGGCCGCAACAGCGCGGAGAACCGCGCCCCCGGCCGGCCGTCCTGCAGGGCCCGGATCACGGTCGCGCCCGCCATGGTCACGAGGAAGCCGCCGGCGTTGTACTTGGCGGACACAGCCAGCCCGAGCAGCAGCCCCGCGAGCGCGTGCCGGCCCGAGCCCGGCCGCTCCATGAAGCGCAGGAGCGCAAGGAACCAGACGAGCAACAGGAGCACGGTCATGGCCTCGTTGCCCGCCAGCGCGCAGCGCTCCACGTGCGTCCAGTTCACCGCCAGGGCAAGCGCGGCCACGAAGGCGACCGGCGCGGAGAAGAGCCGCCGCGCGATCCAGTAGAGCAGCAGCACGGCGCAGGCGCCGAACAGCAGGGCCATGCCGCGGCCGGTCATGGTGACGAGGAACGGGTTCATGGTCGCGTCCGCCACGAAGTCGGGAAACGACGCGGACGCCCCGCTCGCCGCCAGGCACGCGCCCACCAGCATGGTCGCGCCATAGAGCACGTACATGTAGAAGGAGGGATTCACGAAGTAGGTCACTTCCCAGTCGCCATTCAGGAAGTGAATGACGTGAGACACGTAGTGGACCTCGTCGTGCCTCATCGAGACCTGCCCCGCGATCCCGGAGTTGTTCAGGTGCGCGCGGAAGAAGACCGAGAGCAGCAGCAGGAAGGCGAGGCCGGCGATCTCCCAGGCCACGGCGCGGCGCGGCGCGGCAGGACCGCGCCGGGCCGCTTCGCACTCGTTTCCGTTCGCCGGCGCCATGAGCTGGCCGCTGATCGTAGTGCTTCAGACCGCCGTCCCGAAGGGCCGCGGCGGAGTTTCCCGCGCCGCGCGACCGGCGAGCAGGCGCACTTCCGCGCGTGCCGGCAAGCCGCGAGCCGTCGCGCCGCGCTCAGTCGCCCGCGACCGCTTCGACGAAGATGTCCTCGAGGATCACCGGCCGGCCCCGCCGCCGCGGGCTCGGCCCTTGCGCAGCGCCTTCTTGCGACGGCGCGTGCTTGCCGGCGGCTGCGGCAGGTTCCCGGGCCGGACCTGACTCACAAGGGGAAAGCGCTCCGGCTGCTCGATCGACTCCACGGCGAGATCAACGTCCAGGTCCGGCCAGTAGAGATGTCCGGGTCCCGCGAGCTGGACGTTCAACACCCCGCCGATCGAGGCGGTTCGGAACCACGGGAACTGCTCGAAAGGCATGAACAGCTCCCGCTCCTCGACGAGAACCCAGACGCCGTGCCCGGAGACGTGCGTGACCTCAACGAGCGAAGTGGCTCCTCCACGCCGCGCGGATCTCATCCTCATGCTCCCGGATCAGTCGGATAGCGTATGCGAGGTTGCGCTCACCCAGGCCGAAGTTGTGAGCGACGGCGATCGCAGGCTCCAGCCATACCTTGGCCTCGCCGGTCGCGTGGTGAACATGCACATGAAGTCGCTCCTCCTCGCGAGAAAAGAAGAAGAACCGGAACCCACGTTGCCTGAAGACCGTTGGGCTCATTCCCGAAGTCTACACGGTCCGGACGGATTCCGATTCCGACGTGGTCGCTGTGCCCCCCAGCGGCAGGTGTGCGGCCCTCAGGACCCAGCGCGGGCCCCCTCCAGGTAGTCCACCCACTGCGTGGCCCGGTTGAAGAGCAGGCGCGAGTAGGTGGAGCGGTCCTGCTCGAGGGCGTGGCGCGAGGACGGGAACCAGAAGGCCAGGCCGTGGGAACGGGAGACGCTTTCGCCGAGCGCCACGGACGCGACGCGCGCGGCGTCGAAGGCCCGGACCCCGGCTCCGGCGGCATCCCGCAGCGCCGGCTGCGCCGCGCCGGCCGCGATCTTCACCCGCTCCAGGAAGTCCCTGAGGTCGTAGGTGTCGTGGTCCGCGAAGGACTGGGCCGCGCGCCGCGCGCCGTCCAGCATTGCGAAGCCCGCCCGCCCGAGGCCGCGCGCGCACCGCACCAGCTCGGCGAAAGCGCGCGTGACCTCCTGCTCGGTGCGGAAGGCGCCGAGGGTGCACGGGTGCTCTTCGGGCCGGTGCTGGTAGCCCGCGCGGAAGGCCTCGACCGCCTGCGCGGCCCACGCCTCCGCCTCCTGCGGCGGCGCCGCGCTCATGCGCGCCAGCCACTCGTGGTAGTCGTAGCCGTCGCCCGGCTCGAGGTCCTCGGACGCGACCACCACGCGCGCGAAGTCCTGCAGCTCTGCCAGCACCTCGATCATGCCGTTCAGGCAGGTGTCCGAGAAGATCAGCTCCACCTTGTCCTGCCGGCCGGCGCGCTGGAACGCCACGTCCAGCACGTTCCGCGCCTCGAGGTTGGTGAGCACGCCGCCGTTCGTGTCGTCATGCAGCATGGCGCGCCGCCCTGCCAGGAACAGGCGCCGCGCCGGAAGCGACCGGCTGCGCCGCTGGCGCGGCACCCGCGCCAGACCGCGCGCGACCACGGTCTCGTCCGGGTCCTGCTCGTCGAACACGCCGCTGCCGTGGTCCCAGAAGCCGAGCGCGCGCAGCGCCTCGGGGCGATGCGAGACCAGTGCGCGCGCGAAGAAGCGGATCAAGGTCTCGGGATCGCCCGTGTCGATCTCGCCCCACTTCTCCAGGACGCGCATGCCGCTGCGCGGCGACAGCTCGATGACGCACGCCTGCTCATCGGCGAAGTCGGTCAGGGCGAGCACGGAGAAGCTGCCGCGGTTGCCGGCAGCCATCTCCTCGAGGTCCTCCCGCACGAAGCTGCTGAGGTTGTTGTCGCCGCCGAACGCCTCGATGATGACGTGCGAGACGTCAGGATCGTGGACCGGGAACGGTTCGAGTTCCGTCATAGAATGTCCTTTCTCTGCGAGTCCCCCAAGAGACGGCGCTCACCCCCTCCTTCTTCCCGGCCGAATGGGAGCGACCCGCCCTTCGCGGTTGACTTCCTCACGAAGTGGACGACGATGGCTCGTATGCCCAAGAACGAATTCGTCCTGCTCGCCGTGCCCGGGACCGGCCTGCATCCCCCGGGCGGAGCGTGGGAAGCCGACTGGCGCGACGCGCTCGAAACGGCCTTCGCCGCAGCGGGGGCCGCGGCGCAGGTGCGCGTGGAGTTCGCCAGCCTCGACGACGTGTTCGCCGCGTACGACCTCACCTTCTGGGACACGCTCGCGGCGCTCGGCAAGCTCGGCGCGAGCGCGGCGGGCGCGCCCCTGCGCGGCGCTCGCGGCGCGCGCGGCGCGGCGGCGAACCTGCGCTGGACCGCGGGCATGGTGGTGCAGTGGGTCGCGGACGAGTCCCTGCGCGCGGCGGCGCGCGCGCGCCTCACGCAGCGCATCGCCCAGGTCGCGCCGGATGCGGTGCTCGCGCACAGCCTGGGCTCGCTCGTCGCCTATGACACGTTCACCGCCCCGGCCGGCGCGGACGCCATCCGCGATCGCATCTTCGTGTCGCTCGGCTCGCAGATCGGCCATCCATTCGTGGCCGGGACCTTCGCCGCCGGCCGCATCCAGCCCCTGCCGGCGGCGCGCCACTGGTACCACCTGTACAACGAGGAGGACGCGGTCTTCACCGCGGAGATCCACCTGGCCGCGAACAACTTCGACCAGGTCCTCACACCCTTCGACGTGGCCGGCATCGCCGACCACGCCGCGGTGTCCTACCTCGGCCATCCAGCCGCCTGCGACGCGGTCTGGAGCCGCATGGTCATGGAGCGCGGCCGCCCCGCGCTCTTTTGCCGCGCGCCCAGCGAGCGGACGCCGGCCCAGGCCAGGGGCTCGCGCCGCCTTGCGCTCCTCGTCGGCATCAACGACTACCCGGACGAGAGCATGCGGCTCGCGGGCTGCGTGAACGACGTGTTCCTGATGAGCGCGCTGCTGCAGGAAGGGGGCTACGAGCCCGACGAGATCCGCGTGCTCCTCGACGAGCGCGCCACGGCGCACGAGATCGCCGCGCGCCTGGACTGGCTGCTCGACGGCGCACGAGACGGCGACGAGCGCGTCTTCTACTACAGCGGCCACGGCGCCCAGGTGCCGGCGGGCGCGCTCGGCGAGGGCGCCGACCGCCTGGACGAGACCCTCGTGCCCTGGGACTTCGACTGGACCAGCGAACACGCCTACACCGACGACGCCTTCCACCAGCTCTACAGCCAGATCGACTACGGCTGCCGCTTCCTCGCCGTGTTCGACTGCTGCCACTCGGGCGGGCTGACGCGCGCGGGCGCGCCGCGCATCCGTGGCATCAACCCGCCGGACGACATCCGCCACGCCACGATCCGCTGGTCGCGCAAGGACCAGATGTGGCTGCCGCGCACGAGCGCGGCCGCGCCCGGGACGCCCCCGGCCCGGCGCCCGCTCGGCCAGGCGCGCGCCCTGCGCGTGCTCCCGGTCGCGGACTACTACGCCCTGCGCGCGCAACGCGGGCACGAGGGGCCGTTCATGCCCGTGCTCCTCTATGCCTGCCGCGAAAACGAGTTCGCCTTCGAATACTGCCACGGCAGCGTGACGCACGGCGCCTTCACCTACTCGCTGGTCAAGAACCTGCGGCAGCACGCCGCCGCGCGCCGCACGTTCACCTACCTCGACCTCAGGGAACAGGTCGCGCGCGAGCTGCGCGCCCTAGGCCACGAGCAGCAGCCCGAGATCGCCGGCCCCGAGGTGCGACTGAGCGGCGCGATCCCCTTCCCGGCGCGGCGCGGGCGGAAACGACGCGCGGCCCGGGGATAGCGCATGCGGATCCTGCCGCGCCGCCCCTTCGCGCGCCGGGCCCTCGCCCTGGTTCTCGGCCTCGCGGCCGCGCTCGCCCTGGCGGAGCTGCTTCTTCGCGCCGCCAATCAGCCGCTCTCCTACAAGGTGCACTCCCACCCGCCGCAGTTCCGCTATCTCGCCACGCGCGCTCTCGAAGGCTTCGGCGACGTGGTCCTCTACGTCAATGCTCCCTCAAGCAGCATCCGCTTCGTCTATGACGGCGACCCGCGCGGCACGTTCGGGCCCGCGTGCGCGGTGGACCACGTCACCAACGACGCCGGCTTTCGTGGGCCGCCCTTCCTGCTGTCCAAGGAGCGGCGCGCCTTCCGCCTGGCGTTCCTGGGCGACTCCTTCACCTTCGGCGAGGGTGTGCCCTTCGCTGACACCTTCCCGGAGCGCACGGTTGCGGCGCTTTGCGCCGCGCACGCGGGCGAGGACCTGCGCTTCGAGGCCTTGAACCTCGGCGTGGGCGGGCACAACACCGTGCAGTCGCTGCTCGTATTGCGCGAGGTGGCGCTGCCGCTCCGTCCCGACCTGGTGGTGCTCGGCTACGCGCTGAACGACGCCGAGGAACCGCTCTTCCGGCCGCACGCCTCGGGCATGGCGCGCTGGCCGCGCGAGGTCGAGGTTCCGGAGAACCTCCCGCCGCCCGCGCCGCGAGCCGGGCTCCTCGGCAGGCTGCGGCTGGTGCGCCTCCTCGACGCCGCGCTCGCGGCGCGCGAGAGCACGCGCCGCACCATCGAGCACTACCTCGCTCTCTACGCCGAGGACGCGCGGGGCTTCGCGCAGGGCCGCGCCGCCCTGGCCGAGATCGCCGCGCTCTGCGCGGAGCACGACGTGCCCTGCTGGGTGCTGATCTTCCCGGTCCTGCATCGCCTGGACGGCAGCTACCCCTTCCGCAGCATCCACGAGCGCGTCGCGGCGGAAGCGCGCGCCGCCGGCCTGCAATGCATCGACCTCCTGCCGCTGCTCGAAGAAAGGGACGCGCGCGCCCTCTGGGTGCACCCCACGGACCAGCACCCGAACGAGGTCGTGCACGGCATTGCCGCGGCCGCGCTCGCCCGGGCGCTCGAAGCGGACGCGGGCGTGACCGCGCGCCTGGCAGCGCTCGCCGGGGAATAGCCCCTTCTGCGGCCGCTCAGCGCGGCTGCAGCTCGAGGAGCCGGAGCGTCGTCTCGTCCTCGAGCGCGGCCGGCAAGCGCTCGCCGTGCGCGCGGCCGTAGCTTTCAGGCCCGAGCCGGTCGTAGAGGATCGGAGCGCGCAGCGGATTCGGGATGCTGAGCACCTCCACGAGCGGGCCAGGGAGCATCTCCAGGCAAGGCGCGACGCTCGCGTGGCTCCTGAGCGGCCGATCGGTCAGGATGTAGCGGAACGCGCCGTTCGCCAGCAGGCGCAGCGCCTCGCGCTCGGTGACGGACCAGCAGGAGGCGGCCGTCTCCGCGTCGAGGTAGGGAAAGAGCGCCTGCTGCGCCACGACGATGACCGGGCCGGGCGCGGCCTCCAGGCGCGCGGCAAGAGCGCGCGCCATCTCCGGGTACGCGCGCGAGCGGAAGCGCAGCGACTCCGTCAGGCCGGACGCGCCCGTGGCGAGCGCGGCCGCGACGATGACGAGCGCCAGCACGCGCGGCCGCTTCGGCGCGAGCCAGGCGCCGATGCGCGCCGCGGCAAGCGCGGCAAGAGGCGCGAGCAGCACGGATGCTGGCACGATGAGCCGCGTGTAGCACTGGTAGGGAACGAGCACCAGGAGGAGCAGAAGGAGCGGCGCGAGCGCCAGCAGGGCCGCGCGCCGCTCCTGCCGCCAGGCCAGCACCGCGCCGATGGGAGCGAGCACCAGGAGCCCGGGCATGCCGAAGCGCATCACGCTGTCCCACAGGCAGCGCAGCAGCGCGACCGCCGTCCAGGAATGGAAGCCGCGCACCCACTCGCTCCGCGTGGCCGCGAACACGTCGAGGCCCATCTGCGCGTGGATGAACCAGAGCACGAGCGCCAGGAACGGCAGGAACGCGAGCCCCGCCACGACAAGCTGCG
>JACQZJ010000032.1:0-18346 GCA_016213895.1 Planctomycetota bacterium | reverse complement strand
GGCGCATGCGCAGGAGCAGCGCGCGCCCCTCGGCGCCGCGCGGCCGGAGCGCGAAGGGTTCGAGCAGCGCCACCACCCCGGCCGCGAGGAGCGGCAGGAAGCCGTGGTACTTGGCCGCGAGCGTCAGGCCCGCGGCGCCGCCGGCGAGCGCCCAGGGCAGGATCCGCTTGCTCTCGAACGCGCGCTGGAACAGAAGCAGCGCAAAGATGAACGCCGCGGTGAACGTGGTCTCGGTGAGCGCCATGCGCGAGTAGGTGACGTGCAGCGGGTCGAGCGCCACGAGGAGCGCGGCCGCGACGCCGGCCACGTCGCCGAAGAGGCGCCGCGCGAGCAGGCCCGCGAAAAGGACGCAGGCGAGGCCGAGGAGAGCCGCGACGCCCACGGCAACGCGCGGATCCGCTCCGAACAGGGAGAAGGCGGCCTGATTGAGCAGCGGGTAGAGGGGCGGCGCGTAGATGGCGAGCGGCTCGCCGCGCTGGTAGGGCGCGACTCCCATCGGGAAGCCCACGTACGGCCCCTCGTCCCAGTGGCTGAGCGTCGCCTCGCCGATGGCGGCGTAGCGCGCCGCGCCGCCCAAGAGCAGGGCGAGGATCACGGAGATGGCGAAGAAGCGGCTCGTTCTTCCGGCTTCCGGGTTCATCGGCGGATCAGGGTACGCTCGCCCGCGTTCACGGGCCAGCCCGGCCGTGGTGGTATGGTGGGCGGACGCCGGCGCCCTGGCGGCGCGGCGGGCGCGAGCGCATCCATGAACCAAGAGTCCGGGCCAGGCCGATCGCTCCTCTCTCGCCTGCGCCTGCTCTTTCTGCCGGCCGAGGCGGCCGCGCTGTCCGTTGACGCTTCGTCCTACGAGATCGCGCGCGGCACCGCGCGCCTGCGGCTTCAGCCGGACCTGCCTCTCGCCGCCGATCCCGGCCGCGCACCCCCGGACTTCCTCGTGTTCGAACCCGGCCAGGCCGCGGCGGGCATCCACCACTTCCTGCGCCTGCGGCCGGGGAAGCGCCTGGCCTTGTCTTCGCGCGCGGCCGAACACCGCCTCGCCTGCGGCGAAGCGTCCAGCCTGCTGGACTGCGGCCTCTCCATCCGCCACGGGCGGAGCGCCGTGGTTCTCAAGACGGCGCGGCCCGAAGGCAGGATCAGCGTGCGCCGGCTCGCAGATGAGGACGGCGCCGCGGCCCTGCTCGAGCGCCGGCGGCGCGCCATGCATAGCATCGCCGCGCTGTTCGGCGGCACGCTCCGCCCGCTCGCGCCGCGCGAGGCTCTGGCGGCGCCGAGCCGTTTCGCGCGAGAGACAGCCGCGGCGCTCCCGGCAGCCTGCTCGAGCTGCCGCCTGACGTGACGCCCATCCTCGTCGGCGACCTGCACGCGCGCGCCGACAACCTGCTCTCCATCCTCGGCTCGAACGCCTTCTTCCGCGGCCTCGAGCAGGGCGCGGCCGCGATGATCCTGCTCGGCGACGCGGTCCACCCGGAAGAGGAAGACGCGCTCGCGCGCATGGACAGCTCCGTGCTGATGATGGACCTGGTGTTCGCGCTGAAGCTCCGCTTTCCCGAGCGCTTCTTCTACGTGGTGGGGAACCACGACAGCTTCTCACCCGAGATCGCCAAGGCGGGCGTGCGCCAGAGCCTGCTCTGGTCAGAGCACGTGCGCGCGGCGCGCGGCAGCGAGTACCACGAGGAGCTGGCGCGCTTCTACTCGCTCTGTCCGCTCATCGCCTGCTCGAAGGACTTCATCGCCTGCCACGGCGGCGCGCCGCGCGCGGAGATGACGCGCGAGCTGCTCATCGGCGCGCGCGAACCGCCTGCGGGGGCGCTTCGTGCCGGGCGGGTACGCGCGCGCGGACGTTCGCCGCCTGCGCCGCGCCCTTGGCCTGCAGGACGACACGCCTTTCGTCGTCGGGCACCACCCGCGCGCCGACTTCGAGACATTCTGGATGGACGTGGCCGGCACGCCGCACCACCACGTGGTCTACAGCGCGCGCGCGGATCGCGCCGCGGTGTTCACGCGCGTGGCGGGGAGCCTCGTGCCGCAGGTCTACCGGGTCGAGCCGCTCGCCGACTGGGTGAACCGCGGCGCGGCGGCCGCGGGCGGAGCTACGGCGCGCTGAAGCGCCGCGGCGGGCCGCCGTACTCGCTGCGCAGGACGACCCTCAGGCCGCGCTCATGCAGGTGGTACGCGACGGCGGCGTAGGCCTCGACCTGGCGCAGGACCAGCTCGGGCGAGAGATCGCGGTCGATGGAGTGCGTGCCGGCCTCCGCGCGCGTGCGGCGCACGGCGTAGAGGAGCGCGGCAGAGGGAAGCTGGAAATCGAACACGTACTTGGCGCGCCAGTCCGTCTGGAAGACGCGCCGCTTCCTTGGCGGGATCTCGAGCCTCTCCAGGTCGAGAGCGCAGGGGGCGGCGGCGAAGTCCTCCTCGAGGACCGTGAGGCTCGCGGCGCGGCCCTGGAGCGGCAGGCCAAGGTGCACCTCGCGCGGCCGGTAGGCGAGCACCGGGCTTCGCCACCAGCCCTTGCGCGCCAGGTCGATGTACCCTTCCTCCGGCCAGCCGCGCAGGCGCACCACGAGCGCGCTCTTGCCGCTGCCGGGCGGGCCGGTGACGAGGATCTGCCGCCGCCCCACGCCGGGCGGAAGGAGCACTCCACGCACCAGCCTGCACTGGGCGATCTCCACCGTGTCGATGAGCATCCTCGACCTCGGGCGAAAGCGCCGCGCGAACAGGCGCAGGGTACCAGAGGAGCGCGCCCGCGCATTGCCGCGCGCGCCTCGCGGGTGCTACCCTCCGTCTTCGTGCTGGCGTCCCCTTCCATCGAGCCACGAGCGACTCGCATGCGCGGCAGGCTGCTCCTCGCGGGAATCCTCGCGCTCTTCGCGGCCGCGGCCGCGGCGGGCTCGGTCCGCGCTGGCGCGGCCGCGCGCGAGAAGCCGCGCGTGATCCTCCTCGGCTTCGACGGCGCGGATTTCGAGCTGACGCGGCGCTGGATGGAATCGGGCGACCTGCCGAACCTCAAGCGCCTGGCGGAGCGCGGGACGTTCGGGCCGCTCGCCACGGCCAACCCCGCGCAGTCGCCGGTCTCCTGGGGCGTGCTCGAGACCGCGTCCAACCCGGGGAAAACCAACCTCGGCGACTTCGTGCGGCGCAAGTTCGAGGGCGATCAGCCGATCCCCGTGGTCGCGGGCGTGACGCGCGAGGACGGCGTGCCCGCGGACGAGGTCGGGACGCGCCTTCCACTCACGCGCTTCGAGAAGTTCCTGCTGCCGCTCGGTGTGGCCAAGCGCCGCGTGCTGCCTCTGTCTCTCCTCGCCGGCGGCCTGCTCCTCGCGGCCGCGCTCCTCGCGCGCCTCGTGCTCCGGCTGCGCGCCTGGGCTTGCCTGCTGATCGGCCTGGCCACGGCCGGCGGCGGCGCGTTCTGCGTGAACCGCTTCCTCCTCGCCGGCCTGCCCGAGACCTACCGCGTGCCGGTCACGGAGTTCATGGGCCGGCGCTTCTTCGACGTGCTCGGCGAGCACGGCATCCGCGTCATCGGCCTGGAGACGCCGCTCGCCTTCCCGGCGCAGGCGCACGAGAACGCGCGCATCCTGGGCGGCCTGTTCACGCCGGACGTGAGCGGCGGCACGGGCGCGTGGTACGTGTACACGAACGACGAGTGGACGCTCGCCGGACCGACGCGGTCGGGCGGCGTGGTGATCAAGCTCGGGCCGGACGAGGACGGAGTGATCCGCACCGAGATCCGCGGCCCGCGCGACTTCGCGGCCAGGCAGTCGCTGAAGGAGCGCAGCAAGGCCCTGAGCAAGCGCGCCGCGGACTTGGGCCTCTCTGGCGCGGAGCGCGACGAGGCGCGCGCGGCGCTTCTCGAGCTGAAGCGCGCGCAGCGCGAAGAGGGCGGCCAGAAGACCGTGCCCTTCGAGATTCGGCCCGACTTCCGCGCGCGCCGCGCCCGCATCGCCATGGACGGCGAGGAGCAGGAAGTGGTTGAGGGCGCCTGGTCCGAGTTCTTCCGCATGCGCTTCTCGTTGGCGCCGCTCTTGCCGGTCCACGCCATCGGCCGCGTCCTGGTCGAGCAGTGCTCGCTGGACGAGAGCGGCAACGAACGCCTCCGGCTCTTCGTGCCGCCGATCTCGGTCTCGCCCGAGGATCCGCCGCCGTGGCTGCCCATCTCCTCGCCGCGCGGCTTCGCCAGCGACCTGGCCGCCGCCATCGGCCTGTACGACACCGTGGGCTGGGCCTGCTACACGAACGCGCTCAAGGACTCGGAGACCTCGGTGCAGGCGTTCCTTTCGGGCATCGAGCACGTGCTCGCCTTCCGCACGAAGATGCTCATGCACGAGATCGAGCAGGACGACTGGGACGTGCTCTTCCACGTCGAGTACGCCACCGACCGCGTGCAGCACATGCTCTACGCCAGCATCGACCCGGAGCACCCGCGCTTTGGCGCGGCCGGGCCGGACGGCCGCCCGGAGCGCGACGCGGAGGTGCGGGCCTTCGGCCGCTCCTTCCGCGTGCGGGACGGCATCAAGGAGACCTATTGCTCGATGGACCGCGTGATCGGCGGCGTGCTGGAGCGCATCGAAAGCGGGGCGCTTGGGGGAAACGTCCACCTCCTGGTCGTCTCCGACCACGGCTTCCAGCCGTACCGTTTTGGCGTGAACCTGAACGTCTGGCTGAACCGCATGGGCTACCTCGCGCTCCTCGGCGAGGGTGAAGAGGGCGGGGCCACGCGCGGCCGCGAGAAGCCCCGCGGCTTCGAGGCGCTCGAGCAGTACGTGGACTGGTCGCGCACCCGGGCCTACTCGATGGGCCTCGGCAAGATCTACATCAATCTCGCGGGGCGCGAACCGCTCGGCATCGTGCCGGCCGCGGAGTTCGCGGCCTTGAAGAAGGAGATCATCGCGAAGCTCGAGGCCTTCGTTGACCCGATCGAGGGGCACGGCCGCCGCCCCGTGTTCGCGCGCGCCTACGACGCGGCCGAGATTTACAGCGGCCCGTATCACGAGGTCGCGTCCGATCCCGCCTGCCTCGCCGGCTTTGGCGACATCGTCGTGGGCGTGAGCGCGGGCTACCGGCCGTCCTGGGGCGCCACCATGGGCGGGTTCGAGCGCGACACCTACGAGCACTTCGGCGTGGGCACGAACGACCTGCCCTGGTCCGGCGACCACTGCGGCGTGGAGCCGGCGCTCGTGCCCGGAATCCTCGCCGCGAGCTTCGCGCT
The DNA here is from genome assembly GCA_016213895.1 of Planctomycetota bacterium. GTDB lineage: Bacteria > Planctomycetota > B15-G4 > B15-G4 > JADJEK01 > JACQZJ01. The sequence continues at coordinate 13,140 of JACQZJ010000032.1, read as the reverse complement.
CCCCGAGCTCACCACCGGTCCGCGCCTGGCCGGCCCTCGTCGCCGACCTCGTCGTTGCTCGTCGTCAGGAACTCCACCGAGTTGACTTCCTCCTCGCGCCTCGATCTCGGCGACGAGGTCTCGGCCAGGACAGTCTGTCCCGCGGCCGCGTGCGGTCCGCCCGTCTCCACCTGTTCCCATTCTCACGCGTTGCGTCGACGCTCGCGCACCGGTGGCGAGATATCCGGGCTAGCTGGTCCGCAGGGCACGGCCAAGCCGTTCGCTCGCCGACGCCTCCCTACGCGTCCTCCTCCTCGATGATCTCCAGGAATCGCGCCACGGCCTCTCGACCGTAGATCGGCAGCCGGTACTGCCGTCCCTTCCGGAAGGCCCGGCCGGGCTTCAGCCCGACTTGCACGACGAGGCGCCGAAGGATGCGCAGCTCCACCGCCGAGTTGGCGACCAGCCGGACCTCGTCTCCCTTCTTGTATTGCTGCCAGCCCTCCTTCGCAACGCGCTTCGCATTCTGCCTGCGTACGTACCCGTTCCGCCGGAAATACCACCCCAGCGCCCTCGCGGCCCTGCGCTGCCCCGCCTTCATGACCGCTCCGCTCATGTACGCCCAACGTCTCTGCCGCTCGGCCAGCCCCTGCCGCTTGTTGGACGGCAGTCTACCATCCTATCACGGCAGGCAGGCGCCGCCCTCCGGCATCGAACAGCGTCCAGAGGTCTGCGATCGCGCAAAAGCCGAGCATGACCCGACCCGCGGGCGGCACGCGGCGCCGGAGCACGACCACGAGCAGCGATGCCAACGCGGCGACACCGACTGCCTGCAAGACGATCGCCCTGCAGTCGTTGGTCGCGAACGTGATGCTGTTGACCGCGAATGCGTACAGCGTCATCACCAGGACCAGGACGTAGGCCAGCCCAGCCCATGCAGGTGTGCGCTTTGCCGTCCTGCTGCTGGATGCACTCACCTGATGTCCGTCCAACGCTCAGCCTTCGGCCGTGCCGTTCTCGGCGTCGGCTGGAAGGCTCTCATCGGCTCTGTCTAACGCTCAGCATCAGCGGCGGCGCGCAGCGGACCGTCCGCTGCAACCGGCTGTTGGATGGTTTTCCGCTTCGCTCGTCGATCCGAGGAACCGTCTAGCCAAGGGTCTCTCCGTAGTAGTGCGCTCGCACCTGGGCGGTCCACTTCTGCAAGACCGCACGCAACGCCTTCTTCTCGTTGTATTCAGCGTCCGGCCTTGGCATAGGATGGACGAACAGATCCGTGACACCGTTGTCGAAGACCCCACCCGATATCCCCGACTCTCTGAACACGAGCAGGGGAACGTTCAGTGCGAAGAGGCTTCCAGCCTCAAGTTGGTTCCAGGGCGTCGGGAACTGCGTGGACTTACTCTTGCCAATGGCGCTCTTGAACGGCGTGCCCTTCTTCCACGTCCCTGCTGTCGCCTCGAACTGTGACAAGCCGAGAATCACGCCTCCCGAGCAGTGCTTGGCCAATGTCAGCACTTCACGCAGCGGAAAGCTGGTTGGGTAGTCCGTTCGACCGAGGGTGCGCGCTTCGATTCCCTGGTGACCGAGTTCCCCAAGAACGAGTTGCTGCGCCTCGCTCTGCTTCCTGCTGAGCGTATTCGGCATCGATACGAACACTGGAATCAGCATGAGGTCACCTACGCCGTGCCGGGCTTGTCAGCATTGCCGTCCCGCTTCTCAGCATGGGCGTGTCTCGCAGAGAAGTCCGTCCCTTCCTTGGTCAGGACTGTCTCGACCCGCCCCACAAAGAGCGAGGCCCTGTCTGGAGCCGAGCTGTACGGTCCAGTACCGGTTTCAAAGAGTCGCCGTTCTCGTTCAAGGGCGTCCCATGAGGCCCGATAGGAGAGCCAGTTCTCGTGAGACCTCAGATGTGCTAACAACCCGGTGGCTACGACGAGCGTGGCCGAAAGGGACGCTGCCGCGATTCGCCAGCCGATCAGGTCCGGCGCAAAGGCCACAAGGGGCGTGAGCACGGCGGAGGCAACGATCAGATAGATGGACAGGGCGCGCCACGCCCGCTTAGACGTGCACGCACGGTCATCGTAGAACTTGAGTGCCTTCGCGTAGTCCTCCGCGAGGTACTTCTCGAGCGCAGGTGCATCCATGGTGATCCCTTCCACTTCGCGGACAGATCATCGGACCAGCTGTCGCATCGTGCGAACAATCTCTTGGACGTTCCAGTTGACTCTTGGCCTCCCCTCCAGAGCTGCCGGGTAGTAGCGCACGCGGCCATCGCCGTACAAGCACACACCCATGATGGGCTTGCCAAGTTCGACTGACTTTCGAAGCTCCCAGTCGACCCACTTGCTGGTGTAGGTCGTCGGCCCGTACAGGCACACGGTCAGGCTCGCCAGCCCTAGTTGGTCAGTAATGCCACGAGCGATGTAGTCGGCGTTCCTGCTGTCGAAAGGGTCCTTGATGGAGTAGTCAGCAAACTCCAGGTCGGTGTCGTCGTTCTTGGCCTGTCCTCGGAACAGATTGACGACGTTGAGATCTTCCTCAACGAAGCTCAGGAAGGCTCGAATCATGATCTCCCTCCGCTAGTCACCGTCTGGCACCGACTGGATCTGCACCACCGCCATCCACCGCCCTGAATCCGCCCAACGCTCAGCATCAGCGGCGGCGCGCAGCGCCGTCCGCTGCATGCTGTTGTTCGGCGATGACATGCCCAGCCGATCACGCGGCGTAACGGACGATTTCAAGCTCGGTCCCGCCTTCGACCTTCGCCAGGATCTCGTCCACCCGCCGAAGAACCTCGTCTTCGATCAGGTACGCGGGACACCGGGCGCACTGAATGACGGGAAGGCCCTTGAGAATCACGATGCTCGTGTCGCTGACCTTGAAGGGTAGGTCCGTCGTCGTCGTCCTGAGCTCTCCACCACACACGGCGCAATTCATTGCTTGAGCCTCCTGGTTTTCATGTCGCCCTGCCACTCGCTGGCGTCTGGCCGGTATGCCGTGACTATCCGGACATTATCCCCTTGCACGTCCGCTGCAACAAGCACGTGGAACGTCTCAGCGCCGGCTCGGCCGAGCACGAGATAGCTCGGGTGGTACTTGTCGTCTGGATACGCCTCCACGAGTTCAAGGGTCTCGACCGCACCGAGAATGGCCTCCCGCGGAATGAACCGGCCCGCGAGGCGCATGTTGACATGGTACGTCCAAAGGACGCGTCCGCGTCGGATGCAGTCCTGAATGAAGCCGACCGGATCGCTAGGCAGCAGCCGCTTACGACTCACCGGGTCCTCTCCGTGACATGCCGGTCTCTATTCGCCGAACGCGCATTCGACAAACAGTGATCATGGGCCCACGCCCGTGGCGGGGGCCGTCTAAGGGTGGCTGGCGGGAGGGCGCGGGCGCGCGGCGAGTCCGGGCCGCAGCCAAACATAGGATGGCATCGCATGGCGACGCCAGTGGGCGAAAGACAGCCCCGCCTTTGCACCCGAAAGGCCGTGAGCGAAGGCGGCGACGCGCGCGGGTCATGCATGGTTCAGCATCCGAGCAGCCGGTCGGCCGGGTCGCGGTTCAGCACGTGCGTGTGGATCATGGTCGTCGTCACGTCCTTGTGGCCGAGCAGCTCCTGGACGGTGCGGATGTCGCTGCCGTCCTCCAGGGGGTGCGTGGCGAAGGAGTGGCGCCGGCGCTGCCCGGTCACTCGCTCCACGTGGTGCCGGGTGGCCGGAAAAACCCACCGCCAGGGCCGTGCGGTCATTGTTCCCCTTGCCGCTCCGCACCGTGATCTGGTTCCACGCGAAGTCCAAGTCCTTGACGCGCAGCCGGCAGCATTCGAGGAGCCTGAGGCCGCACCCGTAGAGGAGCGTCTCCATCAAGCGCGGGGCGCCGTCCATCTTCGCCAGCACGGCTCGCACTTCCTCGCGCGTGAGAACCACCGGCAGGCGCTCGCCGCCCTTCGCACGCACCAGGTCGCCGAGCCAGGGCACGTCCAGCCCGAGCACTTCCCGGTAGAGGAAGAGCAGCGCCGGGTTGCGCCCGCCGTGGAACTCGTGGTAGCGGCGCGTCCACTGGAGGTACGCCTCCTCGGTCCGCGGGCTGAAGTGGCGCAGGCGCATGGCGAGGCGCGCCCGCTCGCCGAGCCTTCGCGGCCGGCCCTGGGCCGAGGCGGCGGGCGCTGGACCCGCGGGTCGCCTCCGCTCATCGGGCGCGCTGGCCGGAGCCTCCCCCACCGCGGTCGCCCCGCCCTGGTCGGGAAACGGGGCACCCCCTCGCCCTTCCGCTTCCCATGGAGCCGGTCGAAGCAGGGCTGGACGGAACGGTCTTCCTCGAGGCGCCGTCGTCAGCATCGTAATCCCTGGTTGGCAGATGAGTGTAGCGGAACCAGTTGTCAAGAGCACCCGTCTCGCTGACCACGGTCCAGGATCCGACCGGGGCGCCGCGCTCCCGTCGGTCACGGACTTCTTGGTCCTCAGGTCACGCTCATCGCCGCCGCTCCTGTGTTGCGCTGCGTGCCCGCAGGGTGTCGCGGAACGGCGTTGTCCAGGGCATGGACTCCGGTGCGCCCGGGGCGCGCGTCTCGAAGACCGCGAAGGGCCACCAGGAGAGGGGCGGCCAGCGGCCGCGATGATCGGTTTTCGACGCGCAGGTACTCGCGGCGTCGCTCACAGGCCGCGAGCGTGAGGTTCTCGCCCCGCCATCCCGACACACGCTCCGTCGGCTCCAGGAAGCCTGCGACGTGGGCATCGAACCGGGCGAAGTCCGGGGAGAGCCGCTCGGCCGTCCGCTTGCCGCTACCCAGGCGAACGATCCGGTCCTCCTCGTACAGGGTTCCCACGACCTTTTCGTCCCGGCGACCGCAAGACTCACACCTGTTGCGAGTTACGAATGCCGTGGCGGTAAGGAAAAACCTCTTACCTTAGCTCCGATTCCATCGCAGGCCCCTGGCGCCAACGGAAACGCCAGACGCGTAGGCCACGCGCTCACGCCGCCCAACGCCCGGCATCAGCTCCCAAACCAGTTCGTAGTCCACCTCGACCAGGATCTGGCGGAGATCATCACGCGGCTGGAAGAACGTCGTGCGTTTCCGCGAGAATGCGCGGCCCCAAGAACGGCGAGAGAGCCTCCGTCGTGACGAGGTCCACTCGCCCTCCCAGGCGTTCTTCGAGCAGTTCGGACAGCGCGAGAAGACGTCCGTAGGTCTTGGATCCCTGGGCGAACCGGACAAGGATGTCGACATCGCTCTCAGGCCCGACCGATCCATGCAAGACGGAACCAAAGAGAGCAGGTCGTTCCACCCCAAGAACCCGGATCTCGGGCTCCACGGCGCGAATACGAGCGATGGCCTCTTCCTGGGTGAGGGATGCTTCCATCACCCGGCCGCTCGCCTCACTTCAGGATCTTGGCGATGCGCTCGAGCGCCCACTCCAGGTCCGCCTTGGCGATGACGAGCGGCGGGGCGAAGCGGATCACGTCCCGGTGCGTCTCCTTGCAGAGAAGCCCCTCGCGCTGCAGGCGCTCGCAGAAGGGCCGCGCGCCGCCGAGCTCGGCCTTGAGGCGCACGCCGATGAGGAGCCCCTTGCCCCTGACCTCGGCCACGTGCGGGCTCTTCAGGCCGCGCAGCTCCTCCATGAACCAGTGGCCGAGTTCCGCCGCGCGCTCGGGCAGACGCTCCTCCACGATGATGCGCATGGCCTCGCGCGCCAGGGCCGCGGCCAGCGGGTTGCCGCCGAAGGTCGAGCCGTGCGAGCCGGGATCGAACACGCCGAGCAGCTCCTTCGAGGCGACCACGGCCGACACCGGGTAGAAGCCGCCGGCCATGGCCTTGCCCAGGATCATCGCGTCCGGCTTGACGTTCTCGTGCTCGCCGCAGAACATCCTGCCGGTGCGGCCGAAGCCGACCTGGATCTCGTCCGTGACCAGAAGGACGTTGCTCTTCTTGCACACGCGCGCGGCCTGCGCCAGGTAGCCCTCCGGCGGGACGACCACGCCGGCCTCGCCCTGGATCGGCTCGACCAGGAAGGCGGCGGTGTTCTTGCTGATGGCCTTCTCCAGGGCCTTGATGTCGCCGAAGGGGATGATCTTGAAGCCCGGCGTGAAGGGGCCGAAGCCCGCGCGATAGGCCTCCTCGGTGGAGAAGCCGACGATGGTCGTGGTGCGGCCGTGGAAGTTCTCCTGGCAGACGATGATCTCGGCCTGGTCGGCCGGGATCTTCTTGAACGTGTAGCCGTGGCGGCGCACCGCCTTGATCGCGGTCTCGACCGCCTCCGCGCCCGAGTTCATGGGCAGCGCCATCTCGTAGCCGCAGAGCTCGCACAGCTCCTTGAGGAAGGGGCCGAGCTGGTCATTGTGGAAGGCGCGCGACGTGAGCGTGAGCTTGCCCGCCTGCTCGCGCATGACCTTGACCAGGCGCGGGTGGCAGTGCCCCTGATTGACGGCCGAGTAGCTGCTCAGGAAATCGAGGTACTTCTTCCCTTCCACGTCATAGACCCAGATCCCCTCGCCCCGCGCCAGGACCACCGGCAGGGGGTGATAGTTGTGGGCGCCGAATGTCTCGCAGAGCTGGATGAGTTCCTTCGAACTGGCCACGGATGACTCCTTTCGCGGGCGGTTTTGCAGCCCGTTGAAAAACTGCGCCGGCATTCAGCCGGCTGCGGATCGTCGCGGACGGCGTCGCTCGTCGTCGCCATATCTTCCGCTGATATGCCTCCTCCTCGCTCCTTGCCGCGACGCTCCTCGCTCGGCTTCCGTGCTCGGCGGAGTTTTCTCAACGGGCTGCGCTGCGGCGCGCCCCTGGCGGCAGATAGCAGATAGTCGTTCCTACTTCCCCCCCATCAGCGTGACCATGACCGCCTTCTGGCAATGCAGGCGGTTCTCGGCCTCGTCGAAGATCACCGAGCGCGGGTGCTCGCACACCTCGGCGGCGACCTCCTCCCCGTGATGGGCGGGCAGGCAATGCATGAAGATCGCGTCGTTCTTGGCCTTGCCGAACAGCTCCAGGTTCACCTGGTAGCCCTGGAAGGCCTTGACCCTCTTGGCGTGCTCCGCCTCCTGCCCCATCGAGGCCCAGACGTCGGTGTACACCGCGTCCGCGCCCGTGACCGCCGCGACCGGGTTGGAGACCACCTCGATGGTCGCGCCCGTCTGGCGCGCGTCCTCGCGCGCCAGGGCGATGGCCTCGGGCCTGGGGAAATACCCCTCTGGGCAGGCCGCGACGAAGTGCACCCCGGTCTTGGCGGCGCCGCTCGCCAGCGAGTGGCACATGTTGTTGCCGTCGCCCACGTAGGCGAGCTTCAGGCCCTTCAGGCGCTTCTTCTTCTCGAGCAGCGTGAAGTAGTCGGTCAGCGCCTGGCAGGGGTGGTTGTAGTCGGTCAGGCCGTTGATCACCGGGATGGTCGCAAAGCGCGCCAGCTCGGTCACGATGTCGTGGCCGAAGGTGCGCGCCATGAGGCCGCCCAGGTAGCGCGACAGCACGCGCGCCGTGTCGGCGATGGTCTCGCCGCGCCCGACCTGCAGGTCCTTCGGGCTCAGGTAGAGGCCCACGCCGCCCAGCTCGAAGATGCCCACCTCGAAGGAGATGCGCGTGCGCGTCGAGGCCTTCTCGAAGTACATGCCGAGGGTCTTGCCCGCGAGGGCCGTGCGGAACGCCGCGCGGTCGCGCTTGATCTTCGCCGACAGGTCGAGCAACTCCTGGATCTCGGCCGGGGAGAAGTCGTGGAGCGCGATGAAGTCCTTGTGCGGCATGGGTCCGCCTCCTGTGCGGGGCCTGGATCTCGGGAAGAGCTGTGCGGATGCGGCGAAACTCCTACCTTTAACCTGGAGGCGGGAGGGGAATCAAGGTCGAGCCGGCGGGAATGGGGGCAGGCGGGCCGCCGGGCGATTGCAGTGCCTTGAGGCCGGCCGGACGTTTACGCTCCGGGGTCCTCGCGCGCATCGACCGCGCGCCTCGGCCACGGCACCGACGGATTCGAGAACCATGCACAGAACACTCTTTTTGACAGTGCTTTGCGCCGCTCTTGCCGCGCCATCGCTTGCCGCGCTCGAACAGGTGGGCAAGGCCGCCGCAGGCGAGAAACCGCAGGTGATCGTGCTCGGCTTCGACGGCGTGGACGAGGTCCTGGCCCGCCAGTGGATGGAATCGGGCGACCTGCCCAACCTGAAGAAGCTCGCCGAGCGCGGCTCCTTCCGGCCGCTCACGACCGCCAACCCGGCGCAGTCGCCGGTCTCGTGGGGCGTGATGGAGACCGCCTCCAACCCGGGGAAGACGAACCTCGGCGACTTCGTGCGCCGCACCTTCTCCCCGAGCGGAAAGCCCGTGCCTGCCTTGGCCGGCATCAAGCGCATGGACGATCCGGTCGCCGCCGGCGACCTGGCCGAGAACGTGGACCTGACGCGCACGGAGAGGCTGCTCCTGCCGCTCGGCCTGGCGCGCAACCGCTTCCTGGCCCTGGCGCTCGCCGGCCTCCTGCTGTTCGTCTTGTTCGCGCTCCTGTTCAAGTTCGCCTTCCGCTTCCCACGCTGGGCCGCGCTCCCCATCGGCCTGTTCCTCGGCGCCGGCGCCACGCTCGGCCTGGACATCTCGCTGCTCGCCGGGCTGCCCGCGAAGTACGAGCTGTTCCGCACCGAGATGCGCGGCGAGCGCTTCTGGAACGCGCTCGGAGACGCGGGCGTGCGCGTCACCGGCCTGCAGGTGCCCCTCGCCTTCCCGGCCAGGGAGAACCCGAACGCCCGCATCCTCGGCGGCCTGTTCGTGCCGGACGTGGCCGGCGGACCGGGCTCGTGGTTCATCTACACCAACGACGAGTGGCAGATGAACGAGGACGGCACCAACTCGGGCGGTGTTGTGTACCGGCTCTACGAGGAAAAGGACGGCGCGATGAAGGCCTCGCTGCGCGGGCCCGAGGACTTCGTGGGCAAGCTCGGCTTCAAGGAGGAGATCGACGCGCTCGAGGCGCGCCTGAACGAGCCCGGCCTCACGGCCGAGGACCGCCAGGAGGCGGAGGACGCGCTGCGCGAGGCCAAAGCCCTGCGCGACTCGTGGGACAAGCTCGAGCGCTACAGCAAGGTCGACCTCCTGATCAAGCCGGACTACGAGAAGCGCCAGGTGGAGATCACCGTGGACGGGACGGCGCAGGTGGTGAAGGAAGGCGACTTTTCCGACTACTACCGCATGCGCTTCGAGCTGGGCAAGCCGCCGGACGACCTGCGCGCCGAGAAGAGCCGCTGGGACACCGTGAAGCAGAAGGGCACATCGCTGGCCAGGAACCCGGCGCTCGACGCCATCGGCCGCGTCTACGTCGAGGAGTGCTACCTGGACGAGGACGGCAGCCCGCGCCTGCGCCTGTTCGTGCCGCCGCTCTCCATCTCGCCCGAGAACCCGCCGCCCTGGCTGCCGATCTCCTCGCCGCGTGGCTACGCCTCAGAGCTGGCGACCGCCATCGGCCTGTTCGACACGGTCGGCTGGGCGTGCTACACGAACGCGCTCAAGGATATGGAGACGCCCATCGACGCCTTCATGGACGGACTCGAGCACGTGCTCGGCTGGCGCACGAGGATGCTGCTCTACGAGCTCGACCGCAACGACTTCGACGTGCTGTTCCACGTCGAGTCCGTCACCGACCGCGCCGCGCACATGCTCTACGCCTACGTCGATCCCGAGCACCCGCTCTACGGCGCGACCGAGAAGGACGGCAGCCTGACGCGCGACAAGGAAGTGCGCGCCTACGGCCGCACCTTCCGCGTGAAGGACGGCATCAAGGAGACCTACCGCGAAATGGACCGCGTCATCGGCGAGGTCATGCAGCGCATCGAGAGCCGCGCCTCCGGCCGCGAGGTCCACCTCATGGTGATCTCCGACCACGGCTTCCAGCCGTTCCGCTACGGCGTGAACCTGAACGTCTGGCTGAACCGCATGGGGTATCTCGCGCGCACGGGCGAGGGCGAGAAGGTCGGCGCCGCCGGCGCGGCCGAGGAGATGGACGGCTCGAGCAGCTACCTCGGCTTCATCGACTGGAGCCGCACGCGCGCCTACTCGCTGGGCCTGGGCAAGATCTACATCAACCTGAAGGGGCGCGAGCCGCTCGGCATCGTCCCGCCCGAGGAGTTCGCGCCCTTGAAGCGCGAGATCATCGCCAAGCTCAAGGAGTTCGTCGACCCGGTCGAGGGGCACGGCAAGCGCCAGGTCGTGCTGAACGCCTATGACGCGGCCGAGATCTACCACGGCCCCTATTCCGAGGTGGCGGAAGACAGCGAGTTCATGGCCGGCTTCGGCGACATCGTCCTCGGCTTCAATCAGGGCTACCGCGTCTCCTGGGAGAACTCGACCGGCGGCTACGAAAAGGAGACCTACGAGGACTTCGGCGTGGGCGTGAACGAGGAGCCGTGGAGCGGCGACCACTGCGGCGTGGAGCTGCCGCTGGTGAACGGCATCTTCTTCTCGAGCTTCCGCGTGCCCGCGGGCTTCGTGCCCGATCTCATCAACGTCGCGCCCACGGTTCTCGACATCTGCGGCGTGGCCCTGCCCGAGGACTGGGACGGCACGCCCATCCCGCGGCAGTAGTCCGTTGCCCGAGACCGACACAGCCAAGACGATCGCCGCGGTCGACCTCGGATCGAACAGCTTCCACCTGGTCGTCGCCCGGGAGGCGCACGGCCAGCTGATCGTGCTGGATCGGCTGCGCGTGCGCGTCGGCCTGGCGGAGGGGCTCTTGCCGGGCGGGAAGCTCGCGGCGAAGGTCGCGGAGCGGGCCCTCGAGTGCCTGCGCCAGTTCGGCCAGCGCCTGCTGGAGATGCCCGCGGCCGCGGTGCGGGCGGCCGGCACGAACACCTTCCGCCAGCTCAAGGACGGCGGAGGCTTCCTCGGCAAGGCGGAAGCGGCCCTCGGCCATCCCATCGAGATCATCGACGGCCGCGAGGAGGCGCGCCTCATCTACCTCGGTGTCGCCCACACGAGCGCCGATGACGCCGGCACGCGCCTGGTGGTGGACATCGCCGGCGGCAGCACGGAGTGCATCCTCGGCCGCGGCTTCGAGACGCTCGAGACCGACAGCCTGTACATGGGCTGCGTCAACTACAGCCTGCGCTTCTTCAAGGGCGGCAGGATCACGGCGCGGCGCTTCGAGCAAGCAGAGCTCGCGGCGCGGCTCGAGCTTCGGCCCATGCGGCGCCGCTACCGCGAGAAGGGCTGGGAGAAGTGCCTGGGCTCGTCCGGCACAATCCTGGCCATCTCGTCCATACTGCGCGAGAGCGGCTGGACATCTGGGGAGATCACGCCCGCGGGGCTGAAACTGCTGCGCAGAAGCCTGATCGAGGCGGGAGACACGTCGCGCCTCGAGCTGCCGGGGCTGGCTCCGGATCGCGCCCCGGTCCTTCCCGGCGGCCTGGCCATCCTCGCGGCCGTGTTCGACAGCCTCAAGATCGAGACGATGTCGCGGAGCGACGGGGCGCTGCGCGAGGGAGTGCTCTACGACCTCGCCGGACGCATCCACCACGAGGACGTGCGCGACCGGACCATCGCTGCCTTCTGCGGCCGGTTCCAGGTGGACGCCGCCCACGCCGAGCGCGTCGCCAAGGCTGCACATGTGTTGCTGGAAGAAGCGTACGAGCCGTGGCGCATCGACCGCGACCAGGGCCGGCGCCTGCTCGAGTGGGCCGCGCGCCTGCACGAGATCGGCATCTCCGTCTCGTACCACGGCTACCACCGCCACGGCGCCTACCTGGTCGCCAACTCCGACATGCCCGGGTTCTCCCGTGACGACCGCGCGATGCTCGCCGTGCTCATCGGCAGCCACCGGCGCAAGATCCGGCCCGAGCTGCTGCGCGACCTGCCACCGGAGCGCTCGCGCATGCTCGCGCGGCTCATCGTGCTCTTTCGCCTCGCCGTGCGCCTGAACCGCGGCCGCAGCAGCCGGCCGCAGCCGGACATCGGCGTGGACGCCGGCGCGGACCGCCTCACGCTCGCCTTCCCCGCGGGCTGGCTCGACGAGCACGCCTTGACCCGCGCGGCGCTCTGGGACGAGGCGCGGCGGCTGCGGGAGCTGCGCATCCGGCTGCAGGTGAAGTGAGGCGCGGCCGGCCGTGACTCTGGCCGCGACTCTGGCCGTGACTCTGGCCGTGACTCTGGCCGCAGGGCAAGCCAGGCGGGGTCCCCGCGGCCAGGAACCCGTGCGTCGCCGCCGGCCTACTCCTCCATCGACGAGCCGAACATCTCGTTGATGATGGTGAAGGTGAACATCGTGCCGGCGACCACGCCCAGCGTCGACAAGGCACGCCAGGCCGTGTCGCGCGAGGCGTACTTCCAGATGGCCAGAATGCAGAACGTAGACGCGACGAACAGGCCGATGGCGATGACGACGAACGAAATGAACCGGACGCGGCGCGCATCGAACACGCCCTTGCGTCGCTTCTTGTGCCGCTTGCCGGCGGCTTCCGCGCGCTCGCTCCGCGAGCGGACGGCGGGCGCCCTCAGGGCGCCTGCGCTGTCCGTGGCGTCGCCGGGATCCTCCGGATCGATCTCCTCGAGTGAATCGTCTTCCTCGGACTTCATGTGCGCTCCCTCCAGCAGACAAGAACCTCCCAGGCGCCGTGTAGCACGGCGCGGACCCCGCGGTCAAGGGAGCACAGCCGGCCGCCCCGGCCGCTCACTCCACAAGCCCCAGGCCCGAGGTCTCGGTCCAGCCGCTGCCGTGCGCGTGGATCACGCGGCTCCAGCGGTCCGAGCGCTCCAGGACGCGCACGGTCTCGCCCGCCCTGAGCCTGAGGATTGCCGCGACCTCGGCGTGCGGCTCGGGACGAAGGGCGATCTCGGCGGCGAGCACCACGGCCTCGGGCGGACCCGGGAACCAGCGCCGCTCCGCCAGGCGCGCCGCGGCCGCGAGCGCGAGGAGCACGAGGAGCGCCGAGCAGAGTTGCGCCGCGCGCCTCCGCCGCAGGAGCACGATGCCCGCGAGGCCGATGGTCTCGAGCGCGGCCGCGAGCGCCAGCAGCGCGCCCGGCGCAAGAGCGTCCGCTGCCCGCGCGGCCAGGGCGGAGAGCGGCACGCCGAGCGGCGCCGCCCGCCCCAGGCTGCGCTCGGCGAGGAGCAGGTTGTGCTCGGCGTCCTCATCGCGCGGCAGGCAGAGGAGCGCGCGGCGGTAGCAGAGCGCGGCCTCGGCCAGCCTGCCCAGGCGAAAG
>JACQZJ010000002.1 GCA_016213895.1 Planctomycetota bacterium | reverse complement strand
CGGCGACGAGAGTCTCCCGCGGCTCCCCGCGCTTCGCGACGAAGTGCAGCCGCAGCGCCTCGGTGTCCCGCAGCGCCTCTTCCACGGCCCAGCCCTGGCGCGAGTAGCCCGACTCCGCCAGCGCGAAGCCGCGCTCCAGGAAGACCGCGCTCAGCACGTCCGCGAGCGGGCGCCACCCCGCGCCCGCGGGGCGGTAGGCGTGCGCGTACATGACCAGGCCGCCGTTCCACGGCTCGGGGATCTGGATCCGGTAGGGGGCGCCCGCGATCTCCCCTTCTTCCACCCGCGGCTGCGCCGCCGCCTGGCCTTGCCCCCGCGCGCCGGTCGCGACCGCCGCCAGAGCCGCGAGCAAGAAGATCAGCAGACCACGCCTCGACATGTTCTCCTCCTCGCCAGGAGCCGTGGCGCGGCTACTCGCGCGCAGTCCTTGCGTGCGTCCGCAGCCCGGCGGAGCGAGATCGCGCCGCCCGCGCCAGCAGCGATCTTCCTACGCCCGGGCGGGCGCGGCGTTGGCGTGCGCCCTCGATCTCGCCCGCGGGCCGCGCCGTTCAGCGCGCCTCACGCAGCGCTTCGCGCACCAGCTCCGCTACCTCGCGATGCACAGGTACTCCCGCATGAGGATCCAGACGGTTCACCGTCAGCTCGCTCGGCGAGCGGCCCTTCAAGGTCTCGGTGAGGTCGATTGCTGGCACCGCTTCCCGGGTCAAGAGATCGATGATCCTCCGCGTCGGGCGCCGGCTCCTCTTCAGGTCACTGAGATGGGGGAAGACGACTGCCAGCAGCCGGCAGTCGGCCTCGCGACAAACCCGGATGAGAGCCCGCAGCTCTTGTTCGTGCTCGGCCCGGACATCGTCGCGCTCATGGCAGCGCAGCAGATGCTGCCAGTACGTCTCCTCGATACGTCGATCACGGAAGCGGACCCAGCGCCAGTAGAGGTGGTTCAGCGTGTAGGAGTGATCGATCAGGAAACGCGCCCAGCGCGGCGGCGGGTCGACGAGGCGCGGCGGCGTCAGACCGCAGCGCGCCGCCGCACCGTCGATGTCGTTGAGGCAGTAGGCGAAGACGACGACGTCGGGCCGAAGGGGATACTCGCGGAGCGCGCGCAGCTCCTCGGAGGTGTCCCATCCGCTGCGCGCGACGTTGACGACGAGCCATTCCTCCCCCAGCCCGGCCTGCAGTCGGTCGCCGAAGCGATCCTCGCAGTCGTCGACGCCGAAACCGGCCGCCAGGGAATCCCCCAGCACCACCAGGACTTGCCTCCCCTCCGGGAGAAGGGCTGGCGGCTCCCGGTCGCGGAAGCCGAGGCGGTTGATCGGCCGCCAGTGCTCGCGCATCCACAGGCGGCCGGCGATGGTATGGGCGAAGCCGTCGGAGCGCACCAGGAGCACGCCACAGGTGAACTCCAGCGCAGCGTAGAGCAGGGAAAGCGCCATGCCACCGGCGATCACCCCGCGGCGAAGGGCCGCCGCCCGGCCGGCCCGCGGCTGCCTCCGGGCGAGCTGCAGGCCGAGCCACTGGATCGTCATCGCCGCGCCGGCCAGGACCAAGAGGACGAGCGTGCGTTGCTCGACGAGAAGCATGCCCGTCACTTCGCGACGGCGCCGTGAGGCCCGGCGGCGAGCAGCGGTTCGAGGTGGCGCCAGACGTTCTCGGCCACGAGCTCCTGCCCCGCGGCCGTGGGGTGGATGCCATCCGCCTGGTTCAGGCCGGGGATGCCGGCCACGCCTTCCAGCAGAAAGGGCACGAAGGGCAGGCCGTTCTGTTCCGCGAGACGCGGGAAGAGGGCCTGGAAGGAGGCGGTGAACTCCCTGCCCATGTTGGGCGGGGCCATCATGCCCGCGAGCAGGATCCTGGCCCCGGGGCGCGCGGCGCGGAAGCGGTCGATGATCGCCCGCAGGTTCGCTTCCGTGGTCTCGACCGGAATGCCGCGCAGCCCGTCGTTGCCGCCGAGCGCCAGCACGAGCGGGTCGCAGGGCCGCCGCAGGAGCCAGTCGAGCCGCCCGAGGCCGCCGGAAGTCGTGTCCCCGCTCACGCCGCGATTCAGGACCTCGTAGTCGAGGCCGGCCGCGTCGATCCGCGCCTGGAGGAGCACCGGAAAGGCTTGGCGCGGATCGAGCCCGTAGCCCGCCGCCAGACTGTCCCCGAGAACGAGCACGGCCGGACGCGGCGCCGCGGCCGGCGCTTCCGCCGCCGCCCGCTCCCGCGCCCCGGCCCGCTCGGGCGCGCTCTCCCCGCCGCAGCCGATCGTGAGGACGGCCATGAGCGCGAGGTGGAAAGCGCCGGTCGCGCGGCATATGGAAGGAAGACCGCACCCTGGGGCTGCCATGGACGAATCCGCCATCCTGATCGCCGATCGACTGACGAAATCGTACACGAGCGCCGGACAGCCGCTCACCGTGCTCTCGCTCTCGCTCGGCGCCACGTGGGCGCTCGCCGCCTGGCGCTTTCACGCGCGCTCCTCGGCGGCGGCGGGCCCGCTGCTGCTCGCTTGCGCCGGGATCATCCTGCTCACCCTCGTGCTGGGACGCATCGGCAGCAAGGGGCTGCTCGCGCGGCCGCCGCTCGAGGCGCTGCGCGCCGAGGGCTGAGCCGAGGGCCAGGGGCGCGCGCTCAGCGCGCGGCGTGCGGAGCGCCGCACGCCGCGGTCTCGCCGTTCCCCGCGCTCGAGACCAGGGGGAAGCGCAGCGAGAAGGCCGCTCCGCCGAGCGGCGACTTCCCGACCGAGACCGCGCCGTCGTGCGACGCGGCGAAGGTCTTCACCGCCACCAGGCCGAGACCGCTCCCCGAGGGCTTGGTCGTGAAGCACGGGTCGAAGATGAGGCTGGCGGCCTCCTCCAGCACGCCCGGCCCCTGGTCATGCACCTCCACCACGGCGTGCCCGCCCTCCTGCCGGCAGCGCACCTCGATCCGGCTGCCCCTGCCCCCGGCCTGCGCCGCATTGATCACCAGGTTCATCAGGGCCTCCTCGAACAGGTCCCTGCTCACGGAAGCGGGCACCTCGGGACCTTCCGGCAGGGAGATGGGGCACAGGGACACGTCGGGGTGCTTGCGCACCAGCGCGGTGGCCTGCGCAATGACGGCCACCAGGTCAAGGCGCACGCGCTGCGCCGGCAGCACCTGTCGGGCAGTGGTGGCGATGCGCCTGGACATGCGTGCCAGGCTCTCGATGCCGCTCTCGACGCGCGCCCGCATGTCGCGCAGGAGGTCATCGCCCTTCTCCAGTCCCCTGAGCCCCTCCACCAGCCCGGCGAGCGACATGAGCAGGTTGTTCAGATCGTGGGCCATGGACGCGGCGCACATCGCGGCCACGGCCTTGCGTTCGCTCTGCAGCAGGGCTTCTTCCTGCGCGATGATCGTGTCCTCGCCAGCGCGGATCCTGCGCCAGTGGACGAACATGACCGCGTAGAACAGCGCGCCCGTGACCACGACGAACAGCGTTCCCTTGACAGTCTCGATCCCGCGCAGCTCCTCGGTGGAGGCCGCGGCCGCGGCCGCGATCCAACCCGAAACCACGATGTACGCCACGCAGAAAAAGACGTAGAGCAAGGCCGACACCGCGGCCTTGCGCGCCGGGCTCTCGACCACGGGTCTCGCGATCCCCTTGAACCTCGCTATCTCCGACATCCCTCACCTCCGTTCCGGTGGAACGGGCGCCAAGCCCTTCGGGCTTCACCGCGACTCAAGGCACGGCGCGGCGGCAAGAGCATACCTCCGGAGCATCCCGACTCCCTCACCGCCGCGCGAGGCACGGGCCGGCGTCGCGCCGTCAGGTCCCGCGTCCGAGATGATAGCACACCAGCAGGCAAAGCACGCGCGCCGTCCAATCCTGGCGGCGCACGGTCGCCGTCCAGCGAGTGGACGAGAGCGGAAGGGCGGTCGAGCGGGGAGGCGCGGCGCCGAGATCCCAGGATCCCGCGGCGTCCTGGAAGGCGCACAGCCAGGAAAGCGCGGGCGCCAGCAGCGGCCGGGCCGCGGCGAAAGGCGTGAGCAGCTCCAGGCTCGACAGCCAGCGGTCCCAGGCGCCGGGTCCCGGGAGCGCGCCGCGCGGCGGAAGCGGCGCCGACAGATAGCGGATGCCGCCGGGGCGCTCCCAGAGCCAACGCAGCCAGGCGCGCTGCAGCGTGATAGGAACGTCGGCGGCGCGCGCGCCAATGAGGCGCAGGTGGTACGCGGAGTCGAGCGTCAGGTAGCTTCCCGCCACGCTCGCCCCGGTCAGCTCGCGATGCGCCCGGATCTCCGCGCCCGCGTCGTAGCGGCTGGATGCGAAGGTCCTCTTGAGGATCTCGCGCCAGGGCGCCGCGGCCTCCCGCACGGTGCGAGCATCGGGCCGGATCAGCGCGAGCGTCGCGGCCGCGAACAGCCTGCTGCCCGTTGCCCAGCGGTCGTTCTTCTCGGGCGGATCGGGAAAGCGGGCCGTGCCGCGGAGGAGCGCGGCGAGATGCTGCGCCGCGCGCTCGAGCACGGGGTGGCGGGGGTGAAGCCCCAGGGCCAGCGCCCGCTGCACGCCCGTCTCGGTGGTGGAGACACGCCCGGTGCTCCGCGTGCCCGCGGAGTGGAGCCGGCCGAAGCTCCCGTCCGGCCGCTGCTGCCTCCGCAACAGGGCGACCCACCGGCTCGACGCAGCGGCGCTGCGCGCGCGAACCAAAAGAG
Organism: Planctomycetota bacterium; assembly: GCA_016213895.1. Taxonomy (GTDB): domain Bacteria; phylum Planctomycetota; class B15-G4; order B15-G4; family JADJEK01; genus JACQZJ01. Next base: position 8,942 of record JACQZJ010000002.1, on the reverse strand, counting down.
GGTCTCCGGGAGCGAGGCGCAGCACGTCCCGCAGCAGGCGCAGGCGCACGACCGGGTCCGGGTCCTGGCGCAGGAGCCTCTCCGCGGTGCGCGCGAGCTCCGGTGGCGTGGGGACGCCGGCGCGTCGGCTCATGACGGCGCTTCGCCTCTCCTCGCGGCTATTCCTCGTCGCGCGCGCGGCCCTGTGCCGCGGCCGCGAAGCGTAGCATCGCGCGCCGCCGCCTGGCCATGCCCTCGAGCGCGGCGATGTAGCGCGCGCGCCGCGCCTCCTCTGAGCAGGCGGAATCGTGGCTCTCGCGGGCCGCCGCGGTCGCGAGAGGCGTTTCCGCGTCACGCCGAGCCGGGTTCGAGGCCATCTCTGCGATCCTCCTCGTTCGAGCGCAAGCCGCGCGTCCCTCCCTGGACGGCGGGCGCGGCGTGGGACGGGCAGGAGGACCAGATCGACATCGTTTCAAAACGCTTCACGGCCGGTTCCTTTGCGCATTCGGGGACAAAAAGAAACCCGCCGGACTTCTTCGAGAGGTCCGGCGGGTGGGTGGATCGCTTTCTTGCGGTCTGCCTACACGCCGGGCCTCCGCCGCTGGTGGCACCAGCGCTTCATGACCTGGAACATGCACGGCAGGATGCTCTGTCGCATGACCGTGAATACTGGCCTGAAAAAAGGCGGATGTCAAACCCCCGCGCTGCCGCGGGTCACGACTCCGGCCCGCTCGCGGCCGGACGGCGGGCGAGCCACTCCCGGAGCACGGCGAAGAACTCCGCGCGCGCCGCCCTCTCCCGCCACGGGCTGTGCCCACAGCGCGGGAACTCTCGATACTCGAGCTGCGGGATGTGCGGAGCCAGGCCCGCGGAGCCTCGAGTCCATGTGACGCCTCCTCGCTTCCAGTGCCGTCACGGCATGTCGAGCACACGATCCCGCGCCGCCCGTCCATGGTCAAGCCCCGAGCCGCTCCGGTCCGCCCTGCGGCTCTGGCGCGCCCTGTGCTAGACATGGCAGCTCTCCGACCGTCCCCTTCCCAGGCGAGGCCTCCAGCCCGGAATGCGCCCAGAGGCGGCCACTCCCGGGAGCTGTTCTGGCAGACGCTCTCCCGCCAGGTGCTGCTCTATTTCCTGCCGCTGCTCCTGCTCGGCATCTTCTTCCACATCCAGTACCACCGGATCGCGGCCGAAAGCGCCCGCGCGCACCTGCAGGTCATCGCCGAGCATCAAGCCATCACGCTCAACCTCTTCCTGCGCGAGAGGCTCGTCAACCTGGACAACGTGATCGACGACCCGGCCTTCCGCGACCTGAGCGGCAGAACCTCCTTCCTGGAGCGCGCCCTCGCCGACCTGCGCCTGACGAGCGACGCCTTCGTCGACCTCGGCGTGGTCGGCGGCGACGGCCTGCTTCTCGACTATCAGGGCCCGGTGCACTTCCCCGGAGCGGTCAACTACCGGGACGAGAGCTGGTTCAAGGACCTGCTCGGAGCAGGGCGCAAGTCCGTCATCACCGACATCTACCTCGGCGTGCGCAACAACCCGCACTTCACCATCGCGGTGAAGCGCGAGCGCGACGGCGAGGTGTCCGTGCTGCGCTCGGCGCTGTCGCCGGAGAAGATCCACGAGTTCCTGGCGAGCCTGGAGGGAGCGGGCGAGGTGCACGCGGCGGTGGTCAACGCCGCGGGGGTGTTCCAGGTGGTCACGCCGCGCGTGGGCCTGCCGCTGAACTCCTCGCCCTACCTGCCTCCCCGCTCGCCTTTGCGCGGACCCATGCGCGCGGCCGGAGGCGCCGCTGCCGGCGAATGCGCCTACGCCTGGCTGAGCGAGGTGCCCTGGGCCCTGGTCGTCCAGGACGCTCTCCCGGCCGCGGGCCCCGCCTCCCTCCTGGGCATGCCCCGCGGCATCCTGCTCATCACCCTGGCCTTCTTCGCGATCATGGGCGGGGTGATCGTCCTGCGCGCCCGGCAGCTCGTCACGAAGCAGCTCGCCGCCGAGCGGCACGAGGCCGATCTCTCCGGCCAGTTGGTGCACGCCGCGCGGCTCGCCTCGGTCGGCGAGCTGGCCGCGGGCATCGCCCACGAGATCAACAACCCGCTCGCCATCATCGCAGAGGAAGCCGGCCTGCTGAAGGACTCGCTCGACCCGGACTTGCCCGAGGACGAGGAGGAGCCCGACCTCAAGGAGCACCTGCGCATCATCCACGACGCCGTGTTCCGCTGCCGCGACATCACGCGCAAGCTGCTCGCCTTCGTGCGCCACGCCGAGGTCAAGCTCGAGCAGCACTCGATCGACGCCATCCTCGAGGACGTGGTCGGCGGCATGCTGGGCAGCGAGCTGGCGACGTCCAACATCGCGGTGGTGTGCGAGTACGACCCGGAAGCGCGAGAGATCCTCACCGACCGCAACCAGCTCGCCCAGGTGCTGGTGAACCTGGTCAAGAACGCCATCGACGCCATGAGCGGCGGCGGCACGCTGACCATCCGCACGGCCCACAAGGGAGACCGCCTGCTTGTGAAGATCAAGGACAGCGGCTGCGGCATGACGCCGGAGCAGCTGCAGAAGGTCTTCATGCCGTTCTTCACCACCAAGGCGCCGGGCAAGGGCACGGGACTCGGCCTGAGCGTGAGCTTCAGCATCATCAAGAACTTCGGCGGCAACATGTACGTGGTGTCGAACCCCGGCCAGGGCAGCACCTTCACGCTCGAGCTGCCCTATGCCATGAACGGCCAGCGCGCCGTCTAGCCAGCGAGGACCCGCCATGAACACGAGGAAAGTCCACGACATCATGCTCTCACTGTCCGACTACGCCGTGGTCGGCGAGGAGGCGACGCTGGTCGAGGCGCTCGCCGCCCTCGAGCGCGCGCAGGCGGACCTCACGGCCGGCCGCCAGCCGCACCGCGCCGTGCTCGTCCAGGACAGCAGCGGCGCCATCGTCGGCAAGCTCGACCATCTCGCCTTTCTGCGCGCCCTGCTCCTCGAGCACCGCCCCTGGACGCACCAGAAGGCGCTCGACATGGCGGGGGTGAGCGACGAGATGAAGCAGACCTCGGCCGACATGCTCGGTCTGTTCGAGGAGGACGTGCGCGACCTGTGCGAACGCGCGCGCAACACGCGCGTCAGCGACGTGTGCACCAGGACGACCGCCAGCATCGACCACGAGTCCTCCCTGGTCGACGCGATCCGCGCCTTCCTCGCCCACCGGACGCTCTCCCTGCTGGTGACCGCGGGCAGGCGCACGGTCGGCCTGCTGCGCCTGGCGGATCTCTTCGACGAGCTGGCGAGGACGGTCAGACAGGACAAGGGCGGCGCACGCCAGGAGTAAGACGCCATGACGAAGATCCTGCTGGTGGACGACGAGACCCAGTTCCGCGAGTCGCTGGCCCAGAGGCTCAGGCGCCGCGGCTACGACGTGGTCGACGTGGACAACGGGGTGGACGCGGTCAAGCGCGCCCGCACGGACCCCGCCATCGACGTGGCCATCCTCGACCTGCGCATGCCCGACACCGACGGCATCCAGACCTTCAAGGAAATCCGCGAGTTCCGGCCCGCGATCCAGGCCATCTTCCTCACCGGACACGGCTCGATCGAGTCCGCCAAGGAGGCGGGCCGCCTCGAGGCCTTCCGCTACCTGCAGAAGCCGTGCGAGGTCGAGGAGCTGGTGCAGGCCATCGAGGAGGCCAAGGCCGAGGAAGCCTACGCCCGGGAGCGCCACGAGATCCCGCACCGCGTCGAGAAGGAATCGCGCTTCGCCTGGTGGATCGGCAGCCACAACTCGCGGCCGCTCTTCATCGTGCTCGGCGTCGCGCTCTTCCTGGCCATCGTGCTCGCGCCGGCGCCGGAGCGGCTCGTCGAGCTGGTCTCAAGGCCGAAGTCGCAGGCCGCCGCGGGGGCCCCGGCGGACACCATCCTCGGCTACGCCTCCTATCAGAAGATGGCGCCGGGCGAGACCATCTCCGACTACTACAGCAAGAAGCACGGACTGGAGAAGAAGGTCGCGACCGCCGAGGGCAAGGTGGAGAAGCGCCCGCTCACGCCCGAGCAGGTCGCCTTCCGCGCGAAGGTCATGCTCGCGCTCATCCTCCTCTGCTCCCTCTTCTGGGCCAGCGGCGCGATCCCCGCCGCGGTGACCGCGATGCTGGTCGCCGTGGGCATGTACTTCTTCGACGTCTTCAATCCGGACGACATCGCCCAGGCCTTCGCCAAGGACGCGGTGATCTTCATCTTCGGCGTCCTCGCCCTGGCCAAGGCGATCGGCAAGACCGGGCTCGATCGGCGCCTCGGGCTTCTCTTGCTCGCGCCGGCGCGCAACCTCACGCTGCTGCTCCTGGTCTTCCTGCCCTTGTTCTCGGTGACGTGCTCCTTCCTCTCCGAGCACGCACTGGTGGCCTTCACCATGCCGCTCCTGGTGATGGTCTACGCCACCGCGATGCGCACCGCCGGCATCAAGCGCGACCGCTCCCTGATGGTCCTCTTCACCCTCTCGCTCGCCTACGCGGCCAACACGGGCGGACCCGGCTCGCCGGCCGCGGGCGGCCGCAACGCCATCATGATCGGCATCCTCGCGGACTACGGCATCGCCCCCTCCTTCGGCCAGTGGGTCATGTACGGGCTGCCCTTCGTCCCGGTCATGTCCTTCGCCGTCGGCCTCTACTTCTGGCTCGTGCTGCGCCCGCGCATCCAAGTCAGCGCGCTCGACGTGGCGAGCGTGGTGCGGCGCGGATCCGAACGCATCGGGCCGGTGACCGGCCAAGAGGTCATCACGGCGATCGTCCTCGGCATCGTCATCGTCCTCTGGATCACGTGCAGCGAGACGCTCGGCATGGGCGGCCCGGTGATCCTCGGACTCGTGCTGCTCAACGTCTTCCGCGTGCTCTCCTGGAAGGACATGACCAGCATCCACTGGGAGGTCGTGTTCCTCTACGCGGGCGCGACCGCCATCGGCAAGGGGCTGGCGGTGACCGGCGCGGCCCTCTTCCTCGCCGACAGTTTCGTCCATTCGCTCCCCGACTTCCTCGCGCAGGGCGCCGGCCTGGCCATCGCCTCGAGCATCTTCACCGGCGTGACCACGAACTTCATGAGCGATGGCGCGACCGTGGCCACGGTCGGCCCGGTGACCGTCCCGATGGCGACCGTCGCCGGCGTCCATCCCTGGACGGTCGGGCTGGCGACGGCGTTTGCCTCGTCCTTCGCCCACACCCTGCTCATCGGCACGCCCTCGAACGCCCTGGCCTACGCCATGGCGAAAGACCCGACCACCGGCGAGCAGCTCGTGACGATCGGCGACTTCCTCAAGCACGGCGCCGCCGTCCTGGTGCTCAGCTTCCTCGTCTTGTGGTTCTGGGTGATACTGGGATACTGGTCGTGGATCGGCTTCCCGCCGGTGTGACCGCTTCAAGGAGACCGCGATGGAACACGTGATCAAGCTCCTCATCGTCGATGACGAGACCCAGTTCCTCGAGGCGATCGCCAAGCGGCTGCGCAAGCGCGGCCTCGAGGTGCACACCGCCGCGAGCGGCGCGGAGGCCATCGAGATCGCCGGCCGGGAGCAGTTCGACATCGCGCTGCTCGACCTCAAGATGCCCGGCATGGACGGCAGCCAGGTGCTGAAGGAACTCAAGCAGCGGCACAAGCACCTCGAGGCCGTCATCCTCACCGGCCACGGATCGCTGGAGAGCGCGGTGGAGCTGACCAAACTCGGCGCCTTCGGCTACCTGCCCAAGCCGTACGAGCTGGAGAAGCTCGTCGACACGCTCAAGGCCGCGTACGAGGTGCGCCTCAAGAAGAAGTTCGCCGCGGACGAGCGCAAGCTCAAGGAAATCATGCGCCTCGGCACGAGCGAGAGCGCGATCGGAATCCTGCGCCGGCTGAAGGAGCTGGACGACGAGGAGCGCTGAGCAGCGCCGCCAGGCGCGCCCTCACGGCGCCGTGACCACGGCGAGGGTCACGGTCTTGACGCGCGGCACGGTGAAGTCGATGTAGCCGGACGCCTCCAGGAAGGGGAGCACGTGCTCGCCGGCGTCGGGCGAGGTGGCGCGTACGCCTTGCGGCGTGAAGCCCGGCGGCAGGCGCACGCGCAGCGGCACGTCCTGCATCTCGCCCTTCTTCATGTGGACCAGGGGAACGAGCAGGAAAGGGGCGCCGCCCGCGTCCGTGCCGGAGCGAACCTCCGCCAGCAGCTTCCGCGCCGCGCTCTTCTTCAGCAGCACCTGGACCAGGTCGCTATCGATCTCCTGCACCGCGTGCGGTTCGAGGGCTGCAAGCGCGTTCCCGGCGCGCAGGGCGCCCCACTCGTCGCGCCGCCCGCTGTCCTGCGTGCACGCGACATTGCCGCCGCCCTGCGCAAAATCCGCGAGCCAGGCGGCCTCGGCGTCGGACACGCACTCGACGTTCGGCAGGAGCAGCCAGCGGTAGCGCGTCTTGTCCGCCTCGACCAGCGTCCCGGGCGCCACGAGATCGAAGGCGATGCCCCGGCGCAACAGGCGGCGCGTCTGCCGGCGGTACTCGCCGAAGAACGGCGCGCCGCCGAGCTGGAAACCCGAGCCGCCGCCCTGCCCCCGGTCGACGAAGTCGCGCGTGCGCGGGCTGTAGTAGACCGCCACCTCCGCCACGGACTCGCTGCCGTAGATGAGGTCCTCGTTGGCCGCGATCCAGGGGAAGAGCTCTGGCCGGCTGCCGGTCGTGTGGTCCACCATCTCCGGCCCGCGCGCCTCGTAGAAGTTCGCCCCGAGCGCGACGTGCACGCCCGCCTGGCGCAGCGAGTCGCTCACCGACCCGGCGTAGGAGAGGATCCACGCCGGCCGGCCCTGGTTCGACTCCACGCAGAACTTGACCATGGCCGCGTAGTCGAGCCAGTTCTTGAGGTTCGCCTTGCCCATGCCGGCGCCGCCCTGCGCCAGCGGGCAGAGCTCATGCGCCGTGGCGAGGTCGGGGTCCTGCGCCAGGTCGAGCGCGTCCTGCGCGTAGGTCGTGGCGCCGACCCAGTCGATCGACCAGTTCTCGAAGAAGACGGCCACGTCCGCATCGACGGCGTGCGCGGCGGCGGCGACGGCCGAGGCGAAGGACGCGATCGACTGCTGCCGGAAGCGCACGAAGCGGCGCCAGTCCGGGTCGTCGAAGTCGCGCTGCGGGATCGGCGCCACGCCGTAAGCCGCGAGGAACGCGGCCGCCGCGTGTGGATCGCAGCTCGGCCACAGGCCGCCGTGCTGGCCGGCGTCGTTCAAGTAGTAGGCCACGTCGAACCACAGGGCGTCCGCGCCCGCCGCGGCGCAGGCCTGGGCGCGCCCGAGGTAGAAGGCACGGTACGGCGTCTCGGGGCCGACCCAGGTGTCGATGTCGTTCTTGTTGAGCCAGAAAGCGTTCTTGCCGGCGTAGGACACGGGCGCGCCGAAGCGGTCGATCTGCACCCAGTCCGGATGCTCGGCCGCGGGATCGCGGCCGCTCTTCACGCCCTTGACCGAGACCAGCTCGAGCGTGGTCAGGTACCAGGCCACGCGCAGCCCGCGGGCGTGCGCGCGCGGAATCACGCGGTTCGCCATCAGGTCGACCACCGCGGCGAAGGGTGCGTCATCCACCAGGTGGACGTAGCTCCAGCCCGTGGGCGCGTCGGCCACGACCACGCTCACTCCCTCGGCGGCGAGCTTGTCCAGCTTCTTGTCGATCTGTGCGTCGCTCATCTCCGGCTCGAACGACGCGCCGGCGAGACGCGCCTGCCGCGCCCACTCCGGGAAGGACGGCGCGGAGGCCGCCAGCAGGAAAAGAGCGAGAAGCGCGCTCGTGCCAATGAGCATGGAACCTCCGGGACTCGCCTGCCGGCCAGCGCATCGTAGCGCCTCGCCCCTGACGAAGGACCCGGCCGGGAGCAGCGCCCCCGGCCGGGTCCAGCAGAGTATCCACCCAGTTCGGAGTCCTAGAAGCTCCCGACCAGCACCAGGACCTCGCCCGTGCCCTCGGCGAGCGCGGTGAGAGCCTTGCCCAGCACCACGCCCCTGACCGGGCTCGAGCCCGGCACGTAGCGCATGGCGTGGCCCGGCGTGTTGGCGCTGGTGAGCAGGTCGCCGGGACGGATCGCTCCGCCCTCGGCGGACGCCTTGACCGGCACGCGGCCGCGCAGCGCCACCGCCGCGCTGCCGACCGGCCCGCCGACGGGCTCGCGCGGCAGTCGCCACAGCGCCGCCGCGGCGAGCGGGACAGGTCCGAGGTAGCTCCCGAGCGCCGCCCAGGTCCGCACCCGGAACGCCCGCAGCAAGGCCGCGTCCGGGTCGTGGCTGAAGTGCGCGAGCGCGAAGCGGTTGTAGGGGCTGGCCACCGTGGGATCGATCGCCAGGTGCAGCAGCTGGCCGTCACTCACCAGTGCCCGCACCGCACGGTAGGGCACGCGATAGCTGGCGACGTCCGCCAGGCCGACGAAGACGAAGCCGGCCGCGAAGCGTCCCACGCGCAGCAGATCGATCCGCAGCGCGTCGCGCTCGCAGCTGAGGCGCACCGGTCCGACGACATTGGCATGCCGGTGGCTGATGGCGATGGCGCCAACCCGCAGCAGCCGTTCGGTCATCGGCTCTCTCTCTGCCGAGAAGGCCATGCGCAGGCCGCGCGCGCTCAGCGCCGCGCCAGATGCTTGCCGGTGTTGGCGACGGCACGCAGCTGCCGCAGATCGTCCCACACCTCACGCGCAGACTGGTAGCGATAGGCGTCGCGGCGCCGCAGCAGCTTCGCGATGACGTTGCCGACCGGCGTTCCGAGGGCTTCGGCGCGCTGCCGGGCCACCCCATCCGCGATCAGCCGCGCGAGATCGGGGTAGCCCACCCCCTCGGGCAGAGCGCTGTGACCGGTGTGCATGCGGAACACGAGCAGCCCGAGCTGGTACAGATCGCTCTGGCGGGTGTTGTAGCCGGCCGTGATGAGCTCGGGCGTGAGGATCTTGGGGTTGGCCACCTGGGGGCGAAACCAGTGCTGGCCCTCGAGCT
>JACQZJ010000001.1 GCA_016213895.1 Planctomycetota bacterium | reverse complement strand
GGCATGTTCCTTGTCGCTCCTCGACGGAGGCGGACATCCGGCCGATGGACGCCGCCGCGCTACTCCCTCCCGAACGTCAGCCCGATGCGCGCGTCCTCGAGCGCCTCGCGGAACTGCTGGCGCGCGATCACGTAGTTGCGCTCCAGGTTGGCGAAGTTGAACAGCTCCGGATCGTCGATGCGCGGGTCGAGGAGGATCAAGGCCACGTCGCGGCGCGCACGCGCCTCGGCGAGCTGATAGGACCAGGCCAGATCCTCGAGCGCGAACATGCTCTGCAGGAAGCGGTTGAGGAAGCCGCTCTCGCGCTGCCGGCGGTTGTCGTTGCCGTAGTGCGTGGCGATCACCAGCAGGCGGCGCTCGTCGCCGCTGCGGCCGTGCTCGGCAATGGGCGAGAGCAGCGGGGTCTTCTCCACCAGCCCGCCGTCGTAGTAGCCGCTCTCCTGGCCGGCCGCGAGCGCGGGCGGCATGACGATGCCGGGCAGGGTCATGCTGGCGAAGATGGCCGGGAAGAGCGGGCCGCGGCGAAAGACCCGGCGCCGCGCGTAGCCGTCGTCCGTGCAGGCGATGCAGCGGAACGGGATGGCGCACTGCTCGAAGCTCTCCACTTTGAGAGCGGCCCGCACCACGGCGGCGATCTTCTCGCCCTTCACCAGCCCGTCGGGCAGGGTGCCGCCGAACGGCTTCTTCAGGAAGGCGAGGGCCAGCTTGAGCCAGGGCACGTCGATCGTGCCCGGGCGGTCGAGCTTCCTGGCCAGGGCGTGAATCTCGGCCGCACTCGCGCCCGCCGCCCAGGGTCCGCCGACCGCGGCGCCGGCGCTCGTGCCCCAGACCTCTTCCACGCGGCCGCGCAGGTGGAGTTCCTCGAGGATGGAGAGGAGCGCGAGGTTGCCGCACACGCCCGGCAGCGACCCGCCGCCAAGCGACACGACCAGGCGGTGCTTGGGATCCGCCGCCATGCGCAGCAGGGTCTCGTAGCGGGCGCGCTCGAGCGGCGCGTCCGCCTCCCCGCGCCGCCCGAGGATGTCCTGGCACGGAGCGCTCATCTGCGCGAGGACACCTCGGGCGGCGGGGGCAGGTCCTCGGGCGCGAACGCCTCGCGCGGGATGCGCTGCAGATCCCGTCCGGCCGCGGCGCCCGCGTGCTCCTTGCCGAGCCACGAGCACAGCCGATCGGCGAGCCGTGCCAGGGGCAAGGACGCCGGGATGATGTGCGGCACGCCGTCGAACACCTCGATACGCACCGCCGCGCGCTCGACGCGCGCCATCATCTCGATCACCGCCTCCCCGTCGATGATCGCGTCGCCGCCGCCGAGGAGCACGAGCATGGGCACGCGCAGGCAGGCGATCTGCTTCTTCATGAAGCGCTGCAGGCGGAACATCTCGACCAGGAAGCGCGCGCTCGCCTGCGACGCGCTCAGCTCGTCCCGCGAGAGCACCGCGCGCCAATCCTCGCGGTCGGTGAGGTCGCGCACGCCGAACGGCAGGTCGTAGAGCTTCTCCGGCTCGGTGAGCGAGCGCCTGAGCACGCGCAGCCGGCGGATGAACGGGATGGGGATGCGCGAGGCGAACCCCGGAGAGAAGGCGACCACGCTGCGGTAGGCGTCCGGTCGCTCGAGAGCCGCGGCCGCGCAGAAGACCGCGCCGAGCGAGATGCCGAGGAAGTGCAGGGGGCGTCCCGGGTGGCGGCGCGCCGCCTCCTCGGCCACGTGGTGCAGATCGTCCACCACCACGCGCCAGCTCGTCATGTGCGCGCGCGTGCCCTCGGAGAGGCCCGCGCCGCGACGATCGGGCGTGTAAACGGCGACGCCGCGCTCGGCGAGGGCGAGCGCGAGCCTGCCGTACCAGCCCATGTGGCTGGCGATGCCGTGGCAGAGCACCAGGATCGGGCCGCCGCCGTCCGCCGGGTAGGCCCCGACCGTCAGCTGCAGGCCGTCGCGCGCGGCGATGGTGAAAGTCGGCGCGCGCGCGCCGCCCGCCTGCGCCGCGCGCTTCATGTCGCCTCCTGCTGCGCGTCCTGGCGCCACTCGACGATCGCCTCCACCTCGTCGCTCAGGTCCGCGCGGTGGTCGGAGAGGCGGATCGTCTTGGCCTGGAACAGCCGCTTGCCCTGGGCGATGAGGGACTTCTTCTCGCGATCGTACCAGCCGGGCCTCATGACCAGGAGCTGCGGCGGACCGAGGCGCAGGCTCTTGCGCTTGCCTTCGTACTCGATGTTGAGACGCGCCAGGCTGCGCTCCAGGGCCTGGAGCAGCGGCTGGCGCTTCTCGGGCGGGATCCCCGCGGACGACTCCGCCATGAACAGGTAGCGCGCGCGCTGCACGTCCGCCTCGGCCTTGTAGTGGTCGATCTCGACCCCGGCCTCGGCCGCGGCGCGCTGGAAGGCCTCGATCACCTGGGTCACGGTCACCTTCTCGCCGGTGATGCTCGTGGCGCCGCGTCCCTTGCGCTTGAACGCGATCACCGGCGTGCGGTGGTGCATGCCGACCACTCCCACCACGTCGTTGATGTCGTAGCGATAGAGGCCGCCGGTGGTGGTGAAGAAGACGTAGTAATCGCGGCCCAGCTCGATCTCGTCCGCGCCGAGGAAGGTCCACGAATCGGGCTGTTCGGGCGCGGCCTCGAGTTCCTCCACGGGCACGAACTCGTAGACGTTCGTGCCCACGGTGAGCACTCCGCCTGCGCCCGTGTCGGAGAGCGGGATGCTGCCGCGCGCCTCGGAAGAGAGATAGCCCCAGTCGCGGATGGGGATGACGCGCCCGCCCTCTTCCGGCCAGAACCAGGCCGGGAAGCGCTGCAGATAGGTTCCCACCGTGCCGCCCTTCCAGCAGCCGATGAGCTGCAGGTTGGGCCAGTAGTCGGCGGGTAGAAGCCGGCCGCCGCGCCGCGCGCGCGCCTTCTCCAGCCGCGCCGCCAGGGAAGGATCCGCCCGGCAGAGCGCCTCCACCTGGGCGCGGATCGGGGCGGGCACGGCCAGGTCGGCGCACAGCGTGCCGCGGGCGAGGTCCGCCAGCAGACTGTCGGCGTGCTCGTTCGCCAGCTCGCACATCTTGACCACGGACGACGGATTGGCCGTGGCCATGAAGGTGACGTTCATCTGCAGGCCGAGGCGCATGAGCACGTAGTACTTGGCCTCGTAGTCCTGGATCTCGAACACCTCGTAGGGGACGGCGTAGGTGCCCCGCACCACGGCCGGCATGTTCTTGTAGATCAGGCCGCTGGTCGACCCGAACGGGATGCCGCTTGGCGTGTAGCCCTCGATCGCGGGCGACACCAGGCTGAGCGCCTTGCCGTGGAAGAGGCGCGGGTGGTCGCTGATCGCGTGATAGAACCAGGTGCGCATCTGACCGGCGTGGTCGCGCCCCTGGCAGGTCGGCGTCACCGGGATGTACTTGGCGTCGCCGCTCGTGCCGGACGTCTTCGCGAACATCACCGGGTCCTCGGCGGTGAAGACGTTCTTCGCGCCGCGCGTGACGCGCTCCATGCGCTCCTTGATGTCCTCGTAGGAGACGATCGGCGCGGCCTTCCGGTAGTCCGCCAGGCACCGCACCGCGGCGAAGCCGTGCTCGCGGCCGTACTCGGTGTCCTGGTTCCGCGCCAGGATCTCCTTGAGCTTCTGCTCCTGGACCTCGACCGGGCGGCGCGTGGCCTCCTCGAACCTGCGCGCCGCCGCGCGCCCCATGAGGCGGATGAAGAACGAAGCGAGACGCGTCATCCCTGTCACCTCGCTTTCAGGAAGCGGGCCAGACGGCCGGGATCGACCTCGACGCCGAGCCCGGGTCCCGGCAGGGAACGGGCCAGCCCGCCCCTGCCGATGGTGATGTCCTCGCGCGCGATGTCCTCCTCGAGGAGGAGCGTGCCGTACGACCCCTCCAGGAAGAGGACGCCCGCGCTGCGCGTGGCGAAATGGCGGCCCGCGGCCGAGAGCAGCGCGGTCTCGCCCACCTGCGCGCCGAGCTGGCAGGAGACGCCGGAGCGCGCGCCCAGGTCGCGGATGCGCGCCGCATTGATCAGGCCGCCGCACTTGGACACGCGGACGTTGAAGTGGTGGCAGGCGCCCGCTTCGACCAGGCGGCGCGCGTCCTCCAGCGAGGCGAGCGACTCGTCGGCGATGATCGGCACGGGGCTGCGCTCCGTGAGCCAGGCCAGGCCCGCGATGTCGCCCGCGGCGAGCGGCTGCTCCACGCCGTCCAGACGGAAGGGCGCGAGGTCCTCGATGCGCAGCAAGGCCTCCTCGCTCGACCACGCGCAGTTGGCGTCGACGCGCAGCGAGCAGCGCTCGCCGAGGAGAGAGCGCGCGGCCTCGAGCACGGCGCGGTCCGTTGCCGCGTCCTGCCCGACCTTCACCTTGACCGCCTGGAAGCCGAAGGCCGCGATCGCCAGGAGCGCGCGCGCCGCCTCCTCCTTGCCGCCGGCCGAGACCACGCCGCTGTAGCGCACCTCGTCCTGCAGCACGGGTCCCAGAACCTCGCCGGCGGAGACGCCGAAGGTCTTTCCGGCCAGGTCGAGGACGGCCAGCTCGAGAGCGCAGAACGCGGCGTGCCGCGCGCGCGGCAGGCGATCGAGCGTCTCGGCGAGGGCCGCGGCCGCCTCGCCGAACGTGGCGAAGGCGGCGCCCAGGAAGGCGGGCAGGAGGCGCTCCGCCAGGTCGGCGCGCGCCGTTTCCGGGGTTTCGCCGGTCACGTAGCTGCGCGGTGCGCACTCGCCGTAGCCCAGAAGCCCGTCAGCGCCGGTCGCGCGCACCAGCACGCTGTCGCCGCACGACCTCGCGGAGAGCGCGTGGCGGAACGTGAACCGGAAGGGGATCTCCAGCTCGAGGACTTCCAGTTGGGCGATCTTCAGGGCGCTTCCTCCAGGCCGTCAAGAAACGAGACCACGTCCTCGACCATGCGCTCGGTCTGCTCGAGTTGGATGGAATGCGTGGCGTCGTAAACGCGCATTGCCAGGCGCCCCGGCGGGAGAGCCGCGAGCAAGGCCTCGGTGCGCGCATTGTCGATGATGCGGTCGCGCGTTGCCAGGAAGAGCAAGACCGGCGCGGCGAGAGAGTGGAGCGCGCGGGCGATCTGCCGGTCGAGGCGGACGCCGGCCAGCAGGAAGCGCGCCGTGACGCGGTGCAGGCGCCACGGGTCGTTGCGGATGTAGTCGAGCAGGGCTGGCTCGACCGTAAACATCTCCGGCTCGATCGGGACCGGGAGCAGGCGGCGGCCGCCGGCGCACAGGCTGAGCAGCAGGCGCAGCTTGTCCGCCGCGCCGAGGTCGACGCGCGGCTTCAGGCCGGGCGTGATCAGGATCACGCTCTTCACCGCGCGCGGCCGATCCAGCGCGGCGGCGAGCGCGAGCTTGCCCCCCCAGGAAAGGCCGACCAGGCTGAGCGGCGGATCGCCGAGCGCGCGTCGCAACCGGCGCACGTCCTCGAGCAGGACCTCGGCCGAGGGCGCGTCGCCCGGTTCCTCTTCGCGGTTCAGGCCCGAGCCGCGCCGGTCCATCAGGCAGGTGCTGACGCCGCGTTCGGCGAAGCGGGCGGCGGCCGGCAGGAACCAGCCGCCGTGGCTCTCGATGCCGTGGAAGTAGAGGAAGAGGCGCTTCTCCTGGCGCGCCCGCACCACGCGGCAGCGGAGCACGCGGCCGCCGCTGCCGGAAAAGGCCATGATCTCGCCCCGGCAGGTGGCGCCGGGCGGGAGGAGCGCCGTGTCGGCCGTCAAGTCCGCGTCCCCGGTTCCTTGGGCAGCAGCCGCTCGGCCACCTGCATGAGCTGCGCGGTGAGCGGGTGCTCGGGGAAGAGGCGCGCGAACAACCCCTCGCTGCCCAGGCAGGCCATGTCCTCCTCGAGAGGCAGGACTCCCAGGACCTCGTGGCCGAAGGCCTGCTCGAGGCGCGCGGCCACGGCGGGCGCGTCCAGGCGGCGCGGCACCTTGTTGGCGAGCAGCAGCAGGCGCGGCACGCGCAGGCGCGCGGCGACCTCGACCATGACCGCTGTGCCGTGGTAGTCCTGCCGATCGGGCCGGACCACGATCACCAGCGTGTCGGAGACCGCCGTGGTGAGCATGGTCTCGCGGTTCAGGCCCGGATGCGTGTCGATGAAGAGCAGGTCGAGCCCGAGCGTCTCGCCGAGCACGGCGAAGTGCTCGTTCAGCTTGCCGACGTCGTAGCCCTCGGCCACCACCCGGGTGATGGCCTCGACGTTCATGGACGAGGGCAAGAGGTAGAGCGCGCCGCCTCCCGCGATGCCGGTCTGGGCGGTCATGTCGTAGGCCGCCTCCTCCAGGTCGCAGCGGCCGAACACGAAGTCGGAGAGCGTGAAGGTCATGCGCTCCTTCTGCAGGCCGAGGACGAGGTGCACGCCGGGCGAGGCCAGGTCCGTGTCGAGCAGCGCCACGCGGCGTCCTTCCCGGGCGGCGAGCCAGGCCAGGTTGGCGGTGAGGTTGCTCTTGCCGGTGCCGCCGCGGTACGAGTGGATGGAGATGATGTGGCTCATGGATCAGGACGCGGCCTCGGCCGCGCAAGCGAGCCAGGCTAGCGCTTGTGCGGGCGGCTGGAAAGGCGCGGGGCGTCGCGGCTGTTTGGCTGGGAACCGGAGGGGAGGACCGTGAGCGGAGCGGTCGCGGCCGTTTCCCCGGGGTCCGGGGCCACGTCGCGCCTCCCGGTGCATCGTGCGCGCGACGAACGAGCAAGGGCTCATCGCGGTGAAGGCGATGCTGGCGGTCCAGTGTGGCGAAGGAACGCCGGGTGAGAGCGGTACGTCGGCGCTGGCGGCCCCTCAACCGGGGAAACGCCGCTTCGCTCCCCCAACACCACGTCTCGAACTCAAGTCAAGGCAGGCCGCTCTGGTTCAACTCACTTGCGGAAGGCGGTCGCGGGCCGGCAGCTCGTCGAAGGAGTGCTCCGTTGCCGAGGCGAGCGCATCTCGGTCGAGATCAAGGAGCGAGACCGGAGGCGAATCGGGGGATTCGCCGAGGATCTCGCGACGCCGAGATCGGCCGAGAGGCGCCGCCGCAGGCAGGATGACTCCTTCGACGGGCTGCCAGGGCCCGCTCCTGCCCCGGATTGAATGCGTCCTACGCCGGACGCGCTGGCCCGGCGTCGCGGCCGAAGAGCGCGAATCCCAGCGTTCCGAGAAGGCCGCAGGCGAACGCCGCGAGGAAGTTCGTCGCCGGGCTCATCTGCCAGAGGAACGCCCCGCCCAGGGCGGCCACGGACACGCACGCGTCGCGGATCAGGTAGTAGAGCCCGAACATGCCGGCGCGCGAGCTCGCCGGGGCCAAGTCCATGATCAGGGACTTGCGCGTCGGCTCGCCGAACTCCTTCAACCCGCGCAGGACGAAGGCCGCGACGAGCCACTCGAAGGAGCGGGTGTACAGCAGAACGAGCGGGAACAAGGTGAAGAAGCAGAAGGTCGCGAGGACGAAGGGCTTCTTCGTCGTGCGGTCGGCGAGGAAGGCCACGGGAATGTAGACGAGCACGGCGGTGGCCATCTCGATCGCCGTCAGCAGGCCGAAGCGCACGGCCGAGACCGGCTCGGCAATGGTCTTCATGCACCACACCACGACGAAGGCGTAGGGGATCTGCTCGCAGAAGCGGATCAGGATGTCGCTGAGCAGGAGGCTTCTCATGGAAGCGCTCATCTGCCGCAGCAGGCGCAGAGGGTTTCTCTCCGGCCTCGGGTCGAACGCCTGTTCCGGGGACGGAGCGCCGGGAGCATCGTCGTCGATCAGGCGCTGCTGCAGGACGAGGGCGACGAGCGCGAGGAGCAGGGCGGCGCCGAAGGCCAGGCGCACGCCGTTGACTTCCCCCCACGCGCCGATGAACAGGCCGCCGATCACCGGCCCGAGCGCCATCGGCACGCGCCGCACCAGGGAATGCATGGTCACGCCCATCGTGCGCTTGTCGCGGGGCAGGACCTTGTAGAGCAGGCTCATGACGGCCGGCAGCGAGATCGCCGACCACGAGATAAAGAGGATCGCCCCGGCGAGCACCGCCTGCCATGCCGGCACGAGGACCACGAGCAGGAAGCCGGCCATGGCCGCCAGGTTGAAGAGCAACAGAGCGCGCTTCGTGCCCAGGCGGTCGGAGAGGTAGCCGCCGGGGAAGGAGTAAAGCGCGGAGAGCAGGTTGTCCATGGCCTGCATCAGGCCGACGACCAGCACGCCGCCGCCCAGGGCCATCAGGTAGATGGGCAGGAAGCGCTCGGCCATGCGCTCGCCCATGCCCACGAGCACGGCCATGGCGAGCACGCCGGCGGTGCTGCGCCTGAGGGCGAGGAAGCGGGAGACCCGGGAGAATCGACTGTCCGGAACTGCTGCGCGGGTCAAGGGGAGCGTCGCCGTCAGACGCCTCGCGCGGTTTCGACGCGGCACCAGGCGTAGAGCGCGTCATAGACCTCGAACTGGTGCGCGAGGTTCTCCAGGTCGAGCGGATAGCGCAGGCTGTAGCCCACGGCGATCGCCTCGAGGCCGGCCGCCAGAGGATCAACGTCCAGGCGCTTCGTGTCGGCCGCGTTGACGATCCTGGCCATGCGCAGGAGCGCCGGGTCGCTCAGCCTGTACCTGTCGATGATGACGTCGAAGGTGCAGAGGTCGCCCTGGTGATGCAGCTCGGCTCCCGGCGTGTCGAAGGGGATCGCGCCCTGCGCCTGCGCCGCCTCCAACACCTTGTCCCGCGGGACGAACAGGAACTCGGCGGCCGAATCGACGAACCGCGTGATCAGCCAGGGGCAGGCCACGCGGTCCACGTGGACGTGGGAGCGGGTGATCCACTTCATCCGAATACGTCGCCTCCGTTGGCGCTGGATTCCGCTTCGTATAGCCCGAAGCGGAAGCCGCGCATCCTTCAAGTCGAGGTCGGGGAGCGCCCGCGGCCGCGCACGGCGCGCCGCTCTTCCTCGGGGAGCAGGCAGCCCGAGACGCACTTCTCGGGACAGCGGCCGTCGCAGGGCTCGACGTGGGCGATGACGCTCGCCGGGGCGAAGCGCGCGCGGATGGCGTCGCATACCTGCTCGGCGAGGCGGTGCGAGTCGAGCGTGCTCATGGCCGGATCGACGATCACGTGGAACTGGATGAAGCGCTGCGCTCCCGACTTGCGCGTGCGCAGGTCATGCACTCCCTTGACCTCGGGACGGCCGCCGATCGCCTCGCGGATCCACTCGATCTCCTCCTGCGGCAGGCTGCTGTCGAGCACGTCCCGGAGCGACTGGCGCGTGAGCCGCCAGGCCGCGCGCACGATGAGCAGGGCGACGGCGATGGCCGCCAGCGGGTCGATCCACCACAGGGGCGTTCCGGGGAACAGGCGCTCGCCGAGCGCGATGACGCCGAGCGCGGCCATGACGCCGGCCGAGGTCCAGACGTCCGTGCGCAGGTGCCAGGCGTCGGCCGTGAGCGCGATCGAGTCGGTCCGGCGGCCGACGCGGAAGAGCAGCGCCGAGACCGCGTAGTTCATTGCCGCCGAGACCGCCATGACGGCCGCCCCCAGGCCGGCGCCCGCCATCGCCTGGCGCGTCGCGAGCTTGCCGGCCGCCTCCCAGACGATCCAGAGCGCGGCCAGGAAGATGAGCAGCGCCTCGATCGTGCCCGAGACGTTCTCGTACTTGCCGTGGCCGTAGGCGTGATCCGAGTCCGCGGGCCGCGCCGCGGCCTTCACGGCGAAGAGCGCGATGATCGCGGCCAGCAGGTCGACCCCGGAGTGGATCGCCTCGGAGATGACGGACACCGAGCCGATCAGCAGGCCGACGGCGAGCTTGCCCGTGCAGGCGGCGCCGCCTGCTGCCCGGGGCGTCAGCCGCCCGCGGCCGCCTCCTCTTCGCCCGGCGGCCCGCCGAACCCGATGTTGATCCCGGGCAGCCACTTGAACGGATGCGGGTGCGACGCGACGTGGTTCAAGAGGCCGAGCTGCACGCCCGCGAGCCGCTTGGAGAAGGTGAAGGGCGCGATGCACACACCGCGCGCGTCCTCGCGCACGTCGCACATGAACCAGGCGCCGCACAGCCCGCGCACGTCGCGCGCCCGTACGATCCCGGCCGCGGTCAGGCCAAGGGCGCCGGGGTAGTCGATCACCAGACCGCTCAGGTTGATGCCCTTCATCCAGCCGCGGTGCGGCTCGAGGATGTCGGTCACCGGCTCCGGGCTGATGTAGAGCAGGCCCAGCGTCAGTCCGTTGATCGCGCCGCCGCCGCTCACCATCAGGCCGGCGTTGATGCCGGACAGCTCCTCGCCGCCCCAGGTGGTGAACGCGCTGGCGTTCACGCCGCGCACCGTCGCGCGGCCGCGCGCGGCGAGCAGGCCGAGGTTGATGCCGTAGAGGCGCTCGCCGCCGGCGATGCTGCCGAGGGAGAGGCCCCACGCCTCGCGCGCGTCGGTGCGCGCCAGGCCGAGCGCGACGCCGCGGAGCACCAGGTCCGGGTTCTTCCCCGGGTCCCAGAGCGTGACGTTCAGGCCGTTCACGCGCTCGACCGCCTCGTCCTTGAAGTTGCAGCGCACGCCGTTCAGCGCCCGCGAGTTGCCGAAGCCGATGCCCGTGCCGGCCACGGCCAGGTCGAGGCTGGCGCGGTCGCCGGCGCAGCCGCCGCACAGGAGGGCGGCGAGCGCCACGCTGAAACACCGCGGCTTCATCGTTCGCTCCAGGCGGGCGAGCATACGCTTCGTCGCGGGAACTCGTTATCTTTTCAAGGCCCGCCCGCGCTCGCGGGGCAGGGCTGCGTATCTAGCGCAACGCGTGCGCCGGCGCGCGCCGGCAGATCCTCTTGGCAGACACGCAGCGACGGCAGCGGAGACCTGGAGCATGAAAGGCCTGGGACGGATCGCCGCGAAGGTCATCCTCCTCGCCGCGGCCGCTGCGCCGCCCGGGTGCAGCACGGCCGAATTGCAGCGCGAGAGCGCCGACGCGGCGGCGGCCGAGATCATCGAGACCACGCGCCGCCTGGCCCTGAACCGGAGCGAGGCGTTCACCATCGAGCGCCCCTCCGAGACCCTGCGGCGCCGCCTGCTGCTCGACCAGAACCTCCCTTTCGCCTCCTCGGGCTCCCTTGGCGTCGCGGCGCTCGAGCCCGTGGACTACTGGCCCGCCGATCCCGGCCCGTCTGGCAGCGGCGACCTCGACCTCGGCGTGGCCGGCACGGCCCACGGCGCCTCGGCGGGGAGCGTGGAGCTGAAGCTCGTGGACGCGCTGCGCGTCGCGGCGCGCAACAGCCGCGACTACCAGGAACAGAAGGAGGAGGTGTTCCGCGCCGCGCTCGACCTCGACCTGGCGAGGAACGAGTTCCGCACCCTCTTCACCGGCGCGGCCGAGGGCTCGCTCGACAGCACGCTGACGTCCGATCCCAAGTCCAGGACCACGGGGATCGAGAGCACCGGCACGCTCTCGGCCGGCCGCGTCTTCCAGAACGGCGTGTCCATCTCCACCCAGATCGGCCTGGACGTGGTGAAGCTCCTGACGCCGGACGTGGTGACCGGCAAGAAGCCGCGGTCGCTCGCGCTCTTCGGGGACGCCTCGATCACCATCCCGCTGATGCGCGGCGCCGGCCGCCACATCGTCGCCGAGCCGCTCATCCAGGCCGAGCGCAACACGCTCTACCAGATCCTGCGATTCGAGCGCTTCAAGAAGACGTTCGCGGTCGACATCGCCACGCGCTACCTGCAGGTGCTGCAGCAGATCGACGCGGTGAACAACGCCGAGCAGAACTACCGCAGCCTGATGCAGTCCGTGCGCCAGCTCAGGAGGCAGGCGGACGCAGGCCGGCGCTCGGAGATCGAGGTCGACCAAGCGGTGCAGAACGAGCTGCAGGCGCGCGACGGCTGGATCAGGGCGATCAACGCCTACGAGCGCCAGCTCGACGCGTTCCGCATCGTGCTGGGCCTGCCGCCCGACGCCGAGGTGGCGCTCGAGCGCGCTGAGCTCGGGCGCCTCGGGGAGTCGGTGCGCGCGGTCCTTGGCGCCGAGGGCGGGCCGCGGCAGCCGGAGGCGGGCGCCGCCGCGGAGGTCGCCGCGGACGCGCCCGTCGAGCTGGATCCGCCCGGCCGGGGCCACCCCGGTCCCTTCGAGCTGGACCAGAGGATCGCGGTCGAGGTGGCGCTCGGGAACCGGCTCGACCTGGCCGTGGCCGAGGGGGGGATCTTCGACGCCCAGCGCGCCGTGGTGGTCGCGGCCGACGCCCTGCGCGCCGAGGTCACGCTGCTTGGCAGCGGCAGCTTTGGCGAGCGGCGCACTCTCTCCTCCGCCGCCCTCCCGGACTCGACCGACCTGCGCTACGACGACGCCACCTACGAGGCCCTCTTGACCATCGACCTGCCGCTCGAGCGCACCGCGGAGCGCAACGCCTACCGCGACAGCTGGATCCTCCTCGAGCGCACGGTGCGCGCCTACCAGGAGCTGGAGGACCAGATCAAGCAGGAGGTCCGGGAGGAGCTGCGCAGCCTCCTCTTGGCCCGGGAGGAGCAGCTGATCCAGACGAGCGCGGTGGCCGTGGCCATGCGCCGCGTGGACAGCACGCGCTCGTTCCTCGAGGCCGGCCGGGCGCAGACGCGCGACCTGCTCGAGGCCCAGGAGGATCTCGTCGCCGCGCAGAATGACCTCACCGCCGCGCTCATCGCGTATAGAATCGCTGAGTACGAGCTGCAGCGCGACCTGGGAGTGCTCCAGGTCAGCGAGGACGGACTGTGGGAGGAGTTCGACCCGCGGGAGTTGACGCATGAAGACACGCCCTGACAGCGCGGCGGCGCCGCGCCGGCTGATCATCCTCGTGGCGGGCGGCCTCGTCGTGGCCGGCGCGGTGATCGCCGGCGTGGTGTTCGGCACCGACCTGGCCGGCGGCGGCAAGGCGGAGCAGGAATCCACCTCCGCGGCGCGGCGCGGCGCGCTCGTCATCAGCGTGTCCGAGGCCGGGACCATCCAGGCGCGCGACCAGGTCGTCATCAAGAGCGAGGTCGAAGGCCAGACCACGGTCATTTTCCTGGAGGAGGAGGGGAAGATGGTCGAAGCCGGGGCCCTGCTCGTGGAGCTCGACGCCAGCGGCCTGCAGGACAAGCGCGTCGACCGGGACATCGCCGTGCAGAGCGCCGAGGCCGCCTTCGTGAGCGCGCGCGAGAACCTGGCCGTGGTGAAGAGCCAGGCCGCCAGCGACGTGGCCGATGCGGAGCTGAAGTTTCGCTTCGCCAAGGAGGATCTGACGCAGTACGAGAACGGCGAGTTCCCGCGCCAGAGGAAGGAAGCGGAGTCGAAGATCACCCTCGCCCAGGAGGAGCTGAAGAACGCGGCGGAGACGCTGCGCTGGTCGGAGAAGCTCTTCCAGGAGAAGTACATCTCCCAGACGGAACTCGACCGCGACCGCCTGTCCGAGAACCGCGCGCGCCTGGACTACGAGCTGGCCGTGTCGGCGCTGGAGCTGCTCGACGAGTTCACGCACAAGCGCCAGCTCGACGAGCTCAAGAGCGCCATCCTGCAGAACGAGATGGCGCTCGAGCGCACCAAGTGCAAGGCGGCCGCCGACATCGTCGAGGCCGAGGCGCAGCTGCGCGCGCGCGAGGCGGAGCGCGACCGCCAGGTGGACCAGCTGCGGAAACTCGACGACCAGATCGCCAAGGCGCGCATCGTGGCGCCGAGCGCGGGCATGGTCGTGTACGCCACGACCGGTCGCCAGGGCTGGCGCGGCGACGACGAGCCGCTGCACGAGGGCGGCACGGTGCGCGAGCGCGAGGAGCTGATCCACCTGCCGACCACCAACTCCATGATGGCGGTGGTCAAGATCCGCGAAACCAGCCTGGACAAGGTGCGCGTGGGCCAGGAGGTGAACGTCACCGTCGACGCCTTGCCCGGCCGCGAATTCAAGGGCAGGGTCGCCAAGATCGCGCCGCTGCCCGACGCCCAGAGCGTGTGGATGAACCCGGACCTCAAGGTCTATCCCACGGAGATCCACCTGGAGGGGGAGATCTCCGAGGTGCGCACCGGGATGAACTGCCGCGCCGAGATCTTCGTCGAGCGGCTGCAAAACGTGGTCTACGTCCCGATCCAGGCCGTGGTGCGCGTGGGCAGCCAGCCGGCGGTGTTCGTGGCCGGCGCCGAGGGCTTCCTGCAGCGCGACGTGGAGATCGGGCTGGACAACGCGCAAATGGTGCACGTCAAGCGCGGGCTCGAGGCGGGCGAGGTCGTCCTGCTCACGCCTCCGCTGCAGGCGGCCGCGTCCAGGGCGCTTCAGCCGGAGGCGGCGCCGGCCGTCCCGACCGGAGCACCAGGCGCGCCGCTTCCGGCCCAGCCGGACGCGGGCGCCACGCGCGCCCCCGAAGGCGCGGAGGGCGCGCCGCAGGGGACGGGGAGCGAGACGGAAGGGCGGCCGCGCACGCGCCGCCGGCCGCCCGGCATGGGCGAGGGCGGCGGCGGGGAGCGCTCGCGGCGCGAACGGCCGAGCTCCGGGGAGAAGCAGGCGCCGCAGGGCGAACGATGAAGGCCCCGCCCGGAGCGAGGCCCCCGCGCGGCGCGGCGCCGGCCGGCCAGGGCGCGGCCGCGGTCGTCTCCCTGCGCGAGGTCGCCAAGGTCTACCGCATGGGCGAGGCAGAGGTCTCTGCACTCGCCGGCGTGAGCCTCGAGTTCGCGGCGGGGAGCTTCACCGCCATCATGGGACCGAGCGGCTCGGGCAAGAGCACGCTGCTCAACCTGCTCGGCTGCCTCGACCGTCCCACGTCGGGCAGCTACTTCATCGCCGGCGAGGACGTGTCGCGCCTCGACGACGACCAGCTGAGCGAGATCCGCCTGCGCAAGATCGGCTTCGTCTTCCAGAGCTTCAACCTGATCGCGCAGCTCTCGGTGCGCGAGAACATCGAGCTGCCGCTCTACTACCAGGGCTGGCCCCACGCGGAGAGCATGAAGCGCGCCGAGGAGCTGGCGGGCATCGTCGGCCTCGGCGGCCGGCTGGAGCACCGCCCCAACCAACTCTCGGGCGGGCAGCAGCAGCGCGTGGCCGTGGCGCGCGCCCTGGCCAACGACCCCGAGGTGTTGCTCGCGGACGAGCCCACCGGCAACCTCGACTCGGCCACCGGCGTACAGATCATGGATCTGCTGCGCGGCCTGAACGAGCAGGGCAAGACGATCGTCATGGTCACGCACGAGCCGAACATCGCCGCGTACGCCGCCGCACGCGTGCACATGCTCGACGGCCGCGTGGACCGCATCGAGGAGTAGCCGCGTGCATCAGTCGCGCGTCGCGCGCAACATCAGGCTAGGGATCAAGACGCTCCTGCTGCACAAGCTGCGCTCGTTCCTGACGACGCTGGGCGTCGTCTTCGGCGTGGGCAGCGTGGTGGCCATGCTCGCGGTGGGGGAGGGGGCGAGCGCCGAGGCGTTGGAGCGCATCCGCAAGCTCGGCAGCGACAACATCATCCTGGACTCGATCAAGGCGACCGAGGACGTGCAGTCCGGGTCGGTGCGCTCGCGCATCAGCATCTACGGCCTGACCTACGACGACGAGGACCGCATCGGCCGCACCTTCGAGGCGGTGAAGCGCACCGTGCCGGTCAAGCTGGTTCGCAAGGAAGGGCGCCTCGGCGACAGGACCCTGGAAGTGCGCGTGGTGGGCACGTCGCCCGTCTGGTTCGACCTGGTGCGGCGCGAGGTGATCGCGGGGCGCCTGCTCGGCGCCGAGGACGACCACGGCTCGACGAACGCCGTGGTCCTGACCGAGTACGGCGCGCGCCGCCTGCTGGCCACGGAGAACTCGATCGGGCAGACGCTGCGCATCGGCGGCGGCTATTTCGAGGTGGTCGGCATCGTGCGCAACGAAGTCAGCTCGGAGGGGGTGCAGGTTCCCGACGAGGAGGTGGACGCCTACATTCCCATCCACGTGGCGCGCGGCATGTTCGGCGACTACGTGGTGCGGCGCTCCTCCGGCTCGCGCGAACAGGAGTTCGTCGAGCTGCACCAGATCATCGTGCAGGTGCGCTCGACCGAGGAGGTCGCGGCGACGGCGGCGGGCATCGAGGCGATGCTCGCCCGCTTCCACAAGAAGATGGATTACAAGGTGCGCGTGCCGCTCGCCCTGCTGCGCTCGGCCGAGGCGACCAAGCGCACCTTCAACATCGTGCTCGGCTCCATCGCCGGCATCAGCCTGCTGGTCGGCGGCATCGGCATCATGAACATCATGCTCGCCTCGGTGACGGAGCGCACGCGCGAGATCGGCGTGCGGCGCGCCATCGGCGCCAAGCGCGGCCAGATCATCTCCCAGTTCCTCATCGAGACGGTGGTGCTGTCGAGCGTGGGCGGCGCCATCGGCATCGGCGTGGGCGCGCTCATCCCCTGGCTCATCACCCTGTTCGCCGGCATGCCGACCGTGGTGACCGCCTACAGCGTCGTTCTCTCCGCGGGCATCAGCCTCGCGGTCGGTCTGGTCTTCGGCCTCTACCCAGCGGTGCGGGCGGCCAACCTCGACCCGATCGAGGCCTTGCGTCATGAGTGACGCAGGGAGCTTGACGCCCTTTCCCGCACGGTGCTGCACGAAGCTTGGAAAGTGCTGATCCGGAGCCGAGAGAGAGGGGTCTGGTCATGACACCCGCGGCGTCGCAGGGACTCGGGGGCTGGTGATCCTGCCGCGATCGTCTTGTCCTCGCGCCGCCCGCCGCCCTGCGCGGTCGTGCTCCGCAGCCGCGGGTGGCGCGTGATCTGCTCTTGGGCCCGTCGCCGACCGCCGTCCTTTGCGTAGAAGCACGCACGAGCCCGACGCAAGAGATCATCTCCTCGCCCACCTCTGCTGATGACGCCGGGATCAGACACCTGCCACGTCCTGGGCGCCCCGCTCTTCATCGGCGAGCTGATCGTCGCGCCGGTCTTCATCCTCGCCGACTTCTGGCTGGTCTGGCAGCACTTCACGAAGTCCCGGCGGCTCGGTCAGCGGGGCGGGGCAGGTCTGTTTCAGGTGGTCTGGATTCGGAGCGCGGTCCCGCCAGGGGAAGTGATGGCGGGAAGGCGCCGCCGCGCTGGGCGCGCGTCCGCGCCTCAGCGGCTGAGCAGCTCGTCGAGCTGCTGGCGCAGCTCGGAAGGGGTGAAGGGCTTGCGCAGGAAGGCGGTTCGCGGCTGGCGCAAGTCGCCGGCGCCGAGGGCGCCGCGCGTGAAGCCGGAAACGAAGAGGACGCGCAGGCCGGGGAGCCTGGCGCGCAGCTCATGCGCCAGCTCGGCGCCGCCCTTTCGGGGCATGACCACGTCGGTGACGAGCAGGTCGATGCTCGCGCCCGCCTCGAGCGAGAGGTCGATGGCGTCCCGGCCGTTTTCGGCCTCGAGAACGATGTAGCCGCGCCCGCGCAGCGCGCGGGCCATCACCTCGCGCACCAGGGCGTCGTCCTCGACCAGGAGGATCGTGGGCGCGGGCCGGGGCGCTGCCGCGGCCGGGTGGGAAGTCGCGCCCGCGGGCTTGAGGAACACGCGCAGCAGGATGTCCTCCCGCGCGCGCAGCTCGGTCGTCTCGATCTCCACGGGAATGCTCGTGCCGTCCGGGCGCTCGAGCACGTCCTGCACGGGCGGCGTCCGGGGAGCGATCGGGGCGGGGAGGCGGCCGGAGCGCAGGAACCCGGCGAGCCGCGCGCCGACGAGGGGGCCGGCCGGTCCGCCCAGAAGCTGGCAGGCGGCGCCGTTCAGATGGACGATCTTCCCGTTCCTGACCAGCGCCACGGGCTGGGGCAGGAGGTCGATCGAGTCGCGCGGGATCTCCTCGCCAAGGGGCATCATCGTGTCACGGTAACAGCGCTCCAGGCGGAATGCCCATCCCCCGGCCGGGAATCCCCGGCCTGGTGCGCGGGCCCAGGCGGCCGGCTGTTTCGCGCGGGAAACGGCCTGCCGGGCGAATCAGGCCAGCGCCGCCACCACGGCGCGCGCCAGCTCGGGCAGAGTGGGGTCGCGCGCTCCAAGCACAAGCACCGTGTCGCCCTCCGCGGCGCGCGCCGCGACCTCCTCGATCCAGCGGCCGCGGTCCGGCGCCAGCTCGACCGGCGCGCCCCGGGCGTGCAGCTCGCGCACCAGGCCTTCGGAGGACACGTCCATCGCCACCGTGCCGCCGCTGTAGTAGATCGGGGCGATCCACAGCCGGTCCGCGGGCCTGAGCGCCGCGGCGAAGGTCGCGACCAGGTCGTGCCACTGGAAACGGGTCGGCGCGTAGCCGTGGGGCTGGAAGTAAGCGAAGACGCGCTCGGAGCGGCTGGCCGCGAGCAGGAGCACCGCGCCCAGTTTGTGGGGGTTGTGGGCGAAGTCGTCGATCACGTCCACTCCGCGGACGGAACCGGCGCGCTCGAAGCGGCGCAGCACCCCGTGATAGGCGGCGAGCGCCTCGGCCGCCGTCTCCCAGGAGATGCCGCAGGCATGACACAAGGCCGCTGCCGCCAGGGCATTGCGCGCGTTGTGCAGGCCTGGCAGGGGCAGGCTGAAGGGCTGGCCGCCGATGCGGAAGCTCACGCTGTCGCGCCGCAGGTCCAGGCCCTCCGCGCGCACCCGCGCCTCCGGGCCGAACCCGAAAACCACGGCCCCCGGGCGCAGGCCGCTGAGGTTCGGGTCGTCTCCGACCGCGAAGGGGCCGCGCGTGCGGGCGCGGAACGTAATGAACTGTTCCAGCACCTTCTCCGGCTCCATGTGGTCGCGCTGCAGGTTCAGCACCACGGCCGCCTCGGGCTGGTGGCGCACCAGGCTGCCGTCGCTCTCGTCCGCTTCGAACACGAGCGGCCCGCTCCCGCGCCAGGCATTGCCGAGAAGCCCGAGCGCCGTCACGGCGTGCAGGCGGCCTCCGGCGATCAGGCCCGGGTCGCGGCCGGCGTGGCGCAGGATCTCGAAGATCATGGCAGTGACCGTGGACTTGCCGCTCGTGCCGGCGACCGCGAGCGACTTGCCGCCCACGTGATGGGCCAGGAGGTCCGCGCGCGCCACCACGGCCTTCTGCAGCTCGCGCGCCCGCACCAGGTCCGCGATATCCGCTTCCACCGCGGTCGAGGCCACGACCAGGTCGGCGCCGCCGACTCCGCTGCCGTCCTGGGGATAGATGCGCGCGCCGAGCGTCTCGAGGCGCTCGCGCGCCTGGCGCTGCTCCCCGCGGTCGAAGGAGCGGTCGCTGCCCGACGCCTTGCCGCCGCCCAGCAGGCGGTACTGCAGCAGGGCGCTCACCCCCGCGCCGCAGGCGCCCACGAAGTGGACGACCTTGTCCGCGTTCTCGACCAGGGCGGCGAGCTCGCTCACGCGTCCGGCCGCAATGACGGATGAAGAGGACATCAAGGTTGCCCCCGGCAAGATGCTGGACTCATGCGTTCGCGAAGCCGATCCCCGCCCGCGCAGGATCGAAGGCCCAGGTTACCCGCAGCGCCGCGAGTCGGAAGTTGGAAGTCAGAAGTCCGCAGTGAGGAGGCCCACGGGCCCCTTCCTCGCGACATTCGGTGCACCTGTCGTCCCCTTCGTCAGCATCCCACGGAAAGTCCACGGTTTGCCGGGGTGCCGGTCGTCGGCGGCACTGTCTTGGCGCCAGGCCGCACGGGCGCGCGGCGCGGCAATCCCCGCCGCCGCGGGCGATTTGCGTTGCGCTTCCGGCGAGCTTCGGCTACACCATTGCACGGGAGGCGGATCATGCCTAATCGAGATCTACCGAGCATTACCGTTGCAGCAGACCGCGCGCCGTTCGCGCACGAGGCCGAGGCCATCGAGGCCGAGGTGCGCCAGCGCGCCTTCGAGATCTTCCAGCGCCGCGACGCCATGAGCGACGACGTGCGCGACTGGCTGCAGGCCGAGGCAGAGACGGTCTACAAGCCCGCCTGCGAGATCGTGGAGACCGAGGACGGATACGTCTTCGAGTTCGCGGTCCCGGGGCTCGAGGCCAAGAACATCGAGATCGTCCTGAGCAGCGCCTGCCTGCTGGTGCGCGGCAGCCGCGCGCCGGCGCGTACGGCCGAGGGGCGGGTGCTCCACTCCGAGTACCGCGCCTCGCGCATCCATCGCGAGGTGCCGCTCCCCGAGGGCTGCGAACACGCCAAGGCGAAGGCGCACGTCGCGCGGGGCGTCCTCGCCGTCACCGTGCCACGCAAGCGCCAGGAGGCGCGAGGCGCCAAGGCGGTCAAGGCGGCCAAGGCGCCCGCGAGCGCGTCGGGCGCAGCGAGCGCCGCCCCGAAGCTCTCGCGCTCCCCGGCGAAGAAGAGCCGCTAGAGCGTGCGCCTGGCGTCGCGCCGCAGGCGCGGGCGGGCGGCCCGCGTCCGCTGGCGGCAGTACTCCGTTTCCTGTCGCCCCATCCTGGAAACGGCCGCTTGGCCGCTCGCGGCCGGCCGGTAGACTTGCCTCCTCCATGGCAAGCGAACCGCAGCGGACCGTGATTGCAGGCGAGGCCCTGGTCGAGGCCCGGGACTCCCCGCCTTCCAGCCTCTTCATCCTGCCGCAGGACGGCATCGTGCTCTTCCCCGATCTCGTCGTGCCGGTGGCGCTGAAGGGGTCGCTGGCGCGCCAGACCGTCGAGCAGGCCGGAGCCCAGACCGACTACCTGGGCGTGGTGCTGGCCAGGACCGGCCGCGAGCGGGACGCGTACGACGCCGAGGACATGCATGACGTGGGCTGCGCCGCGAAGATCATGCGCAAGCTCAACATGCCGGACGACTCGGTCACGGTCGTGCTGCGCGGCCTGCGCCGCTTCCGCATCGCCCGCTTCCTGCGCACCCGGCCCTATCTGATCGCGCGCGTCGAGTACCCGGACGAGACCGGCGCCCTGACGGACGAGGCGCAGGCCATGCTCCGGCTGCTGCGCGGGCTGGTGAACAAGCTGCTCGCCAGCGACGACTCCGTGCCGGACGAGTTCAAGGTGGCGGCGGCCAACATCGAGTCGCCGCGCGGGCTCGCCGACTTCGCCTCGACCTACTTCGTGCGCGACCCGAAGAACCGGCAAGAGCTGCTCGCCGCCTTCGACGTGCGCACGCGTCTCGAGCACGTGGTCACCATCCTGACGCGCGAGGTAGGGCTGGTCGAGCTGGGGCAGCGCATCCAGCAGCAGATCCGGGAGAAGCTCGAGAAGCAGCAACGCGACTTCCTGCTGCGCGAGCAGATGAAGCAGATCCGCCAGGAGCTGGGCGAGGCCAAGGACGAGAAGGAGGTCGCCATCCAGCGCCTCGAGGAGCGCCTGGCCGAGTCGGTGCTGCCGGAGGACGTGAAGAAGCGGGTGGGGGAGGAGATGGGGCGGCTCAAGCTCCTGCCGCTGGAATCGCCCGAGACGGGCGTCATCCGCAACTACCTGGAGTGGATCGCCGCCCTGCCCTGGAGCCGCGCGACCGAGGACCGGCGCGACCTCGGAGCGGCCGAGAAGCTCCTGCGCGACAGCCACTGGGCGCTCGACGAGGTCAAGGAGCGCGTGCTCGAGTTCCTCGCGGTGCGGCAGCTCAAGCCCGACCACCGCGGCCCGATCCTGTGCTTCGTGGGTCCGCCCGGGGTGGGCAAGACCTCGCTCGGGCGGGCCATCGCGGATTCGCTGGGAAGGAAATTCCTGCGCATCAGTCTTGGAGGAATACGAGACGAGGCCGAGATCCGCGGTCACCGGCGCACTTACGTCGGCGCCATGCCCGGGCGGATCCTGCAGAGCCTGAAGACGGCGGGCTCGAACAACCCGGTGTTCATGCTGGACGAACTGGACAAGGTGGGCACGGACTTCCGCGGCGACCCGACCGCGGCGCTGCTCGAGGCGCTCGACCCGGAGCAGAACAGCCGCTTCTCCGACCACTTCCTCGAGCTGCCCTTCGACCTCTCGCGCGTGATGTTCGTGGCGACCGCGAACACCCTGGCGACCATCCCGCCGGCGCTGCTCGACCGCCTCGAGGTCATCGAGCTGCCCGGCTACACGGCGCGCGAGAAGATCGAGATCGCCAACCGCTACCTGCTGCCGCGCCAGATCGAGCGCCACGGCCTCAAGCCACGCGCGGTGGCGCTCACCCGGCCGGCTCTGCGCGAGCTCCTGCACGGCTACACGCGCGAGGCGGGCGTGCGCATCCTGGAGCAGATGCTGGCGCGCGTGTGCCGCAAGCACGCCACGCGCACGGCGCGCGGCCGCGCCCGCCGCATCAAGGTCGAGCCGCGGCACCTCAAGGAGTACCTCGGCACGCCGCGCTACCAGGAGGACAAGGCGCTGCGCCCCGACCGGCCCGGGATCGCCGTCGGCCTCTCGTGGACTCCGGTGGGCGGCGAGGCCCTCTCCATCGAAGCGAGCCAGGTGCCGGGCAAGGGACAGCTGACGCTCACCGGCATGATGGGCGAGGTGATGCTCGAGTCGGCGCGCATCGCCCTCTCGCACGTGCGCGCCTGCGCCGCCGCCTACGGCTTCGCGGAGCCCAACCTCGGCAACAGCGACATCCACATCCACGTGCCCGCGGGCGCGGTGCCCAAGGACGGGCCCTCGGCCGGGATCACCATGGCGACGGCGCTCGTCTCCCTGTTCCGCCGCCGGCCGACGCGCGCGCGCCTGGCAATGACCGGCGAGCTGACCTTGACCGGCAAGGTCCTGCCGATCGGCGGACTGCGCGACAAGGTGCTCGCGGCGCGCCGCGCCGGCATGAAGGCGGTGGTCCTGCCCGCCGCCAATCAGGCGCAGATCGAGGAGCTGAAGGACGACGCCCGCAAGGGGCTCGAGTTCCTCTTCGTGTCCGACTTCCGCGAGGTGGTCGAGATCGCCTTCGCTCGAACGGCGCGCCGCGCGCGCGCACGGAGGACAAGAACGTGAGGCTCGACACTCGCCGCGCCGGCGCCGCGCTCGGTCTCCTCTTCCTCGCCTCCTGCTACCACGCGGGCTCCGTGGTGCAGCAGGCGGAGGCGCCGCGCGAGCGCGCCGCTTCCTACGCCGCGGAGAAGCGCGTGCTCATCGAGGAGATGGAGCGGCGCATGAACGAGATGACGCGGCGCTGCCAGGCCGAGATTGCCGGCATCCGCGAGGAACTGGAGCAGGCGCTGGCGCGGCTGCGCCCGCCGGCGCGCCTCCTGGCCGTCGAGCGCACCTTTCGCGGGTACGGCGCCGCCGAGCACGAGTGCTTCGAGGCGGCCATCGACCGGCTGGTGGAGGACGCGGTGGCGCGCACCGAGGCCCTCGTCGGGCGGCCGCGCTCGCCGGAGCAGGACGAGCTGATCGGCGCGATCGAACGTGAGGCGCTCGCGACCGCGGCCGCGGTGGGCGGGGACGCACAGGGGGCGGGCTACGGCTTCGTCTCCGGCGTCCAGGAGGTCGACGAGCGCGCCTTCGTCACCCTCGAGCTGCTGCAGGGCTTCGCCGACGTGCCGGGGCTGCGCGATCTGGGCGCGCTCCGCAAGCGCGAGGTGCTGGAGCTGGCGGAGCGCTTCCGCCACGACCTGCAGGCCGAGGAGCTGGCGGGGAGCGCGCCGGCCGCGAGCGCGGTCCTGGCGCCGCCGCGGCCGGACGCGCCCGAGCGCGTGGGCCGCTTCCTCCTGTTCCAGACGGACGCGCTGGAGGGCTTCCGCGCGCGCGAGCAGGACTCGCTGTGCACCGCCGTGGCCTTTCAAAACGACCGCCTGCCCGCGGATCGGCGCTACGTCTTCCTGCAGGGCGTGCGCGTGCGCATCGTGCGCGGCGGCATGGTCGTGGAGGACCTCGGCTGGCGCCTCGATCCCGGGACTCCGGGGCGCGACGGCCGGCTCCTGCCGCAGCAGGACCTGATCGATCCGCGCTTCCTGGCGAGCGCCGTGTTCGTGCCGGGCGTCAACGCCAGCCACGCGCTGTTCCGGCAGCTCTGCGACTTCACGGTCATCTGCGACTACAAGACCGGCCTGATCGACGACGCGGCCGGCGAGGTGATCGGCTCGCTCTCCTGGCAGACGCAGTGGGTGGTGTCGGCCGCGGGCCACGTGCGCGTGCTGCCCTTCACCGCGCCCTCGTTCGACCCCGGCGGAGAGGTGATCCGGGACCTCCTGGTGCGCGGCGCCGAAGCCGCTTTCCCCGCGGCGGGCCGCCAGCCCGCGCCGGGCGACCTCCTGAGCGCGCGCGTGCTGCCCGCGGAACAGGCCGTCGAGCCGCTGCCGCGCGACCTGGGCGGCGGCCGCATCGGCACCCTGGTCGAAGCCGCGGCCCCCGATCGGATCATCGTCAAGCCGGAGGGACGGCGCTACCTGCTGCGGAACCGCTTGCGGCTGCTCACGCTGGAGGCGCGTCTCTTCAGCTACATCGACGGCCGCCACGAGCGCCGCGTGCTCGGCATCGTGCATGTTCCCGAGGACTCGGCGCTCCGCGACCTGGGCTTCCGCAGCGGCGACGTGCTGCTCGCCGTCAACGGCTGCGACATCCGCGACTTCGGGGACCTGTGGAGCTACTTCGTCGAGCACCCGCGCGAGACGCGCTACGAGGCGCACATCATGCGCAACGGCGCGAACCGGCGCCTGACCTTCGAGGTGCAGGGCGCTCCCGGCGAGGGCGAGGAGGAGGAGCCCTTCGAGGAGGAGATCACCGAGGAGATCGCCGCGCGGCTGCAGCTGCTCTTCGCGGGCGGACCGAGCGGTTTCTGACGCCATGGGCATGGAGTTCCGTTTCGACCCGCTCAGGCGCTACTGGGTCGTGATCTCGCCGAAAAGGGCGTGGCGGCCGAACGACTTCGAGACCCAGCACCGCGACATCGGCGATCCGGCCGCATGTCCCTTCTGCGAGGGCAACGAGGCCGAGACTCCGCCCGAGGTCCTGGCCGTGCGGCCGCACGGCTCCGCGCCCGACGGCCCCGGCTGGAGCGTGCGCGTCGTGCCCAACCTCTTCCCCGCCTTCCTGGGCGACCCGGGCGCGGAGCCGCACCCGCCCGGCGCGTACCGCGCGGCGCCGGCGCGCGGCTACCACGAGGTGGTCATCGAGAGCACGCGGCACGACGCGGAGCTGGCCGACTACTCGGCTGAGCACGCGCTGCTCGTGCTCAGCGCCTTGCGCGAGCGCGTGCGCGCGATCGCCCATGACGGCGCGGTGCGCGACCTGCTGCTCTTCAGGAACACCGGACCGCGCGCCGGCGCTTCCCTGCGCCACCCGCACACGCAGCTCGTGGCCATGCACGAGGTGCCGCGCACGATCGAGACCGAGCTGGCCGGGATCCGCGAGCACCGGCGCGCCGCCGGCCGCTGCCTGCTTTGCGACCTGGTGGCGGTGGAGCTGCAGGAGGGGACGCGCGTCCTGGAGCGCGCCGGCGGCTTCGCCAGCTACCTGCCGTACGCGGGCCGCATCCCCTGCGAGATCTTCGTGGCCCCGGTCGCGCACCCGCCTCCCTTCGCCGACCTGAGCGACGCCGAGCTGGCCGACTTCTGCGCGCTCCTCGTCGGCGCCATCCGGCGGCTGAAGGCCGCCTTCCGCGACCCGCCCTACAACTTCCTGCTGCACGCCCTGGTGCGCTCCGGCGAGCTGCCGGACGGGCATCACTGGCGCGCCGAGATCCTGCCGCGCCGCGGGCAGTTCGGCGGGTTCGAGCTGGGGACGGGGATGTTCATCAACTCCCTGCCGCCCGAGGAGGCGGTGCTCAGGCTGCGCGCGGCCGCGCCGTAGGGCGCCTGGTCGTGCGCGCGCTGCAGGTGGTCGCGCTGAAGTCTCGCCTGACTGGTCT
Source organism: Planctomycetota bacterium (assembly GCA_016213895.1). Taxonomy (GTDB): domain Bacteria; phylum Planctomycetota; class B15-G4; order B15-G4; family JADJEK01; genus JACQZJ01. Next base: position 26,208 of record JACQZJ010000001.1, on the reverse strand, counting down.
GAGGCGCGTTCGGCCGCGGTTGGCCTCGGTGCGAGCCTCCGGCCGAGCGCGCTATTTGAAGCGGGTGGTTGAACCCATAGACTCTGGCGCTGCGCGCAGTGCGGGCACGCGCGCGCCGGAGGCGCGGCGCGTTCCGCGGTGGGACGCGCCGCTGCGCGGTCTATCGCTGCTCGCGGCACCTGATCAACCATGCGCATCATGCAGGTCGCGGCGGAGGCGACTCCGTACGTCAAGGTCGGCGGTTTGGCGGACGTGGCCGGAGCGCTGGCGGGAGACCTCGCGGCCCTGGGCTGCGAGGTCGAGCTGGTCCTGCCGCGCTACCGCTGCGTGGGCGCCCTTGGCCTCGACCTGAGCGCGGCCGAGGACGTCGCCTTCCCCCTGGCCGGCCGCGCCGCCGCGGCGGGCGTCGCGCGACTGGTGCGCGCGGACGGCGTCACCGTGACACTGGTGGACGCGCCCTGGGCCTTCGACCGCGACGGCGTCTACGACGTTCCGGAGACGGGCGAGGGCCACCCTGACAACCCGGAGAGGTTCGCCTGCTTCGCGCGCGCCGTGGCCGGGCTGATCGCGCGCGATCCGCCGGACGTGGTGCATGTGCACGACTGTCACGCGGCGCTCGTGCCCGGGCTCCTGCGGCTGGTCGTCCCGCCGGCGCGCCCGGTGAAGACCGTGCTCACCATCCACAACCTCGCCTACCAGATGCTCAGCCCGCCGCGCGTGCTGTTCGACGTCGGCTTTCCGCGCGACTGGTTCCGCCCCCTGTCGCCCCTCGAGTTCCACGGCGGCTCCAACTTCCTGAAGGTCGGCATCCACTTCGCCGACCTGCTCACCACCGTTTCCACGCGCTACGCCGAGGAGATCCAGACGCCAGCGCACGGCTGCGGCCTCGACGGCCTGCTGCGCGAGCGCCGCGCGCTGCTCCACGGCGTGCTGAACGGCATCGACACCGCCGTCTGGGACCCGGCCACCGATCCGCTCCTGCCGGCGCGCTACTCGGCCGCCGACCCGAGCGGCAAGTGGAAGTGCCGGCGCGAGCTGCTGCGCCGGGCGCGGCTGCCGCAAGGCGCGCGCGCGCCGCTCGTGGGCATGGTGGGCCGGCTCGCCGAGCAGAAGGGGCTGGACATCTTCGCCGCGGCGGCGCCGGCGCTGGCGCGCCTGGACCTGCGCTTCGCGATCCTCGGCGTCGGCCAGGAGAAGTACCATCGCATGTTGCGCGAGCTGGCAAGCGCGCACCCGGAGCGCTTTGCCGTGTTCCTGGGCTTCGATGACGAGCTGGCCCATTGGATCGAGGCGGGTTCGGACTTCTTTCTCATGCCGTCCCGCTACGAGCCCTGCGGTCTGAACCAGATGTACTCCATGCGCTACGGCAGCATCCCCATCGTGCACCGCGTGGGCGGCCTGGCGGAGACGGTGACCGACTACGACGAGTCGGCGGACGACGCCACCGGCTTCGCCTTCGCCGCGCCGCGCGCCGAGCTGCTGGTCGCCAAGGCGCGCTCGGCGCTCGCCCTCTACCGCGAGGACGGCAAGCGCCTCGCGGTCATGCGGCGCGGCATGGCGCGCGACTTCTCCGCGCGCCGCACCGCCGAGCGGTACCTGGACCTCTACACGAGGATGATGGTGCCCTGATGGACCGAACCGACGTCGCGCTCCTGGCGCGCAACCGCGACCGCGCGGCCTTCTACCGCCACTTCTACGAGCCGCTGGCCGCCAACATCCTGCACGGGATCGCCGTCATCGACGCCAGCTGCTGCGTGGTGCTCTACGCCAACACGCGCTTCCTCGCCAACCACGGCGTGGCGCAGGGCGCGAAGCTCCCGCTGCACTGCTCCACGGTCTACGGCGCGGGCGGGCAGCCCTGCCTGGGCGAGGAAACGCAGTGCCCGGCGATGCGCGTCTGCCGGGAGGGCACGACGCGCCGCCACCAGGAGACGCTCCCCGCGCGCGAGCAGCGCCCGCCGCGCACCCTGGAGATCCTCACCGTCCCGCTCACCACGCGCACCGAGTTCGGCCAGGGCTCGGAGGTGCTGATCATCGAGAAGGACGGGCAGCCCCTGCTCAGGCCGCGCGGCGCGACCGAGGAGGAGCGCGAACACCTCGCGGCCATCATCCGCCACTCGGCGGACGCGATCATCGGCCTCGACCTGGACCGCAAGATCCGCTCCTGGAACCAGGGCGCGGTCGAGACCTTCGGCTACACGCCGGAGGAGACCATCGGCCGTGACTTCCGCTTCCTGGTGCCGGCCGACCGGGACTCGCAGCGCGAGTACGAGGCGGAGCTGCGCGACTTCGAGCGGCGCGACATCCTCAGGAACTACCAGGCGCGCCGGGTGGCGAAGGACGGGCGCACCGTGGTCGTGACGTGCACGCGCTCGCTCGTGCGCGGCCCGGACGGCGGGCCGCGCGGGGTCTCCGTGATCTGCCGCGACGTCACCATGGAGGTGCTGCTCAAGGAGCTGATCGACCACCAGATCCGCGCCATGTCCGTCACGCACGAGATCGGCGACGTGCTGCACTCGACGCGCAGCGTCGACGAGATCCTGCAGGTCATCCTGCTGGGCGTGACTGCGGGCCAGGGGCTGGGCTTCAACCGCGCCTTCCTGCTGCTGGTGGAGCAGACCGAGGACGGCGGGCCAGAGCGGCTGCGCGGCAAGATGGCGATCGGCCCGTCCAACGCCGAGGAGGCCGGCCGCATCTGGGCCTCGCTCTCCAAGCAGCGCGTCAACCTGGTCGAGCTCTACCAGCGCTACCGCGAGGAGAGCGCGCGCCAGGACGTGCTCGTCAACTCCATCGTGGCGCAGATCGACGTCCCGCTGAGCCGCGAGGACCACGTCCTGGTCAGGGCGCTGCGCAGCCGCGAGGCGCTGAACGTCCTGCAGGGGAGGATCATCGGCGACGACCTCGAGGTGGACCGCGGCCTGCGCGAGCTCCTGCAGTGCGACAGCTTCGCGGTGGTGCCGCTCAACACCCGCGACAGCGCGCTCGGCGTGCTCGTGGTGGACAACCGCATCACCGGCATCGGCATCAGCGACGCCGACCTGCAGATGCTCAAGGTCTTCGCCAACCACGCCGGCATCGCGCTCGAGAACTCGCAGCTGCGCCAGCACCTGGAGCGGCGCCTGGAGGAGCTGGCCCAGCTCAACCTGGCCATGAAGGAGAACCAGGCCAAGCTCATCAAGTCGGAGCGCCTGTCGATCATCGGCGAGATGGCGGCGCGCGTGGTGCACGAGGTGAGGAACCCGCTGGTCGCCATCGGCGGCTTCGCCCGCCTGGTGCGGCGCGGGCTGAACGCCGAGGACCCGCGCTCGGACTACCTGCGCATCATCTCCGACGAGGTCAGCCGCCTGGAGCGCATCGTGCAGGGGCTGCTCGACTTCTCGCGGCCGAAGAGCGCGCTCAACCTGCGCGAGGTGGCGCTCAACGAGCAGATCCGCGAGATCGTGGCGATGGCCACGGTCGAGGCCGAGGCGCACGGCGTGACCGTGAAGGAGGCGTACGACCGCAAGGTCGGGAAGGTCGTCCTGGACATCGACAAGGTGCGGCAGGTGCTCCTGAACATCATCCGCAACGCGCTCGACGTCATGCTGGAGAAAGGCACGCTCAGGATCGAGACCGCCGCCCTGCCGCCCGCCGCGGTGCGCATCACCATCCAGGACACGGGTCCCGGCATCCCCGCCGAGCTGCGGCCCAAGGTCTTCGAGCCCGGCTTCACCACGCGCCAGGAAGGAACGGGCTTCGGGCTGGCCATCGCCAAGCGGCTCGTCGAGCTGCAGGGCGGGCAGATTACCCTGCGCGATTCCGGGCCGCCCGGGTGTACCTTCGATATCGTGTTGCCTCAGCGGGTGGCCACCAGGGCCGAGGCAGAGGACAGGAAGCCATGAGCAGCGGTCAGAGCGGGGCAGCCAGGCGCACGCGCATCCTCATCGCGGATGACGAGCCCAATATCCGCCTCCTCTATCAGAACGAGCTGGAGGCGGAGGGCTACGAGGTGCTGCTCGCCGAGGACGGCAGGGAGGCGGTGGAGAAGGTCCGCAGCGAGAAGCCGGACCTGGTCGTGCTCGACATCCGCATGCCGGGCATGGACGGCATCGAGGCGCTCGGGCGCATCCTCGACCACGACCGCACCCTGCCGGTGATCCTGAACACCGCCTACTCGACCTATGAGGACGACTTCATGACCTGGTCGGCGGACGCCTACATCGTCAAGTCGGCCGACGTCGGCGTGCTCCTGGCCAAGATCGCCGAGGTGCTCGCAGGCCGCCGCGGCGCGGGCGGGGAGGCGCCGGCGCAGGGCGGGGGCGGCGGCGCATGCTGACCGGCATCACCGAGGACATCCTGGTCTTCCTGCTCGCCGGCGGCCAGGGCGAGCGCCTCTACCCGCTGACGCGCGATCGGGCCAAGCCGGCGGTGCCGTTCGCCGGCAACTACCGCATCATCGACTTCACCCTGACCAACTGCGTGCATTCCGGACTGCGGCGCGTGTACGTGCTCACCCAGTACCGCTCGCTCTCGCTCGAGCGCCACGTGCGCAGCGGCTACTCGTTTCTCTCCATGGAGCTGGACGAGTTCATCGACACCGTGCCGCCGCAGTTCCGCATGTCCTCCACCTGGTACCTCGGCACTGCGGACGCCGTCTATCAGAACATCTACCTGCTTGAGCGCGACCGGCCGAAGCGCACGCTCATCCTGTCCGGCGACCACGTCTACCGCTTCGACTACCGCGACATGCTGCGCAGCCACCTCGACCGGGAGGCCTCGATGACCATCGGCGTCATCGAGGTGCCGCTCGGCGAGGCGCGGCGCATGGGCGTGCTGCAGGTGGACCGGGACTACCGCGTGGTCGGCTTCGAGGAAAAGCCCGCCGCGCCCAAGCCCATCCCGGGCCGCGACGGCGTGGCCCTGGCGAGCATGGGCATCTATCTGTTCGACACCACGACGTTGGTGCGCGAGGTCGCCCAGGACGCCAAGACCGAGAGCTCGCACGACTTCGGCAAGGACGTGGTGCCGCACATGGTCGCGACCGGGATGAAGGTCTTCGCCTTCCCCTTCCGCGACCGTTCGGGGGCGCAGCCGGGCTACTGGCGCGACGTGGGCACGATCGACGCCTACTACGAGGCGCACCGCGACGTGCTCGGGGAGAACCCGCGCTTCGACCTGCGCGATCCCAAGTGGCCGCTCTACTCGGTGCGCCAGCGCCTGCCCGCGGCCGAGCTGCGCACCGCCGGCGGCCGGCGGCCCGAGGTGTACGACTCGCTGATCGCGAACGGCACGGTCGTGGCGGGCGCGACCGTCGCGGACAGCGTGCTCGGCCCGGACGTCTTCCTGGGACCGGGCGCCACGGTCGAGCAGTCGCTGCTCCTCGGACGGGTGCGCATCGGCGCCGGAGCGCGCCTGCGGCGCGTGATCATCGACCGCCACGTCACGGTGCCCGAAGGGCGCGAGATCGGCTGCGATCCCGAGGCGGACGAGAAGGAGTTCGTGCGCTCGCCGGGCGGGATCACCGTGGTCCCGCGCCGCGCGCGGCTGGAGTAGGGGGGAGCGTGGCTGACGACGGGATCGTGGACGAGATCCAGCGACGACGGGAAGCCCATGCGGAGTCTCTGGGCTGCGATCTGACGCGGATCACGGAGGACCTTGAGCGTCAGGAGCGTGAATCCGGCGTGGCCGTCGTGTGTCGACCAGCGCGGAAGCCAGCGGCGCCTCCCAGGGAAGAGACGGTCTGACCGCTGAGTGCAGCGGGCGGCGCGACTTGCCGCTGCCGGCCTTGCGGTTGACGCGGCCGCCCTGACGAGTAAGGGCGGTCGCGATGGCGAGCTGGTCGACGGGGGGCAGCGTCAGAGAGCCCGGACGGCGGGGACCTCGCGCATGCTGATCAGACCGCGCTTCCGCCAGCCGAGTTCGAGCAGCCAGGTTCTCGCTTGCGGTGGGTCTCAAGAAGTTGACGCCTGATCCCTTCACGACCGAGTTCTGGTACGCGGGATGGAAGGAGACTGGAGGCCGGCCGCCCCACGGCCTGGGCGGCGGGGATGCGAAGCCGTCGCTGGCGCGAGCGAGAATCCGGCTGCTGAAAGTCGGCTGGCGGAGGCACGGGCTGATCGGCGTCGATGAGGTCCGGGCGGGATCCCCGGTACCGGCGTGCGCGGCCGAAGCAGGGCGGGGCGACGGAATCGCACCGCCGACCAGGTCAGGGGGAGTTTGGCAGCCGCAACGGAGAACAGGATGGCGCCGGCATCTCGCGGCCGGTAGGCTGAGCGCGGGCGGAACAAGCCACGTGCGGGAACCACGGCTCCAGCAAGCTCAAGACGGCCAGAGATGCCGGGACGGCGGCGACGTGGCTCCACGTGTCTGGCTGTGGAAGGAGGTGACGACCATGATCTCCCTCTTGCGATCCAGCCTCGAACGCTCTGGGCTTGCCTTCCTTCTCTTGGCCATGGTTCCGGCCGGGGCGGCGGCATCGTCGGATCCGGTGTGGACGAAGCTTCTTGCGAATGACGGATGCGCACACGACCACTTCGGGATCGGGGTCGCCATTCAGGGGTCGACTCTGGCAGTAGGTGCGCACTGGGACGATGACGCGGGCATTGACTCGGGCAGCGTGTACATCTTCAGCCGCGACTCAGCCTGCCACTGGGCGCAGACGCAGAAGCTGATTCCGGCTACTGCCGGCGCTGGCGACTTGGTCGGTCGCGTCGTTCTTCTGGATGGAGAGCGCCTGTTCGTTTCGGCGCAGTACGACGACGACAAGGGCAGCGATGCCGGCGCTCTCTACGTCTTCGAGCGTTCGAGTTTTGCGTGGCAGGAGGTCGCAAAGCTGAAGGCGACGGATGGTGCGGCCGGTCACATCTTCGCCGATTCGATCGCCGTGGACGCCGACCGAATGGTCGTCAGCGCGCCACACGACGACGATCTTGGCACGTGGTCAGGGTCTGCGTATGTGTTCGAGCGGGACTTGGCCACTGGACAGTGGAACGAAGTCGCCAAGCTGCACGCTGCCGATGGCAGTCCCTTCGACGAGTTTGGCGTGTCCACGGCCGTGCTTGGAGATTCCCTCTTCGTCTCGTCGCATCTTCAGGACGACGCGGCGACGGACGCGGGCGCGGTCTATGTTTTCCGGCGCACCCTGGCCGGCGCGTGGGTCCAGCATCAGAAGATCACGGCGTCCGACTCGAGTGGCGGGGATTGGTTTGGCTACTCGATCGCGCTGGACGGCGGGGTTCTGGTCGTCGGGGCGCTCAAGGACGATGACAACGCGCCTGCCGCGGGCTCGGCGTACGTGTTCCGCCACGACGCAGGCACGGAATCTTGGGTGCAGGAGGCCAAGCTCACGGCCAGCGACGCATGCGCAAACGCGTGGTTTGGCGTTGATGTGTTGGTTCGCGGCGACCTCTGCATCGTCGGGGCGGAGGGCTCGGAGGACGTGCCGGGAACCGGCCCGGGTGCGGTGTACCTGTTCGAGCGGGATGCGGTCTCTGGCCAGTGGTCCGAGACCTTCAGGCTGACGCCTGCGGATGGGGCGGTCGGCGATCTCTTCGGGAGAAGAGCGACTCTCGACGGGGACCTGCTTGTGGTCCCGTCTGTTCGCGACGACGATCTCGGCACGGACTCGGGATCCACCTACGTCATCGACCTGCACCCTTCCTTCGTGACCTATGGAGTTGGCTGCCCTGGATCGGGCGGGATCACGCCGGACCTCTTCCTGGAAGGCTGCGCCGTTCCGGCGGGAACCGTGACCGTGAGCGTCGCGAATGGCGTCGGCGGTGGCTGGGTCTTCCTCTTCGTCGGATCGCAGCAGGCGGCCGTGCCGATCGGCTTCGACTGCTTGCTCGCCGTGTGGCCCGTCCTCGCCGGCCCGCTCGGACCTCTGCCGCTCTTTCCGATCGGCGGAAGCGGACCCGGAAACGGCTCGCTGTCCTTCCAGGCGCTGATTCCGCCGGATGCCCCGATCGTGGACCTGACGATCCAGGCCTTCGTGCACGATTTGGGCGTTTCCGCTGGCTTCTCGGCCACGAACGGCGTCGAGCTGCGGATGGAGTAGGGCAGCCGCCGAATCACGGACGTCGCTCGGCGGCGCGGGCACGCGTTCTACATGCCGGGGTCGGGGGGAGGCGAGCCCGGCATGCCCACCTCGGCGAGGGAGACGCCCAGCACCTTGGTCGCGATCAGGTCGAGGGCCTGCTGGTCGCCGCGGAAGTGGAAGGTGCGGTTCGTGTGCGTCATGCTCTCGCCTGGGCCGAGCACGGCCGCCGGGGATGAGGTCTCCAACTCGTAGAAGGGGCCGAGTGGCGGCTTCCCTGGAGCAGGCGGGCCGTCGTTGTAGCTGTTGATCGCGTCCCCGCCGTACGGCTGCTCCTGCAGCGCCCACATGGAGTTGACGTAGTCCCTCGCGCCCTCGGGCAGGTCGTAGCGCACGATGGTGAGGAGCTGGCGCGAGGGGTCGTAGCTGCCGAGCACGTCCTTGGCGCGCGCCGGCGACACGCCGATCTTGCTGCGGCAGCGGCCGTCCGCCTTGAAGAAGAGCACGCCCTCCCCGACCGCGAGGCGCTCGGCCGGGACCTTGCCGAAGTAGGAGTCGTTGACGATCGGCCCGAGCTCCTGCTCCGGGCCCTGGCGGAAGGGCACGATGACGGTCGAGAAGTCCGAGTGGCGGAACATGCCGAGGATCCAGATGGAGAGCAGGCCGCCCTGCCGCGTCCACGCCTGCTCGCCCTGGTTGGAGATGCGGTTCTCCGACTCGTAGGCCACGGCGCGCACGCCGGGCGGCGCGGCCACGCCGAGGCGCTCCGCGGCCTGCGCGGCGTCGAGCAGGCGGATGGTGCGCTCGATGCCCACGTCGAACCAGGTCCCGGAGTAGTTCTGCAGGCGCACCTCATGCCGGAAGCTCACCGCGCGCGCGTCCTGGCTCACCACCGCGTATGGGTCGGTGTCGATGGCCGCGGGCGTCTGCCAGTGCTCGAGGTCGAAGGGATCGCCCTGGCGGAAGAAGATGGCGTACTGCCCGCCCTCCGGCCCCATCCAGAAGCGGTCCTCGCCGCCAAAGACGTTGATGTGCGGCTGGATCTCGCCCTTCGCGATCAGCTCGCGGTTGATCCAGCCGTGGCTGATGCCGTCCTTCCCGCCCGTGGTGCTGGTCACGACCCGGCCCTGCCACTGCGGCACGACCGCGACCCGCGCACCGGCCGGGTCCTCGCCCAGCACGATCACCTCGGCGTGGTCGAGTAGGAAACGCAGGTCCTCGTCGAAGGGGTTCACGCGGCTCTCCTGGCTACGGCAGCCGTACAAGGCCGACGCGAGGACGAACGCGAGTGCAAACGATGCGCCGCGGAGCGCAGTCTTCATGGTCAGGGCTCCTGATCACGACACGGTTTCCAGGCATGGCGGCAAGGTAGCACACGGCCGCCGCCTCGCGCGAGCGTCTCACCGGCCGCCGAAACTCGCGCGGAAAACGCGCAGCAGGGGGCGCCGTTTCGCGCTCTTCAGGTATGCGGCGGCCCGCGGGCATGGCGCCGCGAGGAGCATGACATGTCTTCCACTACTCTGGCGCGCGCCACGGCCGCCCTGTTATCGGTCTTCTCGATCCTCGCCGCGGCCGCGCCGGCCCGCGGCGCCACCCGCGACGACTGGTGGCAGGCCGTGGAGCGGAGGATCCGCGAGGCGGAATACAGCGTGACCTGGCAGGATGCGACCCCGGCGGCGCGCGCCGGCTTGCAGGCGCCGAACCGCGCCCAGGGCCTGCGCACGTGGTTCGCGCCGGACGGCGTCCGCATCGTGCCGCGGCGCGAGCAGGTCCCCTCCTGGTCCCTCGAGCTCGAGTTGGTCTCGATCGGCATGGGCCGGGACGAGGAAGCGCCAGCGCCGGCCGAGCCGATCCCGAACGGGAACCGCGTGCCGGACGGCGCGGGCGTCGACTTCCTGAACACGGCAGGCGCGCCCGTGCTGCGCTACGACCATCTCCTGGCCCGGGACGCCGCGCGAAGGGCGCTTCCCGCGCGCTTCCGGCTCGAGGGCATGCTCCTGGCGATCGAGGTGGACGTTGCAGCCGCGCTCTTCCCCGTGGTCATCGATCCATTGGCCGCGGCGGCCTCCTGGCAGGCCGAGGGCAACCAGCAGGGTGCGCAGTTCGGCATCTCGGTCGAGACCGCGGGCGACGTGAACGGCGACGGCTTCAGCGACCTGGTCGCGGGCGCCAATCTCTATGACCACGGGCAGGCTGACGAGGGCCGCGCCTTCCTCTTCCTCGGCTCGCCGTCCGGGCTTGCTGCCGCGCCGGTCTGGACCGCGGAGAGCGATCAGGCCAACGCCAACTTCGGCATCTCGGTGCGGACGGCCGGCGACGTGAACGGCGACGGCTTCTCGGACGTCATCGTCGGCGCCATGCAGTACACGGCGGCCTCGGACCGGGAAGGCAGGGCGTACGTCTATCACGGCTCGCCGGCCGGGCTCTCGGGCGCGGCCGCCTGGAGCGCGGACGGCGAGCAGGCCATCTCCTTCTTCGGCTGGTCGGTGGGGACGGCGGGCGACGTGAACGGCGACGGCTTCTCCGACGTGATCGTCGGCGCGCCGTTCCTCGATGACGACCAGAACTCCGAGGGCCGGGTGTACGTCTACCACGGCTCGGCCTCGGGCCTGTCGCCCGCGCCAACCCGCACGTTCTCCGGCGACCAGAACGTGGCCCTCCTCGGCTGGTCGGTGGGGACGGCGGGCGACGTGAACGGCGACGGCTTCTCGGACGTGATCCTGGGCGCGCCCATGCACTTGATGCCCCCGCCGAAGAAGGGCTTCGCCCGCGTCTACCACGGGTCCGCCTCGGGCCTGCCGGCCATTCCGGCCTGGGTGGGATTCAGTCCCTCCCCTGGCACGGAGTTCGGCCTGGCCGTGTCGGGTGCGGGCGACGTGAACGGCGACGGCTGCTCGGACGTGGTCGTGGGCGCGGGCCTTTTCGCCTCCGGCCAGGCGGAAGAAGGCGCGCTGTACGCGTACCTCGGCTCGGCCTCCGGGCTCGCGCAAAGCGCCGCCTGGAAGGTCGAGGGAGAGCAGGCCGGCCTGAAGCTGGGCGGCGCGGTGTCCTCGGCCGGGGACGTGAACGGCGACGGCTGCGCCGACGTCGTCGCGGGGGCGGAGGGAGAGGCCCGCGTGTACCTCGGCTCGATCGCCGGCCTGGCCCTGACTCCGGCCTGGACCGCGGACGGCGGCCTCGCCGGAGGGCGCTTCGGCGGCGCGGTGGGCCTGGCAGGGGACGTGAACGGCGACGGCTTCTCGGACGTGGCCGTGGGAGCGCCGCAGTTCGACGGCGGCGAGGCGGACGAGGGCTGCGCCTGCGTCTTCTTCGGCGGCGCGAGCGGCGTTCCCGGCGTCGCCGCCTGGACGTGCGACGGCGGTCAGGGGGGCGAGGCGCTCGGCGCGGCGCTCGCCGACGCGGGCGACGTGAACGGCGACGGCCACGCCGACTTCCTGGTCGGCGCGCGAGGCTTCGACGCGGGGCAGGCGGACGCGGGCCGCGTGCTCCTCTTCCACGGGTCGGCGGGCGGGCCGGGAGCAGCGGCGGACTGGGTCCTGGACGGTGTCGAGGAGGGCGCGGCCCTCGGCGCCGCGCTCGCCGGCACGGGCGACGTGAACGGTGACGGCTGCTCGGACGTGCTCCTCGGCGCGCCGCTCGCCGATGCCGGCAAGAAGGCGGCGGATGCGGGGGCGGCGTACCTGCACCTCGGCTCGACCTCCGGGCTCGCCTCCCTGCCCGCGTGGACCATCGCGGGCGCGAAGGCCGGTCAGACGCTTGGCGCGGCGCTTGCAGCCGCGGGCGACGTGAACGGCGACGGATACGCCGACTTTCTGATCGGCGAGCCGGGCTTCTCCGGCGGCGAGGCCGGCGAGGGCCGGGCTTCGCTCTTCCTGGGATCGAAGTGGGGGCCGGGCGCGGCGGCGTCCTGGGCCGCGGAGGGCGGCCAGGAAGGCGCGGGCCTGGGCAGTTCCCTGGCCGGCGCGGGCGACGTGGACGGCGACGGCTTCGCCGACGTGCTCGCGGGCGCGCCCGGCTGGGACGGCGCCGCCGCGGGCGAGGGCCAGGCGCGCCTTTTCCTCGGCTCGGCCTTCGGCCTGGCCGCAAACCCGGCGTGGTCGGCCGCGGGCGGCCAGGCAGGCGCGCGCTTCGGCGCGGCGCTCAGGCGGAGTTCGGCGCCGCGCTCGCGTCCGCGGGCGACGTGAACGGCGACGGCTGCGCGGACGTCCTGGTGGGCGCGCCCGGGTTCGGCGCGGTGCTCGAGGGCGAGGGCCGCGCCTTCCTGTTCGAGGGTGCGCCGGGCGGCCTCGCGGCCGGCGCGAGCGCCGAGTTCGCGGGCGGAGCCCCGCAGGCGCGCCTCGGCCAGGCCGTGGCCGGAGCGGGCGACGTGAACGGCGACGGCTACGCAGACCTGCTCCTCGGCGCGCCCGGAGCGTCCGGGGGAAACGGCCGCGCCGCGCTCTTCCTCGGGAGCGGGGGCGCGGACCATTCCTGGCCCAGGCAGCGCTCGGGCGACGACTCCCACGCCATCGCACCAGGCGGAATGACGCAGACAGGCGATCTACGATTCGATCTGCTCTGCCGCTCGGTGTTCGGCCGCGCCCGGGCGATGCTCGAGGTCGAGCTCAAGCCGGCGGGCGTTCCCTTCGACGGCTCGGACCTGAGCGGCGGCGTCTCGTTCCAGGACACGGGCGCGGCGGGCGTCGCGCTCTTCACCTTGGCCGAGGACCTGCCCGCGGGCCTCTACCACTGGCGCGCGCGGCCGCGCTTCGACCTGGCCTCGTGCCCGCTTCAGCCCTTCGGCCGCTGGGCGAAGGTGCCGTGGCGCGGCCGCGAGGAGCCGGACTTCCGCGTGGCGGAAGCGGGCGTCTCTTTCGTGCCGGGCGATCAGCTCATCGGCTTTCACGAGGGAGCGGGCGACGCGACCCAGGTCTGCTTCGACGGCCTCAAGGGCATGGGGCTCGCGCTGACATTCGAGAAGAGCGCAGAGGCGCGCACCCTGCTGCTCCTGCTTCTCGACGCGGGCGGCGCGGCCGAGAAGTGGACCACGGTCAAGCTCGGCAAGAAGGCGGTGAAGAAGAACCTGAAGCTCGCGCAGAGCGGGACGCACGCGCTGCTCCTCATCGGGCTGGACGGCCCGCCCGGACCCTACTCGATCGCGACCAAGAGCACGCTGCCGAAAGAGTGCAAGCCCTTCACCAAGACCTTGAAGGCCGCGGCCGGCACGGACAGCGCCGTGGTCGAGTTCGAGACGCTGCCGGGCGCTCTTCTCAGCGCCAAGTTCTCGCCCAAGAAGACGTTCACCGGGCCGCTGGGGCTCACGCTCCTCTCGCCCGCCGGCCAGGCCGCGCCCGCCAGCGCCCTGCCCATGGCGGGCGGCGGCCTCGAGTTCGTGGCCGTGCCCTTGGACGCGCTCGGCTCCTGGCGCATCGAGGTCACGGGCTTCGCCTCGCCCAAGGAGCAGGTCGCGGCCAAGATCACGCCGCTCCCGCCGCCTCCGGGCCAGGAGACCGTGATCCTGCCTTGACGGTCGCGCAGCGCGCTCAGTCCTCGATGACCAGGCGCACCTCGTCCGAGTTGCCCGCGAGCTCCGGCGCGTACATGGCGTAGGCCTTGGCCGGCAGGGCGCTGAAGCGGCCCGGGATCTCCGCGCGCAGGCGATACGAGATGCTGTGCCTGCCTTGCGGCAGGCGGCGCACGAAGAAGCCGGCCGTGCGGTCGCGCAGCTCCTGGTACACGCCGAGCGGATGGTCGATGTAGCCGCTGGTGACGCTCACCGGCTCGAAGCCCGCGGCCTTCACGTCCTCGAAGACCACGTACTCGTAGTCGTTCTTCGCCTCGACCGTCAGCTCGACCTCGACCAGCTCGCCGCTCTTCAGCACCGCGAGGTCGTCGAGCGGCTCGCGCCGGTACTTCTCCACCTTCTGGTCCACGGCCTGGCCGCGCGCGTCCGCCGCCTTCTCGGTCGCATCCACGCGCACCAAGCGGTACGCCTTGCGCTCGACCTTGAGCTCCAGGCCGGTCTTGGTGATGAAGTCCTCGAGCGTGAAGAAGCTCGAGTAGAGGTTGTAGTAGAGGGGCCCCGTGCCCGTCTTTCTGATCTCGAGCAGGTGCTCTCCGCCGCTCACGGCGTCGCCCACAAGCTCGAAGCGATTGTCGAAGGTGAAGAGGTCGGCCGGGGTGATGCGGACCTCCTTCTGCTTCTCCCCGTCGAGCAGGATCTCGACCGTCATGTCGGGTGCAAGCTCGCCGCTCGCCTGGAGGTACTCGGCGAGCGCCTCGATGGCGAACGCCGTGTCGCGCGTCGAGTCCCAGTAGGTCGCGTGCTTGCGGTTGTTGAGCAGGTACTTCGCGAGCCGCGGCGCTGTCTGTCCGCGCGGCGCGGTGCGCGCCAGGAGCTTCAGGTAGAAGGCGTGGGCCTCGACGGAGCTTTGGTGCCACCACCACCAGCCGTCCTCGGGCTGCCTGAGCCACGCGGTCTGGTTCTCTTCGTCCTCAACCAGGAACTGCTCGATGTTCCTGAGGATCATCGCCAGCTTCTCGGCATCGCCGAGGCGTTCGAGCGCCAGGCCGAAGAGCGCCTTGCCGTAGAGGGACAGCTCGTTGCGGTCGCGGTAGAGGAAGGCGCGCATGGGGGGGTCGTCCGCGCCCGCGTCGGCGAGCACCATGTAGACCAACGCGTCCACGTTGTCCGCGTGCGCCTTGTACGGATGCGTCCGCGACTCGTGGTTCCTGAGTTCGGCCATTTGGCTGTCCTGATAGGCCTTCAACCAGGCCACGCCGGGCTTCAGCACGCTCGGCACCACGGCCACGTCGCACTGGACCGCGGTCTGCAAGCCGTGCACCACCAGCGCGGTAGTATGCGGGGAGGAGTGCTCACCCCAACCGGAGAACCAGCCGAAGCCGCCGTCGTCGAGCTGCATGGCGGCCAGGCGCTCGAGGCCTTGCTGCGTCATGTCGAGCAGCGTCTTCTCGTCGAACACCGGATTCTGCTCGAAGCGCTTCCAGCCGGCCGCGCGCGCGCGGTCCTCGCCGATCTCCTGGGCGTTCAAGTTGGTGCGCTTCGCCTCGATGGCCGCGAGGTCGAGCCCCAGGTCGATCAGGATCTTGCGCGTGATCACCGCGGGCAGGAAGCGGTTCAGCGTCTGCTCGGTGCAGCCGTAAGGGTAATCGGCGAGGTAGGGGAGGGCGTCGACCAGCGCGCCGGCCAGGGTCGGCGAGAAGCGCAGCTCCACGCGGCTCGCTGCCGCGCGCCGCTCCTCCGGGATGCGGAAGGCGATCGTGCCGGCGCTCTCCTCGGGCCTGAGCGACCCGGAGAACGCCTCGGTCTTCATCATGCCGTGCACGTGCACCGGGAAGCGCGCCTCGACGGCGTCCGAGTCCAGAGCGGCGAGAGCCTTCATGCGCACGATGGCCGCGCCCTCCCGCAGCACGCGCACGCGCCAGTCCACGCGCGTCTCGCCGCCCCGCGCGATGGTCACGCTCTGCTCGGCCTGGCCGAGATGCTCCAGGCAGCCCCCTTCCAGCTCGAGCAGCACGCGCGCCTGCTGCTCAGCTTCGAGCCGGTTGTGCACGTTGGCGGACAGCACCACCTCGTCCTTCTCGGTGAAGAAGCGCGGCGCCTGCATGCGGAGCAGCAGGTTCTTGGTCGTGACGAGTTCCGCGCTCCCCTCGCCCACGCGCAGGCCATGTCCCAGGCACCAGGCGCGCGCCTTCCAGGTGGTCAGGTTCTCGGGCATGGCGAGGGACACCTCGGCCACGCCATTCTGGTCCGTGACGAGCGCGCCTCGCCAGAGCGCGGTGTCGGCAAACTCGGTGCGCACGGCCGGCTGGGAACGCTCTGCTCCGGCCGGGCCGCCGATCGGATCGACCTCTTCCTCGTCGTAGCTGGCAGTCAACGTGTTCTCAGGCGCTGCCCGCCTGCGCTCCATCTTCGCCAGCGGCCCGCCGGGGCCTGCGCCTGGCCCCTTCGCGCCCCAGCCGTCCGCTGCCGCGTAGCCGAGCTGCTCGAGGTCTCCGGCGGCGAAGTCGCCGAACGCGCCGATCGTGCTCATGCTCGCCTCGCCCTCGGGGACCACGTTGTGGCCGAAGCGCTCGAGGCTGGCCTCGCTGTACGGATGGTGGCCGCGCCGCCACGCCCAGAAGCACGCCAGGATGTCCGGCACGTTGCTGCCGCCGGAGATGTACTCCACGGCCTTGTCATAGATCGTGACCACGGCGGCGCCCGCGAAGGGCTTGCCCTGGTGGTCCGTGACGCGCACCGTGACGCGCGCCTCCTGTCCCGGCTTCAAGGTCGCGGACTCGGGCAGGACGGCCACCTGCAACGCGCGGTCCTCGGGCGGCACGGCGATCAGCCGCGTCTCCTGGTGCACGCGGCCGTCGGCGATGGAGAGCGCCTCGACGAAGAAGTTCGGCACGTCCTCCGGCCGGACCTCGATCTCGATCTCGCGCGACGTGCCGGAGAGCTCAAGCATCTCCGGCTGCAGGTAGACGCCGTTCACCGGCCGAACGAAGAGGAAGACCGTGCTGCCGGCGCGATCCGTGTTGATCCGCAGCTTCGCCTTGTCGCCGGGGCGCTGCTCCATTCTCTCGGGCACGAGTTCCAGGGCGTTGAAGCGGAAGTCCGTGCCGGCCGCGACGTCGCCGTGCACCGCGATCAGGCAGGCGCCCTCGAGCGCGCGTTCGCGCGCGTCCGTGACCGTGGCCGAGGCGCGGTAGGGGCCGGGCCGCGCCGCCACGAGCTTGAGCCGCGTCGGGCCGTCCGCGCCGGCGGAGAAAGGCCGCTCCTCGACCAGCGTCTCGACCGGTCCGTCTTCCTCCTGGCGCACGCTGAAGAGGCGGAGCACGCCCTTGCCCGACACCGGTTCGCCTGCCGGCGTGCGCGCGGCCGCGCTCACCTCGATCGTGTCGCCCGCGCGGTAGTAGCCGCGGTCCGGCCAGACGTAGACCTTGAACGGCGCGCGCGCGGCGATGACCGCGCCGCTCCCGGAGATCGTGCGCCGCGAGCGGTCGGTCACGTCCACCGAGATCTGGTACCGATGGTCTTGATCGCCGTAGAGCGCCTTGGCCGGCGCGCTGTCGATGTCGATCTGGAACGTGCCGTCTCCCGCGATCTCCGCCTCGCCCTGGGCGATCACTTCGGGCGGAGCGGAGGGCCGGCGCAGCCACCACCACACGGGCCGCGAGCAACCCCATCTCTCCCACCCCGGGTAACCGAGGCAGTCATAGCCGAACCACCAGTATCCCGGACCGTAGAGCCAGTCGTAGCACCGCGGCGGATACCACTCCTGCTCGAAGGAGGTGCGCAGCACCCGGTACTGGACCTTGGCCTCTCGCACCGGCCCGCCGAAGTAGTAGCTTGCCTTGACCACGGCCGTGAAGCGCTCGCCCAGGGCGATCGGCTCGGCCGGCGCCTCGACCGCGACCTCGAACTCCGGCTTCTTGTACTCCTCGACGCGGAACGCGCCGGCGTAGTGGTCGTCCACCTGGATCGTGTACACGCCGAGCGCCGCGCCCGGGCCGAGCCCAACGCTTCCCTCCAGGCCGCCGTACTCGTCGCAGCAGCGCTTCTCCGCGAGTACGGATTCGTCGCGCGGGTCGAGGATCTCGAGCGCGAT
This sequence comes from Planctomycetota bacterium, assembly GCA_016213895.1. Classification (GTDB taxonomy): domain Bacteria; phylum Planctomycetota; class B15-G4; order B15-G4; family JADJEK01; genus JACQZJ01. Next base: position 8,598 of record JACQZJ010000001.1, on the reverse strand, counting down.
CTCGCGGCCCGCCCAGTCGGAGGGCCCTTCTCGGTCGTAGCGCGGCGTGCCGAGCCAGCACTTGAAGTGGACCGTCTGCTCGGGCCGGTAGACGGGGCGGTCCGTGATCGCGAAGGCCTCGAGTTCCGCGTCGCGCGCGGGCTCGTGGCGCCCCATCCAGATGGATGAGAAGCCGAGATAGGCCAGGCGGCCGGCCGGAGTGCGCGCGATCGCCAGCCACTGGTGGTTCGGCGGCTGCTCGTCCTCGCGATTCACCACCTGACCCGCCGCATCGGTCAAGCGCGCGAAGCTCTTGGTCAGGACGCGGTAGCGCTTTGTGCCCGCGACGTGCTCCGGGCAATAGCCGAAGAACTCGACGTTCGCTTTCTCCACGGGCGAGCCCGTCACCGCGTCCGCGACCAGGTACCATTCGCCGCCGTCCAGGTGCTTCCTGACGATGGCCGTGTCCGCGACCCAGAGCACGGTCCTGCTGGTATTGCCGTCCTCCATGCGACCGGACAGCAGGTAGGCGCCCGCGCTCCGAAGCGGCGTGGCCACGGTGATGCGGCGGTCCTGGTGGCCCGGCGCCGGCTCGAGATCGAGGCTCCAGGCGGCCACGCGCTCGCCGAGGTACTTCTTCTCGTCTCGCGTGACCAGGCGCCAGCCCAGGTCCTCGATGTTGACGCGCCGGCCGTCGATCGTCCCCGGGTCTGACTTCAGGTAGTCCTGGACGTCCTCGAGCAACTTCTCGACCTTGATGGCTCGCGCCTCGAACGAGACCTGCCGGCCGTTCCGAAAACGGAAGTCCACGGTGGCGCCCTTCTGCGCCGGCTGGGTCGAGACCGGCTCGAACTCGCTCCAGTTGCCGATGATGGCGTTCCGGCGCATGAGGAACGGCTCCCTCTCGCGCTTGGTGTCGTGGAGGTCCGCGAGCCTCTGCCAGACCTCGGCCGCGCGCGGATACTGGCGGCGGTCCTCGAAGATCTGCGCCAGCTCCTGCAAGGCCGAGACGCGATACGGGTTCGCGGCGTTCTCGCCCATCGAGCGGTAGATCTTCAAGAAGTTGAACTCGTCCGGGAGCCGGATGCGGCGCACGCCGGTCGCGAGCCGGCAGATGGTCTCCTCGTCCGCGAGGCTCTCGAGGGCGAAGGGCCCGCTCGCGCCTGCGCCCGCGCCGTCTTCCGCCTTCGGGACACGGAGCAGGAACTCGTCCCCGATGGTGCGCACGCCGAACTGGCCGTTCAGGAACTCCGCCAACCGCCAGCTCATCTCGCCGGCGCGGGCCGGGTTCAGGCGCGCGGCCTCGGCCAGCGCGAAGCGCCAGCGCTCGCCGTCCGTCTTCGCCTCGTCCAGGCTCGCTGGCAAGCGATGAAAGATCGGGTTCCCCTCGGCGTCGACCGCCGCTCCCGCGTCACCCCAGCGGCCGTAGAAGCCGCCCCTCTCGTGGTCGGGCAGCTCCGCGAGGTCCGTCAGGCTGAGCAGGCGGAAGGCGGCGCCGTGGTCCGCCTCGAAGAGGAGGGCAGAGGCGAGGTCGGCCATGAGGTCGCCGAGGAGGTACGCGGCCGCGTCTTCCGGCGCGTGCGCGCGCGCGGCGAACAGGAGCTGGATGGCGCGCGCCCGGTCGCGGAGCAGGGAGCTCGCGTACTCTCCGCCGCCGTACTGGCCGCGCTGGAACACGCCCGCCACGATCGTGCCGCGGTGGTTGTAGGCGAGGTACGAGGTTCCCGCAGCCCAGAGGAGCCGCCAGTTGCCCGCGTACAGCGCGACGATCTCCTCGCGGAACGCGTCCATGTCGGCCTGACGGGCGAGCTTGTCCAGGCACTGGAGAGCGCGGGAGAGATCGACGCCGATGCGCTCCGGCGCGCCGAGCCCCTCGCGCGCGCGCCGCGCGAAACCCTGGAACGCCTCCAGGTAGTTGCCGTCCCGCATGAGTTCCTCCAACTCTTCCTCGGTGGCCGCCGGCGCCTGGGGCAGGAGCTTGCCGGCCAGCAGGCCGGCGAGCAAGACCGCCAGCGCGGCGTGGACGACGCAGAATGCGAGTTTCCTGTTCATGGCGTGCGCTCCATCGCGTGCGGCCTGCGTCTTCCGGGGGCGGTCTGGCCGCCGCCCCTTGTAACGGACCCGCTCGGCCGCGGCTTGGTGATTCCGGGGCGGGATTCTGCCTCAAGCTGCGGTTCGCGACGCGTCCGCTCGCCGGAGGGCCTGGCCACTGCCTTCTCCCATGACCGCTCCGAGGGCCCGGAGTTCCGGCCATGTTGTCCAGCGGCACTGCCCGTGCCCCTCGGCGCAGCCGTCCCGAGATGGCCCACGCCTCCGGTTCAGATTCGCGCAGCCCGCGAGCCAGAGCCGGGTGCCGGCGGCCACCGACTCACGGGAAGTGTAGTATGGGATCCATGAAACGACTGCGTGTCTACCTGGACACGTCCGTTCTGGGCGGCTGTTTCGATCGGGAGTTCTCGAAGTGGTCGAACGCCCTCATGACCGACTTCCGGGAGGCGCGCTTCAGCATGGTCGTCTCGGCGGTGACCCTGGCCGAGGTCTCGTCGGCCCCGCAGCACGTCCGGAACCTGCTTGATGGATTCCTGGAAGCTGCTCTCGTCGTCCCCGTGACTGACGAGGCGATCGAGGTGCTGAGCGCCTACGAGGCGCGCCGCGTTCTTGCGCCGCGTTTCCGCAACGACATGCTGCACATCGCGATCGCGACGGTCGCCGAGGTGGACGCCGTCGTGAGCTGGAACTTCAGACACATCGTGAGGCTGGACAAGATCAGGCTCTTCAACGCCGTGAATATGGAGCTGGGGTACAAGCCGTTGACGATCTGCTCTCCGCGGGAGGTGGCGACACATGAAAGAGAGGACTGACATCCGCGCCGTTGAGCTCGTGCGCCGTATCCGCGATCGGCAGGCGAGGCTGCTCGAGGGCAAGTCGAACGAGGAGATCATCGAGTTCTTTCGCGAGGCCGCCGAGAGGTTCCGCGCGGCCGGGAGGGCCCGCGGCCGGCGGGCAACGCACACTCCACGGCCCGCGCGGCGCGGGCCACGCTCGCGCTGAAACCGCCGCCCCGCGCTACTCGATGTGCATGTGCAGGCCGTTCGAGACGGCGTACTGGCCGTTGGCCGAGCCCGAGTCGAAACCGATCCACTGCAGATAGACGTCGGTCACGGGCGTGCCCGCGGGGATCGGCCCGGTGAGCTGCACCTCCCCCGTGAAGCCGAGGGTGAGCGGGATGCCGCCGCCGAGGAAGGTCCCGCCGAGCAGGCAGTCGCAGCCGCCGCCGAGCGGAGTGCTGCCCTGGGCCGTCGCGAGGAGCAGCAGGCCGGAGCTCATGAGCAGGCCGTTCGACACGGCGAGGGTCACCGTGCCGCCGGGCGTGGGCGCGCCGCTGCCGCCGAGCGCCGGCACCTTGCCGAACGAGCCCGGGCAGCCGGCGCCATACGCCGCGAAGTAGCCGGCCACGGGCGGATCGATGCGGTAGACGAGCACGTCGTCGATGTTCCAGCCGCCGTATTCCGTGCTGCCATTGGCCGCCAGGCGCCACTTGATCTGCGCCGCGGGATTGCCCGCCGCCTGCGCCGTGATGTCCAGGTCATGCAGCACCCACGTGGTGTCGATCAGGTTCTGCGCCGCGGGGTTCTGCCACACCTGCGCGCCGTTCACCAAGATGCTCGCCTGGTCGGCGCTCGCCTTTTCGACCGCCAGCCAGCGCCGGTACTGCAGCTTGACGTGCGGCGAGGCGCTCAGGTCGAAGGCGGGCGAGCGCAGCTCGCCGCTGCCGCTCGGCTCGTACTTGCCGTCCGCGCCCGAGGTCGAGAGGTCCGTACCCCAGACGTAGATGCCCGAGTACTGCTCCTTCGGGTCGGTCGCCTCCTGCGAGCCGGGCGCGGCCGGACAAGCGCGCTCCCACTGGTCGCCGCTCGTGCCGGAGAGGAGGGCGTGCGTCCAGCCTTCCTCGCTGAAGACGTTGTCGAAGCTGCACTGCTGCAGCGGCACGAAGAGGCCGCAATGGCAGATGGCGGAGGTCTGTGGCGCGCCCGCGGGCTCGGTCAGGCTCCCGCCCAGCGAGCCGGTCACGCGCACGTACCAGCGCGGGCTGGTGCGGTAGGCCATGCCCGGGATCGAGGCCGTGTAGTGGTCCGGAGCTCCGGCGGGGAGCATGGGCGTCATGCTGAAGTTCGCGCCGCCGTCGCTCGAGTAGTACAGCTCGGTCGCGGTGAGCAGGCCGAAGTTCGACACGAGCCGCGCCTCGATGGTGACGGGCTGCAGGGGCTGCACGCTGCCGTTCTGGGCCGGCGCGTTCACCAGGTCGATCATCAGGTCCGGAACCACCACCCCCGGCCAGTTGTAGGAGGTGAAGCCGGCGTTGATCGCGCTGAAGTGGGGGGTCAGGTCGTAGATGTTCCCATTGTCGTCGTCGAGCGCGATCCAGTGGTCATTGATGACGTTCAGGATGGCGCCGTCATTGAAGACCTGCAGCCAGGCGAGGAACAGGGCGTCGGCCGCGGCCGCGCCCGCGCTCGCGCCGAGGGCGGCCTTCAGGTTCTTCTTCACGGCCCATAGGCCGCTCGCCAGCGCCTCGCCCTCGAGATGCACCTCGCCGCCGTGGCAGGACTCGTCGCCGTCCGTCGGGCATTTCAAGACCGAGGTCTGCTCCCCGTGCCGCAGGCAGCCGCCGCTGGTGTAGAAGGCGTAGAGGCACGGGTCGTCGGCGATGTAGTACGCCCAGGCGTCCGCCGCCCCTTCGTGGAAGGCGCCGGTCACCGCGCCGTTGTACTTGACGTTGGCGTAGTGTCCCTCCTCGTGGTGGATGACCGCCTTGTAGGACGTGTTCGTGCACCCGCTGCCCGCCGAGAAGAAGTTGATCGAGCCGCCGCCGATGCCGCCGGTGAAGTAGGCGTTGCAGTGCGCGCTCAGGTTGACGTTCGCCTTGACGGAGAAGTCCATCTTGACGTCGCTCGGGTCGATGCCCTTGATCCAGTCGCGGAAGCGGTCGACCCAGTAGTAGGCGGCCACTTCGGCCGTGGTGTATTCGCTCAGGGCGGGGTTGAAGAGGTAGCTGGCCGGGATGCCGGGGTCGAGCACGCCGCTGAGGAGGGAGCTGGCGCCCGTCTTGCTCTCGACGAAGGCGTACGGCCCTTTGAGGCGCAGCTCGACGCGCGCCGGCCCGGAGGAGGCGAAGCTGAACGCGCCGCCCGCGCCCGTGGTCGCGAGGATCGAGCCGGAGACCGGGTCCTGGATCCAGATGTTCTTGAGGAAGGGCTGCTCCTGATTGGTGGAGGAGTTCGGCTCCGGGCCGACGTTGACGTTCCCGGCGGTGGTGCCGCTGCTCGCCGCGTACGACGTGGGGACGAGCTTGAAGACCGTGAGGTCGCCCTCGGCCGAGACGTACGCGATGGCGCCGGCAGGCAGGCCCTCGGCGGTCAAGAGGCCGGGGCAGGAGAGCTCGATGACGTAGGCCAAGGTCGGCCCGCGGTCGGAGAGCGCGTTCTCCCGGCCGAAGTAGGCCGACGGGCCGATGAGAGCGGCGCGCACGTCCTCGACGCGCGCGGCCGGGAGGCCGTAGCGCTGCTCGAACGCGGCGCTCCCCGCGGCCACCGCCTCCTCGACCATGGAGCGCGGCGCGAGATCGACGAGGCGCGCGTTCGGCACGGCCGTGCTGTCGAGGGCGAGCACCGCGCCGCTCCCGCGCTCGAACAGGACGGTGACCTGGCCCCTCTCCACCGGGATGCCGTCCACCTCCTGGCGGAACGTGACCGCCACCTTGTCGGACGACCCGATGCGCGCGAGCGCGAGCGGCCGCACCTCCTCCAGCACCAGCTCAGCGGGCGTGACGCCCAGGAGGTCGGACTCCTCCTCGACCACGGCGCGCGCAGCGGACTCGAACTCCTCGAGCCGCAGCGGAGGTTCCGCGAGCGCGAACCTCCCGCCGTAGACGAAAGCGGGGTTGCCGGAGGCCGGGTCGAGGACCACGCGCCAGTTCCCGCCGTGGCGCGCGAGGAAGCCGCGCGCCGAGGCGCCGGGGATGGGAGGGCCGTCGCTTGCCTGCGCAGCCGCGAGCGCGGGCGTCAGGCAGGGCGCGAGCAGGGCGAGGGCGGCGAGGATCGGGAGGCGGGCGGCGGGACGGCGCATGGGCTGGGTCTCCATGAGGCGTGCGCGGCGTGAGGCCGAAGGCCGACGCCCGCGATGGTACGCCATGGGCGGCCGAAGCGCCAGGGGGCCGCGCGCCGCGGCCGCGGGCTCAGCGCGACAGGGCGGTCTCGATTGCCTCGAGCAGCGGCTTGTCCGCCTGCTCGGACAGCTCGTAGGTGACGCGCACCGACGGCTTGTTGATCTGGATCACGCGCCCCAGGTCGATGGGCGTGCCGATCACCACCACGTCGCAGTCGGCGCGGTCGATGGTGGCCGCCAGGTCCTTGATCTGCTGGTCGCCGTAGCCCATGGCCGGCAGGATCTTGCCGGTCTCCGGGTACTTGGCGTAGGTGGCGGCGATCGAGCCCACGGCGAACGGCCGCGGGTCGATGATCGCGGCCGCGCCGCACTTCTCGGCCGCGACCACGCCCGCGCCGAACTTCATGCCGCCGTGCGTCAAGGTCGGGCCGTCTTCGACCACGAGCACGCGCTTGCCCTTGATCCGTGCCGGGTCGCTGACCGTCACCGGCGACTCGGCCCTGAGGATGCGCGCCCCCGGGTTCAGGCGGGCCGCGTTCTTCTCGATCTGCTCGATCGCCTCCCTGGTGCCGCTGTCGCACTTGTTGATGACGATCAGGTGGGCGCGCTCGAAGTTGACCCGCCCCGGGAAGTAGTCCAGCTCGTGGCCGGGCCGGAGCGCGTCCGCCACCGTGATGTAGAGCTTGGGCCGGTAGAAGGGCGTGTCGTTGTTGCCGCCGTCCCAGAGGATGATGTCCGCCTCCTTCTCCGCCGCGGCGAGGATGGCCCCGTAGTCGACGCCGGCATAGACCACGTGGCCGTGCCGGATATGGGGCTCGTACTCCTCCATCTCCTCGATGGAGCACTCGTGGGTCTTCAGGTCCCCAAGGGTGGCGAAGCGCTGCACCGCCTGCTTCTCCAGGTCGCCGTAGGGCATGGGGTGGCGGATGGCCACGACCTTGTACCCCCTGGCGCGCAGCAGGGTGAGGATGCGGCGCGAGGTCTGGCTCTTGCCGCAGCCGGTGCGCACGGCGCAGACCGCGATCACGGGCTTGCAGGAGGCGAGCATGGTGCGGTCCACGTCGAAGGTGTCGAACGTGGCGCCGGCCCTGCGGGCGACCTTGGCCCGGTCCTCGACGTAGGCGTAGGACACGTCCGAGTAGGCGAATACGACGTCCTGCACCTTCTCGCGCTCGATGAGCGAGGGGAGATCCTCCTCGGGGACGATCGGGATGCCGCTCGGGTAGAGGCGGCCGGCCAGGGCCGGCGGGTAGCGCCGGTCGTCGATTCCCGGGATCTGCGTGGCCGTGAACGCCACCACCCGGCGGGCGGCGTCGTCGCGGAAGCACGTGTTGAACACGTGGAAGTCCTTGCCCGCGGCACCCATGATCACCACGCTGCGCTGAGCCATGTCGCTTCCTTTGCTGGTCGAGTCTCCTGTTCGGGACAGGATCGAGCGCGAGTATAGCAGGGCGCTGATCCGGCCGGCCGGTACAATCCCGGGGCGTCGCGCCGGGCTTCCGCGGAGCCGCGAGAACATGTGGGTCTGGGTCGTTGCTGCCTCAGCCGCCGTCCTCGGCGTGCTCGTCTTCCGCCTGGTCACGGCGCCGGCGCGGCGGCGCAACCAGGCCGTGGCAATCGCCTTGCGGCAGGCGTCCGAAGAAGTGGCGCGCTGCCCCGAGGACCCGGGAGCAAAGGTCAAGCTCGCGCGCGTGTTGCTCGATCTGGCCGGCAGGCCGGCCGAGGCCTTGGCGCTCCTCGAGGCGCTCGACCGCGCCGATCCGCGCCTCTGGGCGGCTGGCGAGAGGCCGGCCAAGTTCCTGTTCGGCGAGGCCTGCGCCGCGGCCGGCCGCCTGGAGCAGGCGCTCGAGGCCTTCCAGGCGTTCATCGCCTCGCTCCCCCAGTACGACACGGGTGGCGACAGCGAGCGAAAGTGGCTACTGGAAACGCACAAGGTCGAGGCCGAGCAGCGCATCCGGCTGCTCCGGAGGGGTGACACGCACGTGCACCAACCAGAACAATGGCGCAGCACACAAGACTGATGGTCTCGCTCTCCGTCCTGCTCGGGCTGGCCGCCGCGGTCGGCTGCCAGTCTTTCGAGGGAACCTATGCCGGCGACGCCGGCGCGCCGCCGCCGGCCGCGCAGCAGGCAGGCGCTGCGCCAGAGGCGGTCGCGGCTCCGGCTGGCGAGGACGAGGCGGCCGTTTCACCCGCGCCGTCTGCGCCGCGCAAGCCCGTCACCACCGAGAACCCCTTCGCCGAGGCGCGCCGGCGCATCGAGGAAGCGCGCGGCGGGCGTGCGCCGTTCGGCGAGCAGCGCGAACTCCGCTTCCGACAGCGTCGCCTGGTGCGTCACATCCAGTCCCACGAGCAGCGGTGGCGTGCGCCACGCGGCATTCACCACGAGCTCGGCGGCGTGCGGATCGTGCGCGATGTTCGCCTCGCCCACCGGCAGTGCATTGCCGCTGACTTTCA